>CAYOFH010000118.1:0-10174 GCA_964403175.1 uncultured Marinilabiliaceae bacterium
TTTTTTTCTCCAGATTCTTTATCCTCATAAACACGGTATTCCAGCGGACAATTACTAACCGAAGATTTTTTACTTTTCAAAGGTCGTTGATAAAAAATAATATCATTGATAATCAAATGAATAAAATCCTTATTCAATAATGAATTGCGATGAATATCATTGTTGGGATACAAATTCTCCACACATTTTTTCAAAAGAACCTCATCCTCCAACTCTTCATGAAATCTTTTTTGAACTTTTAAAATTTGCTCAAGTTCACCCCGATAAAACTTCCGTTCAATTGTACTAACCAGTTTTCCACGAATCTTCCGGGAAGGGTTTCTCAACAGATTATCATAAATATATTCTCCTACAGTTTTATCACTTTTATCTATTTCCTGCTCAGTTCGTTTCTTTATTAAAGTCCAGTCATCTTCATTAGGCATACGAAAAGATCGTTTTTCGTTTCCACTCTTGTCTGTTTTTACTTTTCCATTTTGATCAAGACTGTAAGAAACAATAAGCTCAATTACTTTTCCCTCCAACTCCGGTTTAATATTACTAGGTTTCGGATAAGTCCAACCGTTTTCCAATTCAAGGTCATACCACCTGCCTCCAGAAGAGGTTGTTTCGTCACGTTCATTAACTTTAACAACTTTTAAAGCATGAAATTCTTCTACTTTTTGATTATTTGCCGTTTCATCATCTTCTCCACGTAATTGATAATACCCTCTCTTTTGATTAAAGTTCAGAATTATCCAAGCCAATTCTTCTTTTGCTATTCTTGAAGTTAGCGCTTTTTTCCTCAAATAATATATGGTCCAATCCTTTGGTACTTTTTTCCCATCTTCAATTAACTCTGGTTGATATCTCTGGAAGTCGGCAAGCATTTCATTGTAAGAATCCTCAAATAAAAACTGATACCTATTTGGGATATCATCTGGTTTATAAGCTACCTTAGGTTCTTTTCCGGGAAGTATACTCCCCTTTTTATTCTTAAAATCTATATCAGAAGCATAGTGTGTTGGCAAAAACCCAATTTTATTTAGAACGCGATGAAGTCTTTCACGCCTCAACAAGTGCCGTTCCCTTAAGCGTCGTACCATCCTCAACCGGGTACGCTCAGCTGTTTGAGACACTGAAGTCCCTTTATTGAAATTATCCATCTCACTTTTATCCATCGGAATTATCCGGCTTCCCATTCCAATAATCTTTCCGGATTTTTCTTTTTCATCATTCTCTACCAGTGCCCACCCAATAGAGTTTGTTCCCAGGTCAAGTCCTAAAATACGTTTCATTAAAAATAATTTTCAGGGTTATTATTTTGGTTTTGTTTTTATGATAATTTCTTTTTAAACTTGTACTACATTTTGAAGCAATTCACAATAAGGATTATTCCGTTGTGAAAACATTTAAGGCGGGACACTTTCGGGTGCTCTCGCCTTCTGTTTTTATACCTTTAACTCTGTATAAATCGATTAAAAAAGAGCATGTTCCGAATGTACTAAAAATTATTAAACAAAATGGTATGATTGGTCGAATGATCTTTCACTATTGATGGTTTCACTTGAAGTGAAACCATCAATCCCCCTTCCCCATAAAAAAAAGCCTGAAAATCCGCTTCCGCGAATTCTCAGGCTTTCCTATATCAAAAAATCAAATTCTCTTAATCAATCCCTCTCATCAGCTTCTTAAGCCATGGTGAGATAGCAAACATCAGCAATGCAGCCGATCCTGAAGTAATTACCAGGAAGAGGAACAGATTCATATCGGGGAGATACGTTTCAAGGATGCTTCTGAGGGCTCCGGCCAGATAATTGGCAAGGGCAATAGAGGCGAACCATAGTCCCATCATCAACGAAGTAATTTTCGGAGGCGACAGTTTACTGATCATACTCAGACCAATAGGACTGAGGCAAAGCTCACCCATTGTATGCAATAAGTAAACGCCCACCAGCCACATGGGGCTAACTAAATTGGTGGCAGAGGCTTTAGTGTCGGCAGCAAACATGATAACAAAACCAAGAGAAAGCAAAAGCAAACCGAGACCAAATTTCACCGGAGTGTTGGGATTACGTCGTCCAAGCCAGACCCATAAAATTGAAAATACCGGAGCCAAACCAACAATCATAATGGCGTTAACAGACTGGAACCAGGAGGCTTTAATCTCAAAACTTCCCAACATACGGTCGGTAAAATCACGTGCAAAAAGATTAAAAGTACCTCCCGCCTGCTCAAAACCTGACCAGAAGAAGACATTAAAGAAACAGAACACCAAAATAGCACCCATCCGGCTCCACTGATCTTTTCCCGTAGTATTTTTAATGATCAGATATGCAATGACAGTGATGGCAATAATGGCAGTACCACGAATGATCCAATCCATTGTAGCATCCGGCAATGTCCACCAAATCTTCACAAAGAGGTAAATAAAAGCGATAATTCCCAGCGACCAGGCACTGATATCGAGCCAGTCGCGACCATTCATCCTGACATTATTCTCCTTAAAAGTACGATTGGGCCCAAAACCAATGGTTCCCAGTTTCTTTTCCTGAGCCCAGAACCATCCGGTACCAATGAACATACCAACTGCCACAGATCCAAATCCCCATGACCAGCCAATAGACTCACCCAGGTATCCGGCTACCAGCGGTGCCAGAAATGCTCCCAGGTTTATACCCATGTAAAAGATGGTAAAGGCGGAATCTTTACGAGGATCTCCATCGGAGTAGAGACGCCCAACCATTGTAGAAATATTGGGCTTAAAGAATCCATTACCAACAATAATAAGTCCCAGGCCGATAAAGAGCCAGTATTCACGCAATTCCTGAAGAGCCTCGGGAGATGAAACACCTGCCATATTAACAACTGCCTCGGAATAAGCCAGAGCAGCCTGTCCCAATCCCATTATAATTCCACCAATAATAATGGCTTTTCGTTGCCCTATTAACCTGTCGGCCAATATTCCCCCGATAATCGGTGTGAGATAAACCAGTCCGGTAAAAATACCATAAATTTCAAGAGCGTGGTTTTCAGCATATGCAAATCCACCATTAACAATTAATGATGTGAGGTATAAAACCAGAAGCGCACGCATACCATAATAACTAAACCGCTCCCACATTTCCGTGAAAAACAGCACCCATAATCCCTGAGGATGTTTTTCCGGAGGAGTATCCAGATCCAAAGGTCTTTGGGGAACTTTTTTTGATGGTGTGTCCATTCTTTTGTTTTTTTTAAATTTTAGGTTTATTTGTTTTTCCGTTCAATTTTTTGTTACATTAATGATCAAACAATTGGGAAGACAATAATCCCGGATATATTATCGATATTTCGATGTGTGAAAATTATTAAATTTTACTGAAACAAAATGGTGTTTTGGTTTGTCTTTTTTCAAAAAACAACAAAGATGTCCTAACGAAGGCTGCCATAAGACACCGCAATAAACTAACAATAAGATATTTTAGGAGATAGCAACCCCTTCTCCTTTATTATATCAAATGCAAAAATACATTTTGTAAGCTAAGTTAAACGTGTTATTTCTCATATTGTACATGAAAATTCTATCAGCAAAACAAACAGGCGAGACGGATAGCTACACCATAGCCCATGAACCAATCGATTCTATCAATCTGATGGAGCGGGCGGCCTTTCAGGCCTTCAAATGGATAACCGAACATTTTCCCTCTTCAGGGTTTAGTGTTTTTGCCGGCCCGGGGAATAATGGGGGCGATGCCCTGGCCATTGCCCGAATGTTAATAAACAAAGGTCATTCGGTTAAGACCTACCTTTATAGCAGCGAAAAACTGTCTTCCGACGGATCCATTAATCTGGAAAGACTAAAGAAAATACCAAATACAATAATCACAGACCTTTCAAAGGAGGAACTTCCTGAGCCATCTCCATCCAACCGCATTGCCATCGACGGATTGTTTGGCTCCGGTCTTAGCCGCCCTCTTAACGAAAAAGCATCCGGCATTACCAGATTCATCAACAGCACTTTTGCCACAATTATTTCAATAGATATTCCCTCGGGTCTTTTTTGCGAAGACAACAGCGCAAATATCCGGGAAAACATTGTCAAGGCCTCATATACACTAACCTTTCAAATGCCCAAACTGGCCTTTCTGTTTCCGGAAAACCGGGAGCAAACGGGCCATTGGGAGGTGTTACCCATAGGACTCAATCAGCAAAAAATTGCAGAAACCTCTACTCCATGGCAAATAACCGGAGAAGAAGAGGTCAGAAAAATGGTAACAGTTCCGCACAAATTTTCCCATAAGGGAACCATGGGGCATGCACTTTTGATTGCCGGGAGCTACGGAAAGACAGGAGCTGCGCTGCTGGCCTCCGAATCCTGCCTCAAGTCGGGTGTGGGACTTCTCACCACTCATGTCCCACACAGTGTAGTTTCTATTCTGCAAACAGCAGTTCCGGAAGCAATGATAAGCGTAGATCGATCAGACCTTATGTTTACAGAGCATCCTGATCTCTCTGAGTTTTCCGCTATTGGTGTTGGCCCCGGAATTGGAACACGGGTAAATACGCAAAGAGCATTCAAAGAACTTTTGCAGACCATAGGAAAAAAGAATATGGTCATCGACGCTGACGGATTAAATATCCTTGGTTCCAATCCGGAAATGATGGAACTTCTTCCCCCAAACACCATACTAACGCCTCATCCCAAAGAGTTTGAGAGACTGGCCGGAAAGTCAGGTAATGATTATCAACAACTACAAAAGGCAATGGAATTTGCCCAAAAGCATCAGATCGTCCTGGTTCTAAAAGGAGCTTACAGTGCGGTGATCTCCACCGATGGCCTGGTATGTTTCAATCCAACAGGAAATCCGGGAATGGCCACTGCCGGGAGCGGAGATACTTTAACAGGAATTATTCTTGGATTACTTGCATCAGGAATTGAGCCTTTTGATGCAGCACGAGTTGCAGTTTATGTTCATGGACTGGCGGGAGATATGGCAGCACAGGAAGGAATGCGCGGACTTATAGCCTCTGATATCATCAACCATCTTCAGGCAGCATTCAGGGATGCAACCGAGTAATTTTTAGTATTTTAACTTTGAATTTCCACCTCTGAATCCTGTTTTCCGGGCAATTTCATTACCATCAGCCTGTTTTTATTTAGTAACTTTGAAATTAATTACGAATATGAACTTCTATCAATTAAGCAGAAAACAGTCATGAAAACAATACAAAATCTATCTATCCTGTTCCTCCTTGTTTTTTTCGGGGCCTGCAGTACGCCAAAAACCATTTCCAAAGCAGATTTCAGTTCAGCAGACTCTGCAGCGTCACCGGGAAAACTGTATTACCATTTGCCTGCCACTGTAATAAACATCGAAGTAACTGCACGCAAAGTAACGGAAAAACGAGGCCCCTACTATCGGTTTTCCGAACGTTATCTCAATCTTTCCGATATCATTACTGAAGACAATGAATACTGGGAAATTACCGGAGCTAATATATACACCACCGGGACTCCGGATACCAGCCGCTATTACAGTATTTCTGCTGAAGGCACTCCCGCCGGCGCTGCCATTAGTCTGACTCCTGATGGCACCCTTTTAGGTTTCAACATATCTTCCTCTGATGCCATAAAAGCTAAAAAGTCCGCCCCCGGTAATAACAGGAATCAACATTCGCCTGAACCGATTAGTTTCGATGACATCCCATTTACCGAGGAACAACTAATCAAAACTTCTAGCGCTGCCACAGCAGAAGAAGTAGCAGCTGAAATCTATAACATCCGTGACTATCGCAGAAGATTACTGGAAGGAGACATTCAAAACCTGCCTCCAGATGAAGGAGCATACAAAAGAATCCTTGAAAGTCTGGATCGAATGGAAAAACAATATCTTTCTCTTTTCAAAGGTAAAAAGCAAGAGGAGACACAAATGCGTACCTTCACTTTCATGCCGGATGCCAATACAACGGACAACCAGGTTCTGTTCCGGTTTTCTTCTAATAAAGGATTTGCCGGAATTGAGGATATGACCGGAACACCGGTTTACATTGAAGTTATTGGTGAAGATACTGATAAAAAAAATCAAATATCAGGAAATTCTAAAGAGCGCACGGGCATGATTTATTGCAAACCTCAAAAAGCTACGGTTAAAGTTATTGACAGAACCAGACTACTTAACCAGAAAGATATTCTCATTGGTCAGTATGGAACTCTGCACACATTGCCGGTTTCGCTGCTCGATGATCCTGATACGACAATTGAACTGGATCCCACTACGGGTGCAATTATTAATATCAGGTATTAGGGAAATTTCCTACTTCGCTGTAGCTTCACAGGATAAAAGAGATTGAGGTTGAAACTGAGGTTGAGGCTGAGATTGAGATTGAGGTTGAGATTGAGGTTTAGATTGAGGTTGAGGCTGAGCACCCAAAGCGAAATACAAAACACAAAACTCGAGACACAAAACACAATATAAAACATAGATAAAAATGAACACAAACATCGCAAATCTGGAGCCTCAGCTTTTATGGTCCTATTTCCATAAACTGACACAAATACCCCGCCCGTCAAAAAATGAGAGCAAAATCATCGATTTTATTGAACAGGAAGGTAAAAACCTGGGCTTGGAAACAATCAGGGATGATGCGGGAAATATCATCATAAGAAAACCGGCTGCTGCCGGCATGGAAAACGTAAAATCGGTTGTTTTACAAGGACATCTGGACATGGTACCCCAGAAAAACAGTGACAAACAGCACGATTTTGACAAAGATCCCATCGAAGCATTTGAAGAAGATGGCTGGGTAAAAGCCAACGGCACCACACTGGGAGCTGACAATGGCATTGGTGTGGCCGCCGCCCTGGCAGTTCTTAAGAGCGATAACTTAAAGCACGGTCCTGTTGAGGCGTTATTTACCACCGATGAAGAAACAGGCATGACCGGTGCCAATGCATTACAGCCGGGAGTACTGAAAGGAGATATTCTGATAAACATGGATTCGGAAGATGAGGGTGAACTCTATGTAGGATGCGCAGGAGGAACTGATGCCAATGCTGCCTTTACTTATATGGAAGAAGAGTTTCCCGAAAATTGTGTTGCCCGCAAAATCAGTCTTACCGGATTAAAAGGCGGACACTCGGGAATGGACATTATTCTTGAACGGGGAAATGCCAACAAACTACTTTTCAGATTACTTAAGTATTTGGTGGCTCATGATCATATAAGACTATCTTCCGTTGAGGGTGGTAGTTTACGCAATGCCATCCCACGTGAGGCTTTTGCGATAGTGGCCATCCCGGAGAATTACCTTAAAGAGGTGGAACAGGCAATTGAGAGCCATAGAAATATCTTCATAAATGAGCTTAAAAATGTAGAGCCCACTCTTTCGCTTAAACTTGAGCCGGCAGAAACACCCCATTTTGTGATGGATGAAATGACCCAGGACGACTTGATTAATGCGATTCAAGCGTGCCCCAACGGAATTATCCGCATGAGTACCGAAATGCCCGGACTGGTAGAAACCTCCCTCAACCTGGCTATTGTAAAATCGCACAACAAGGAAGTGGAAGTAAAAGCTCTTATTCGCTCCAGCGTAGATACAGCCAAAGAAGATGTGGAATCCACTCTCGAAAGTATTTTTCTTCTGGCAGGGGCTCATGTCTGGTTCGATGGTCAATATCCCGGCTGGAAACCCAACATGGACTCAGAAATTCTGAAAACCATGCAAAACGTGTATCAGAAAAAATGGGGAAAAACACCTGAAATAAAAGCCGTTCATGCCGGTCTGGAGTGTGGTATACTGGGAAATGCCTATCCCAATTGGGATATGATATCTTTTGGTCCCACTATCAGGTTCCCACATTCTCCGGATGAAAAGGTAAATGTGGAAACTGTCCGGAAATTTTGGGATTTTCTGGTTAGCACTCTGGAAAGTATTCCTGGAAAATGAACTGGTGAGGAAATGAGTTGGTGAGTGGATGAGCTGGAGAGGTGTGGCCTTTGTTCTTTTCATACGAACTTCCCAAACACTATTTAACATCGCATTTTTGAAATTCATGTCTTAATGACATACATTTGCACCGCAATTAATGAATTGCAATGAAAATCAGACAAAAAAAGTCTAAACCGTCCATTTTCTGACAACAAAAAACCAACGCCTCGTTATCCCACATAGACTCTATGCTATTAACAGCATAATTTGTTTCAAACACAAAAATTATTGGGGAAGTCCTCATGGAAACAGCTTCAAAACTATTAGGACGCTTTCTAATATGGCGGGTAAAAAATGTATCTCAAAAACACTTTACACTGTTTTTGTCATTTGTCATTGGTATTGCTACCGGTCTGGCCGCCGTAATATTAAAAAACACCATTCACTTCACTCACCAGCTTCTGACTGAAGGTTTTGCTCTTGAACACCAGAACTGGCTCTACCTGGCCTATCCTCTGGCAGGAATTTTCCTGACAGTTTTATTTACACGTTATATAGTAAAGGACAGCATTAGTCATGGAGTAACAAAAATATTATATGCGTTTTCACGCAAAGGCGGATATCTAAAACCCCACAACTCCTACACCTCTGTAATTGGCAGTACCTTCACCATTGGCTTTGGTGGTTCGGTAGGTGCCGAGGCTCCTATTGTACTGACAGGGGCGTCCATAGGATCATCGCTGGGGCGTATGTTTCATCTGAATCAGAAAACCATCACTCTATTGGTGGGAGCAGGGGCTGCAGGTGCGGTTGCCGGAATTTTTAAAGCACCCATCGCCGGACTAGTATTTACCCTCGAGGTACTGATGCTCGATTTGACTATGGCATCCATTATACCTTTGCTCATTTCGGCAGTTACAGCTACCACAATTGCCTACTTCTTCCTGGGAAAAGCTGCTGAATTTGCTTTTCATCTCGACAATGCTTTTTTACTTAATAACCTGCCGTGGTATCTGATCCTGGGAGTTCTGGGAGGCCTTATTTCCCTCTACATGACCTGGGGAAGTATGTTTACTGAAGAGAAAATCTCTAAAATCAAAAATCCATATATTAAACTACTCACAGGCGGACTTATTCTGAGCTTATTAATCTTCCTGTTTCCTCCCCTCTACGGAGAAGGTTATACTACCATTTCGGCCCTGTTAAGCGGCAACACGGATGTCATTGTGGAAAACACCTTTTTTTACAATCTGAAAGATAACAATCTCATCATTCTCAGCTTTCTTTTGCTTCTGATTATCTTCAAAGTGCTTGCCACTGCAGCCACCAACGGAAGCGGCGGTGTAGGAGGTATTTTTGCACCCACGCTTTTCACAGGGGGAGTGGTCGGCTTCTTCATGGCGCGGCTGGTCAATGATATGGGATGGGTAAAACTCCCTGAGTCCAACTTTACCCTTGCAGGCATGGCTGCATTAATGGCAGGAGTAATGCATGCACCTCTGACAGCCATTTTTCTTATTGCTGAAATCACCAACGGATACGCAATGTTTATTCCGTTAATACTTACCTCCACGGTGTCGTATCTGACCATTATGTATTTCGAACCCCACTCCATCTATACCAAACGTCTGGCAAAAAAAGGAGAATTACTCACCCACCATAAGGACAAGGCAGTTCTCACACTCATGCGCCTCAACAAAGTGATTGAGACAGATTTTATAACTGTTAAACCTGACATGACTCTGGGGGAAATGGTAAAAATAATTTCAAAAGCCCGCAGGAATATTTTTCCTGTGACCAATGAAAACGGGAAACTCCTGGGAATAGTACTTCTCGATGACATACGGGAAATCATGTTCAACAATGAACTTTACAACAAAATGAAAGTGGAAAACTTTATGTCTGTCCCCCCGGCCTTCATCGAAGCCAATGAAAACATGGATCAGGTAATGCGGAAATTTGAGGAAACCGGTGCATGGAACCTCCCGGTAACTGACCAGGGACGATATCTGGGATTCGTATCGAAATCAAAGATATTCTCTGTTTACCGGAGAGTCCTTATACACTTTTCTGATGAGTAGGTGATAGGTTTTAGGTAAGTAGGTTTTAGGCAATAGATAGCAGGCAGTAGGCAATAGAAAAATAGTGTTCGGCTGGTGGGGCAAAATAAGAACTGACACATTAGTATATTTCTTTTTTAGACGGTTAAGCAGCCAAAAAGGAAGAGAATCTGCCAATCAATTATTACCTTTGAAAAAAAATTAACGTAATATATAGTCTA
>CAYOFH010000119.1:0-10168 GCA_964403175.1 uncultured Marinilabiliaceae bacterium
CATCGCCGCGTAATCGCGAAAGTTTAACCACTTTGGTTTGTGGTGGAATGGAAAAGAATGCGGCAATCTTTTCTTCCGGCACAACCCATCCGGCAGTAACCTGAAGGTTGATAAAAGCAATTCCTTTTTCATTCATTTCCTGGGTAAACGAATGCCAGTTATCAAGTTGTGTGGTAAATGATTTTTCAGCCACTTTGGTGCCAAAACCTTTTTTCCGCACAATCAGTCCCTCGTATTCCAGTTTGTTGGTGGCCTGCCGCAGGGTATTTCTGCTAATGCCCAATTGGTTGGCCAAATCCACCTCTTTGGGAAGAAACTCTCCTGCCTGGTATTGCGGCAATTCAATCAGTTCGCGCAGCAGTGATTCCACCTGGGCGTGGAGGGGCATGGCGCTGGAATGATCAATTTTTAAGTTCATGTTATTTTGCAAATATGTTCAAACATATTCACAAATATAATTCATTTCTTTTTGATACAATTTATGGGGTATTTTTCATATTTACCGTATTGATAATCAGAGCAGATAAAGAAAAAAATTTAGTTGATTTACTGAAACCCTCTCTCAATCATCGTTAAAATCATATCCTTGATTCGAATTAATCGCAAATCAATAGCCTACAGCACGAGTCAGTACTACGGGATTTGTTTTTTCGTTATCGAGTACCTCGTATAGTTTCCATGTATTCTCATCCACCTCTTCCAAAGTCCAGTCCCGTTTTGGATTAGCCAGCAATTTTCTCACACTTAGCGGAAAGGCATTGGCGGTCCGTGCATTTTCCCATGTGCGAATGACATTAAAAATCGCATCTTTTTGCGGACAGCTCTCTACCTCTTTCTGATCAAGCACCAGACTGTATGTTGCGCCTATGCCCACTGAAACAGCTTGTATATGTTCATATTGCTCAACTGTTGAGTTGGCATTTATGGGGAAATTATCGCCCATGCTTACCGGAAATAAATTGGCATAGGTTACATCCCGCAAATCTTTTCCCTGACTGGTCGTGCTGCCCCACTCCCGGGTATCCGCATCATACATATTTTTGCCACCTCCAACATTCCAAATACTCTGATAATGCCATGAGCCTTCGGATAAGGTAGCCCCGGTAACCCGGATATCAGGTAGGCCGCGCTGCTCAGCCCTGTCAAACATTTTACGGAAAAAGCGTTTGGCAGAATAATACCCATGTCCGTTGTTGAACAAAAACTCCTGCCCGTCAAAATCGTAATATCCCAAACCATTGATGAAACAGACATCCGCATAGTATTCTGCAATTTTATCCTGAAGGGCAAGATTGGGAATTAATCCATCGTAGCCATAATTCAGGGTAACCTGCAATTTATAAATGGTATCGTTAACCTGATGGGTTGCAGGAGTTGTGCCCCAATATCCGCGTTTTACATTCAAAAGTCGATATGGTTTTTTCTTTGAAACTCCGAGATAACGAATCAACTCTTTACCGATTTTCACTATGTTCAGATTTTTTGCATGCCCTTGCCAACTGCCAATCTCTTCAAGATGCTTTGGATCGTCCACAAAGATTAGGGTGTCAGATGGACCGATACGCTTTACCAGCAAACGTTTTTGCTGATAACACAAACTATCACTGGGAACCGGACTGGCATCCTTAGTGCCGGGAGCCAATGATGTGGTGATCGGTGTCCGTCCAATCGTAATTCCATGTTTTGCTGCCCTTCCAGCAAAGGCTTTATGGGATTTATTCCCCGAAGCCAGATTAACGGGGGTTTTCTCAAAGTTCTTTCCGTCAATATACCCCTCATTGCCCCGGTCGGGTCTTAAAAATCCAAGGTCATACAAACTGATGGCCTTAAACCCTAATCTGGAAGTGTAAGAGATGATGCTGTCATGCATTCCGCCCCGGGAAAGAGCATCAGGCACATAAGCGGCCGGATCTTTCACCCATTTCCCGTTAATAGTCGGATAAGGCAGATCTTCTGCCAGCACAATATCCTGAATAACATCCATCAAAGCCGTACTGTCGGGACTGCCCCACAGCGCAATGGATGAACCGATATAATCGATCCCCGGGACTGGTTCCACCTCTAAATGATTTGGTGTATTGGCGGCCATATTGGGAATTAACGAATAGTATACTTCCCGGTCAAATGTCCGGTCTCTTGAATGATAAGAAATAAAAATTCTTCCTTTATCATCAACCAAAGCTGCATTACCGTACATAATTCGGTACCAGGGTTCTTTATGAGCATAAAAGGCAACATCGCTGATTCCGTCTCCCCCAAGGGTAAAAACCTGGCCTTCATTTAAACCATCGGGCAAAGGAAACCGAATGGAATCAGGGGAATGAATTATGTATTGAAAAGGGGCTGCATCGGCTATTGTTGAAGAAAGTCCGCCCAGGGTGTTATCGTCCAGTGCGAGCATACCAATGGCATAATTAACCGCCTCGCTGGTGTCGCGCGCTACGCCGATTATCTCTCCCAACAGATTGGTAATAGTAGTGTGATAAGAGCCCCACTGCACGCCATCTATTCCCTTGCGGGGAAATAAGTCAATAAGCGTAAGCCTTAAGTATTTTTCTTGTGGCTCGATTCTTATTGTGGCTACGGATCCGTTCTGGTAAGTTAACTCTATGCTTTTATTTCCTTCATCATAAACTGCTTTTACGGGTTCATAATACACATCCTCTTCGGTATTATACAGGCTTATTAATGGTGAGGACTTATCGGCAGGACTAAACTCCCGGTGTGGATTCACCGTTATGTTCTGCATACTGATAATGAACCCATGGTCGTCAATTTGGATTTTAAAATAGTCGGTACTAAAATCAGCCATATTCGTTTTTGAACAGCTTATCTGCAGTGTAAGCAACAGTAAAAATCCAAGCAGATATAAATTTCTTTCTCTTAAAACAGGTTCCATAACAAAATTTATTAATAATTGGTTTTAATGATTTGGATCAGGGGGCTGATTTTCAATACCAACTCCCCAATTTTCATTAGGTTTGGCACCCATCTCTAATTCTAACTTTCCTCCTTTTTGTAACTCGTGAGCATAAATCCAACATCTGTTCAAAGGTTTACCATTTAAAAATGCTTTTTGAACAAAGAAGTTCTCGGGGTTGTTATCACGGGTTTCAATCACAAACTTTCCACCGGGATAATATTTGTCATCCAGCGCAATTTCGACTTTATCGAACAAGGGTGATCCAATCTCATAAATGGGATTTTCACGGCAACCACCGTCCATTTGGAATAGTCCGATAGAACTCATGACAAACCAACTGCCCATTTGTCCCTGATCTTCATCCCCCGGCCAGCCGTCATAGGGATCGTCACCAAAATACTCCTGCACCATCAGACGCGAATATTTTTGAGTCAACCAGGGTTTACCTGAATAATTAAAGAGCCATGCAGCCTGCATATTGGGTTGATTACCCACATTGACCAACTGAGGGTGGTAAAACTTCTTTTTTCGGGATTCTATCATCCCTTTTTCCAGACGATCGTTAAATAGGTTTTGACCCATTAAGTTCATCAAACCGTAAAGATCCTGAGGTACAAACCATGTATATTGCCACGATGATGCTTCACAAAACCAGGTAGAACGATTTAATTCATCGAAATTTTCCATCCATGAACCATCAATGTACCGGGGACGCATAAATTTAATCTCTTCATCAAACATATTTTTGTAATATTTACTTCGGTTCATGAAATAGTGATAATCAGGTTTTTTGTCCAACATTTTAGCCATTTGTGCCACGCACCAATCGTCATAGGCATATTCAAGAGTATTCGAAGAAGCTGCTTCGGACCATCTCCAACCCGCCTCAACGGGCACATAGCCATATTTCATATAGGATTCCAGCTGTCGGTTACCTACGAAACCTCCACATTCATGATTTCGCCCAGGAACTGTTTGCTGTTTATACATGGCTCTGAAGGCTTTTTTTACGTCATAGTCACGAATACCATGCTGATAAGCTGCCACGATAAAAGGGATGGCATGAGAAGCCACCATAATACCTGAGTACTCAATACCTGTGGGGCCTTTAGGCAGCCAGCCACCTCGATCATAGATTTCAAGCATTGAATTTACCCATTTATTGCTTAGATCAGGCGTCGCCAGATTCCATAACTGGTTAAGATTCCAGAAAGTGTTCCAAAGTGCATCGCATCCGTAAATACCATTTTGAGGGTCATTTAAAACCTGAATCTTTTCACACATATCGCGGTACATACCATTCACATCGGAAAAATCGGCTCTTGAACAATAGGCACGATACATGTTGGTATAAAATTTTCGTTTATCGGCTTCTTTTCCTTCAACTTTTATTTTACTCAAAAGGTCGTTCCAAATGTTTGCCCCATTGGTACTGCAGGCATCAAAATCCCAACCGAAAGGTTCATCCGATTCTTTTTCCAAATTGAGCCTGGCCTGCTCGATACTCACCAGAGATATTCCGGTTTTAAGTAATACCTTCTCTCCTTCACTGGTTGGGAATTCCAGGTAAGTTCCGAAGTCTCCATTTCCATAATAAAGCGATTGATTTTCAGGAAGCATGGTGTCCTCAGTCTCACCCCATTTTCTTTCCCAGGCCCCAATTTTTTTAAAGGGTTTGTTTAATTTGGCCACAAAATAGATGGTGTAGTCATTCTCCAATCTGCTATTTATACCCTCCCCCAACTGTGTACTGTGCCCGACAATTTCCGTGTCGCTTATCTTCTCAACTTTAGTGTCATACTGTCTGTAACCGTATTCGGTGGGAATGGTCAGGTCGAAGAGAATACGCGACGCTTTCGCTTTTGGGAAGGTATAACGCTGAAATCCGGTTCGTTTTGTAGCTGTCAGCTCTGCACGGATTTTATAATCATCCAGGGTCACGGCATAATAGCCAGGAGAAGCTTCCTCGGTTTCGTGTCTAAACCGGGAACGATAACCTTCCTCGGGCTTCGTTTCATCACCGGGGCTGGTTTCCAGTTTGCCGGTGGTGGGCATTGTGAGCAAACCACCCATCACCCAGGAATGAATATGACTGAACCCAGCAATATTTTCTATGGTATATTCATAGCCGGCCTTCCACCCTTCATTTTGGTTGTCGGGGCTTAAATTAACCATTCCCGAAGGCATACCGGCTCCGGGAAAAACCATCCATCGCGAGTCGGCTGTGCCAATCATCGGGTCTACGTAGTCAACCGGTCTTTTCTCTGCTATGGACTCCTGCGAGACAGCCTGAAAAGGCTTTACTAAAGCTATTGCAGAGATAACTGCTAAAATTAAAATTTTCATTTTTTGTATTATTATAACTTAATAAACAGACAATTAAGCACTTACCATTGCATGGTCGGAAATAATTTCCACGCTTTCATTTTCTCAACTTTAATGGATTTATCCTCGGTAAAAACCTGCACATGAACGGCATCTTCGAGAGTTGGATAAACCACTTGGGTTATGCACTGGCGGCCATTGGCAAATACTTCAAGAATGGATTTATCGAGGAATACCCGAAGATGCAATTTTTCTCCTTCTTTCAATTCAAACGGAGCTTCCTGCACTTCAACCACAGGATTTGGATCATGCATTACAAACTCATGGTAATCAGGTTTATTAAGACTTGATGGTCTCATATCAATCTTCAGAGTATTCTTTTCGGTATCAAACGTTACAGGCGTTTGCTCACGTCCGTCTTTTGAACAAAACACTTTAAATCCAAAACGTTTGGCTTTACCCGGATCAATAATCAACTCCATCTCCATTATATTGCCTTCAATCTTTTTTAAAGTTACGGGTTGGTCAGAGGTCGCTGCAAAAGGTTGTTCAACCATTTCCTGATACCTTAGCAGTTCCACTTCTTTGGGAGGTTCAATGTTCAATGAGCGTTTGTTTTCAGAAAGGGAAAGCACCCTGGGCATGGACATGGTTCCGCTTGAAACACCTGCTTTCCGATCAAGCACCCAGGCCCAAAGAATGCGTCGGCCCTGATCATCGAGAAGTGTTTCGGGGGCAAAGAAAGTTCCCCCGGGCCAATTCATTCGATGGTGAGACTGCGGTTTAAACTGTTCTCCATCCCAATCTCCAATGTAATACCTGGCTCCGCGGGGGTGACTGATACCCAGAAGCACCCACTTATCACCAAGTTTAAAAAAATCGGGACACGAAACATCTTCAAAATCATCTACCCCGGGCATATCATGGGTCATAAATTCCCCTTTCTGCTTCATGGGAGTATTATAAGTGTCTCCTTTATACAATAGCGGTGGATTACCTCCTGATATTTGATAGTAGGTATCCTCTTGCAGCCACATAAAAGGGTCCCATCCGGGCTTAGCAATGGGATTGGCCTCCGACTTTGTCCATTCGTTCAATTCTATATCGCTGCTGTAAGCGGTGCAATTTCCATCAGTCCCAAGTCCGTGGTAAGCTATAACCACATTTCCGTCCTTTGCCAAAAAAGCATTGCCGCTGAAAATTCCCGTGTCTGGATCACCCTTATGGTGTTGTAAATCATTTGAGTGCCAACGCCAGTGAAACAAATCAATACTTGACAGATGTTGCCAATGATGCCCGGCTTCGGCCTGATACAAGTACCAAAGATGATAGACGCCATCTTTAAAAATAGCCCCGTTGGGATCAAATGGATATCCGGTTCCTTCGGCAATGGTCAAATGCCAAACCGGCCGCCAGGGATCGCTCAATTGGGCCCGACGTATTTTGCGTGCCGACTCAATATCTTCAGGCATAATCGTAATAGTGTCCTTACCTTCATCGCAAAAAGCCGGGACAATTGCCATAATATAAAATAACGCAGCAAGTGTCAAATAAATAAGTTTGTTTTTCATAATATACATAATTTAAGATTTTAAATAATTGTTGAATTCTTACAATGAAAGCTCCTTGCCAAGTTCTTCAAGTGTTTTCCCTTTGGTTTCAGGAAAATATTTCCATACTACCAACGCCTGAAAAGCCATCATAACAGAGAAAAATGCAAACGAATACCCGCTTCCCTGCGCTGTACTGCTGAATACCGGGAAAAGGAAAGTAATTAATGCAGCAAAAAACCAGTGCGTAAAACTGCCCAGTGCCTGCCCCTTTCCCCTGACACTGTTTGGAAAAACTTCCGAAATCAAAACCCAAATTACGGCACCGGTTGAAAAAGCAAAAAACATGATATACACCAAGAGGTAAATCAAAATTCCGTATCCTGAAAAATCCTGTAAAAATAAGGTTCTTGAAATCAACCCCAGGCAAATTGACATACCAATGGAACCAACAATAAGCAATTTTTTTCTTCCGGTTTTATCAATAATCATCATACCGAGAATTGTAAATATACCATTAGTAATTCCTATCAATACTGGTTGAAACATTGAATCGGCTAATGATAGTCCGGTGAGTTCAAAAATACGGGGTGCATAGTAAAGAATGGCGTTAATTCCTGAAAACTGGTTAAACATAGCCACTAAAAAGGCAATAGATATAGGTTTAAAATAGTGCTTCGAAAATAAGTTTTGACTGGCAGTTTTTTCTTGTTTTAAACTTGTCTGTATTTCAACAATTTCAGCCTCCACATTATTGCCTTCAATTTTGTTCAACACTTTTCTGGCTTCGTCTATCCTGTTTATTTTGACTAAAAAACGAGGGCTCCGTGGAACCAGAAACAATAAAAAGAAGAATGCAATGGACGGAATGCCTTCAACCCCAAGCATAAACCGCCAGGGTTCATTCCCTGTTTCCCGTAACAAATAGTTTGAAACATAGGCGATTAGAATGCCAAAAATGACATTAAATTGAAAGAGAGCTGTCATACGCCCTCTAATTCCGGCAGGTGAAATTTCAGAGATGTACATAGGCCCAGCCACAGACGAGGCTCCGACCGCCAGACCTCCTAAAAAACGGAAGACAATAAAGAGAGAAAGAGAGGGAGCTAAAGCGCTGCCTATTGCAGAAATCGTATACAGAGCAGCTATATAAAATAGTAAAAATCTTCTCCCGAATTTATCAGCCGGTTTACCAGCACTGAGCGCACCAATCACTGTGCCTATAAGTGCTGTGGAGATGGTAAAACCATGCCAGAAAGGGTTTAATTGAAAAAGCTGTTGGATTGATTTTTCTACACCTGAAATTACGGCAGTATCAAAACCAAAAAGAAATCCGCCTAGTGCAACTATTATAGACCATTTTAAAACACGATTTTTACTTTTCATATAAATTTGTTTCAATTCGTTTAAATAAATGTTTTAAGTGATTTAGATAAAATTCGCCATGAGGAAATAACTTGAATGTGTTAAAAACAATTTATCTAATATCGATTTTTTATAACAACATAGTATTTCCCAGGAAACTGTATAGTTTAATAGGGATTTGAAGGCATTATTTCCCAGGCTTTTACACTTGACACAGTAATATTACCTCCTTCAGAGAACAGACTTATCCCTTTTCCATCAAGAGTAGGATAAACCATACGCCCAATTGCCTGCCTATCATTAGCAAATACCTCTACAATAGATTTATCAACAAATATTCTCAAAACAAGTGGTTCCCCATTTTGAAGTTCAAATGGTGCTTCTTCAATAATTTTCCGACCAAACTTTAATCCCGATTTCCTTGTATCAAATTTTAATTTTTTATCTGATTTATCGTAATAGATTACAGTTTCTTCAGCGCCATCGTCAGATACACACACTTTTATCCCATATTGCGATGCATTTTTGGGCAAAATTGTAACCTCAAGTTCCATTAACTCCTTGCCCATTCCTTCCAATTTTAATTCATTTCCAGAGTTTACTTTCAAATCTGAAACCATAACTTCATTCATTCTTAAATTTTCAATTTCTTTTACTGGGCTCATTCTCAATTTTTCATCGCTGCCAAGCCACAATGAGCGAGGGAGGCCGTAAGTGCCAGTCCATCCCATATAACTTTTTATGGAATCTGGTCTGTCGTCAAAAATCCAGGCCCACATAATTTGACGGCCTTTGTCATCAATCATTGCTTCGGGGGCAAAGTATGCATTGTCATTCCATGACATTCGACCGTGTGATTCAGGGAAATACTTATTATTTCTATAATCACCAATATAATATTGACATACCATGTTGTGGCTAATAAATAATAACAAATGCTTGTCACTAATTTGACCACCCTCCGATGACAAGGGCAAAGGTAAAAAGCTGGGACACATATTATCTTCACTTATTTCCGTCCACTCAGGGTTTCTTTCATAAAACCTGTGTAAATACGTCCAGTCCTTAAGATTTTTTGATTCAAAAAGATCGAGCCAGTCTCCCTGCATATAGGCAGGTGAATCCTCATCTCTGCCAAACTTGTCTAATACAAGCAGATTGCCTGTAAGCATGTAATATCGTCCATCTTTTTTCCAAATATTTGATGGATCTGCTGAACCTACATATATTTCCTTTCCCGACTTGTCTTTCATTCTTGTAATTCCCCACTCCGTTGATTCAATAACAGGGTTACTTTCAAACTTTCCCCATTTGTTAAAGGTATCATCCATGCTTTTAGCAAAACCAATCCCCCTGGCACCCCAAAGCATCCAGTATGATAAAATTGCTGTACCATCCTCATCAACAAAAGCACCTCCGCTAAAACAACCTTCATCCCCATCTCCCGGTCCGATTGCATCAGGATGATGCCGCCAATGCAACATATCCTTACTGGACACATGGCCCCAGGAGACCCCTGAGCCGGATCGCTCATAGAGGTACATCAAATGATAACGTCCATTATGAAAATAGGCGCCATTGGGATCACCAGGATGCCCCCTATCCTCCGGCACACAAAAATGATATCCAGGACGATAGGAATCGGCTAATAGACGTTCTCTGAATGCGCGGGTTGATTGAATCACTTCTTTTTGAATTGGTTGATCCAGATCAACAGATACAGAATCAGTAACGGTTTTTATTCTCCCGCCCATAGCCTTAGAGGAAATAATTCCTGCGGTTAAAGCACCAGTTCCTACAATTCCATTTTTTAGAAAACTTCTCCTGCTTCCCATTGTATATAAAGATTTTTAATAATTTTAATTTTTAGTCTTTTGATTTCTATTGGCTTTAATATCCTCTGCAGGACCCTGTGTTCTTATTTCAAACTTCAGATTAGAAGCGCCCTCCTCACTAAACTCTGCATCTGCAATTATCACATTTGTTCCCTTTTTCAATGTTGGTA
>CAYOFH010000120.1:0-10165 GCA_964403175.1 uncultured Marinilabiliaceae bacterium
ATAATTGTTACTTAAGTTATTGGCTGAATGGAACTCGCATGCCAGGACATTATACATTTTCTATTGTGGAAATCGTTGCCATGCTCGTTTCATCAGTATAAAATTCGTCTAATTTATTTGAAATAAAAATTAACCCATGAGACAAGACGATATTTTAGGAATCATTCCGGCAAGATATGCTTCCACCAGATTCCCAGGCAAACCTTTGGCAGACATAGGGGGAACACCAATGATTCAACGCGTGTATGAACAGGCTTCAAAAGTTTTATCCAATGTAGTGGTGGCCACCGATGATCAACGGATTTATAACGCTGTCAAATCCTTTAACGGGGAGGTAGTTATGACCTCCGAAAAACATCAAAGCGGTACAGACAGAAGTTCAGAAGCACTGAATATTGTTGAAAACAAGACCCTTAAAACTTTCAGCGTAGTAGTTAATATACAGGGAGATGAACCATTCATTCATCCCGAACAAATTGAAAAACTAACTTCTTGCTTCTATAATACGAATACCGAAATTGCCACTCTCGTAAAACCCCTGAACAGCGAAGATGAACTGTTCAACCCCAATAAACCCAAAGTTGTTCTCAACAAAAACTCCCAAGCGCTCTATTTTAGTCGCTCTCCAATACCCTACCTTAGAAACGTCCCACAAAAAGAGTGGCATAAGCATCATCAATATTACATCCACATCGGGCTGTATGCATACCGCAGCGATATATTGCGCGAAATAACCCTGCTTAATCAGGGACTTCTGGAAAAAGCTGAATCTCTGGAACAACTCCGATGGATAGAAAACGGATATAATATAACCACCCGCAAAACAGAGGTTGAGAATTGGTCAGTGGACACTCCGGAAGACATTGAAAAACTAAAAGAAAAAGGGATTTTTTAGTACATTCAACCCTCGGCTTTCCGCGCAATTATATTATATTGCAGGATAAAGCCAGGATTATGAAAAAAATACCCTTAATCGAAAAAGACGGATGGCTTGCCCCTCACAAAGGAGCTATTGAAGCCACATTAACAGAATATAACGATATCCTAGAAGAACTTAATGATTCGCACGACGGATTCATTAATTTTTGCGGAAACCATCATTTCTTTGGACTACACGAACACAATAATGGATGGGTTTTCCGCGAATGGGCACCAAATGCTTCAGCGATATACCTCATCGGCGATTTTTGTGACTGGAAACCAAATGACACCTTTCGTCTGCAACAACAAGACAAAGGGGTTTGGGAAATATTCGTCCCAGCCTCCACTTTGAAACATGGAGATTATTACAAGCTTTTTGTCGAATGGGAATTTGGCTCAGGTTTTCGCATACCTGCTTATGCCCGACGGGTCATACAAGACCCTCAGACGCTTTTATTCAGCGCACAGGTCTGGATGGATGACGAAAAATTTGAATGGACAGATGATCATTTTAGTTATAACTCAAAACACCCAATTATTTACGAAGCTCATATAGGAATGGCCCAGGAAGATGAGAAAGTGGGGTCCTACCGGGAATTTACTGAAAACATTCTTCCACGAATAAGAGAAGCTGGTTACAATGTGATTCAACTAATGGCTATTCAGGAACACCCCTATTATGGGAGTTTTGGGTATCATGTTTCCAATTTTTTCGCCCCCAGCAGTCGATTTGGCACACCGGAAGAACTAAAAACACTTGTAAACAAGGCCCACGAGATGGGAATGGCCGTAATCATGGATATTGTGCACTCTCATGCAGTAAAAAATGAAGAAGAAGGGCTCAGCAGATTTGACGGCACATTAGATCAATACTTCTATGCCGGGACACGGGGCTTCCATTCCGCGTGGGATTCACGTTGCTTCGACTATGGTAAGAAAGAAGTTAAAGGGTTTCTCCTTTCCAACTGCCGCTACTGGATCGAGGAATTTCACTTTGATGGCTTCCGTTTCGACGGGGTTACCAGTATGCTGTATATTCATCACGGACTTGAAAAAGCTTTTACCAATTATCATGATTATTTTGATGGGAGTCAGGATCGAAATGCCTTGGTTTATCTGATGCTGGCCAACCACCTCATTCATCAGATAAAGCCCAAAGCCATTACCATTGCCGAAGAAATGAGCGGCTTTCCGGGGGTCGGAGCATTACCGGAAGATGGCGGTCTGGGCTTCAATTTCCGGTTATCAATGGGAGTCCCCGATTTTTGGATTAAACTTATTAAGGAACTTCCGGATGAAGACTGGAGTATGCAGAGTATTTTTCACGAATTAACTCAGCACCGGCCCGAAGAAAGAACTATTTCTTATGCTGAATCACATGACCAGGCCCTTGTTGGCGACAAAACCATAATTTTCCGCCTTGCAGATAAGGAGATGTACTATTCCATGAGCAAAGAAATTCCAAATATGATGATAGACCGGGCCATTGCTCTGCACAAAATGATCCGGCTTGTAACCCTTACCACTGCCAATGGTGGATATCTGAATTTTATGGGCAATGAATTTGGACATCCCGAATGGATTGATTTCCCACGTGAAGGAAACAACTGGTCATATAAATATGCCCGTCGCCAATGGCCTCTGGCAGATAACAAAGCCCTGAAGTATGAGTGGTTGGCGGTATTTGACAAGATCATGATTAACACAGTGAAAACAGAAAATGTTCTGACCCCATTACCCGTTTATTTAAACCTTGCCAATGAAAACGATAATATCCTGGTCTTTAACCGTGGGAATTTCCTGATGGTTTTTAATTTTCATCCATCAAATTCGTATCCTGACTACGGGGTTCCGGTATCTCCCGGAAAATATAAAATCATTCTTAACTCCGATGCCCCTGAATTTGGAGGGTTTGACCGGATTGAACAGAACATTTTACATTTTACCGAACCGGTGGGTGGAAATCCGAAGAACGGGCATCAACTAAAATTATATATTCCCAACCGTACGGGACTTATTCTGAAAAAAATCCCGCCCCCCCGGGTTCATTGAGAATATCACAAAAAAGCAGTTGTGACGAACTATTATGGATGCAAATACAAAAAACCCCTGACCAGGATTTCAAGCCATGTCAGGGGTAAAATATTAAAAAAAGCCGAACTATCAGAACCAACGAACTAAACCGAAATCCTGGTGATGAGGCAGAAAATCATTTTTCGGGAACATCCGGATGCCAAACTTAAAGGATCCCGGAAGATTAAGCCTGTACTTCATTTCATAGTGAACCACAGAGCCTTCTTTCTTTACAATATTAAAAGGTTCTTTGTGAAGAATTTGAGGAAACTCTTCATCGACAGATTCCACAATCAACATTTCAAGCCCCACATCAATATCTGCCAATTCTTTAAGATTTAGCTTTACATCAATTGTATAATCATCACCTATTCCAAGTTCCTGATGCGCAATATCCGGCATAATTAATTCAAGAAGTTCAATATCATTCCATCCGGCCGACACATGACGCTTCCAAGCAGCTATATCATGTATCAGTGCATAATCATCAACACCCAGTTTTTCCAACCGTTCAAACATCGGATTATAAAACCTCTTCAAATAATCATCTATCATGCGACGGGTGGTAAACTGAGGGGCAATATGCGCAATTGAGTTCTTTATGTAGCGAACCCAGTTCTTGGGAATATCATTTTCGTCGACGTCATAATACAATGGCACAATCTCATTTTCCAGAATACTATAAATAGTCGCAGCATCTAAATCATCCTGAAATTCCTGATTTTCAAAAGAACGTTTATCGGTAAGACTCCATCCGGCCTCTTCCTCGTAACCTTCGTACCACCATCCGTCCAGTACACTAAAATTGAGCACACCATTCAATTCGGCCTTCTGACCACTTGTTCCTGAAGCCTCTAAAGGCCTGGTCGGAGTATTCAGCCATACATCAACGCCGCTGACAAGCCTTTTGGCGAGTTCCATATCGTAGTTTTCCAGGAAGATAACTTTTCCAATAAACTCCGGCTGCTTTGATATTTCGACAATTCGCTTGATAAAGGCCTGACCACCAGCATCAGCAGGGTGTGCCTTTCCGGCAAAAATAAACTGGACCGGTCGTTCAAAGTTATTAACAATTTCAGACAATCGTTCCAGGTCTCGAAACAGGAGATTTGCACGTTTATAAGTGGCAAAGCGTCTAGCAAAACCTATGGTAAGGGCATCCTCATCGAGAATATCAAGAACTTCCACAATATGCCCCGGAGAATCGTGCCTGCTCGACATACTGCGTTCAAGCCGTTGGCGTATAAAATCCATCAATTTTTTACGCAAGACATGGCGGATACTCCAGATTTCTTCATCCGGAACCTCATAAATCTTTTTCCAGTAGTCTTTATCAGACACATCTGACAGGAACTCCTCCCCAAACTGTTTTTTGTAAAAGTTCTGCCATTCTGAGACAGTCCAGGTTCCATAATGCACTCCGTTGGTAACGTGTCCCACATGCAATTCATCAGGGAAATAACCACGCCATAAATCCTTGAACATTTTCCTGGACACATCTCCATGCAAAGCACTAACCCCATTCATTTCCTGCGAAGTTTTTGCTGCCAGCACACTCATGGAAAATTTCTCATCTGCACCTGTGTGCTCACGCCCCAAATCCATAAAATTATCCCAGGAAATATTGAGTTTTCCCGGGATATGGCGCAGGTAAACCCGGAACAAATCCTCATCGAATTTATCGTGACCTGCCGGAACCGGTGTATGGGTGGTAAACAATGAAGAAGCCCTAACTATTTCATTGGCTTCTGAAAAGCTGTACTTCTGTTCAACAAGATCCACAAGACGCTCGATGTTAATAAGTGCCGCATGCCCCTCGTTAATATGATAAAGATCCACTTGAGCATTAAGCGCCTTAAGCAATCGGATACCGCCAATGCCCAGAAGCATCTCCTGCTTGAGCCGGTTTTCCCAGTCTCCGCCATACAATTGATAGGTAACCTGCCTATCGGCGGGATTATTCTGACTCACATCGGTATCCATTAAATAAAGTGCTACTCTCCCCACTTGTGCTTTCCAAACCTTGGCATGTAGGCTACGCCCGGGAAGCTCAAGTGAAACATATAGAGGTTGCCCGTCCTGCGCCCTGACCTCTTCGAGAGGTAACTGAGAAAAATCCTGAGCCTCATAATTAGCGGTCTGCTCTCCGTTGATGGACAGTGTTTGCGTAAAGTAGCCAAACCTATACAACAAACCAACAGCAACCATCTTCACCCCTCTGTCGCTGGCCTCTTTTAAATAATCACCTGCAAGAATCCCCAATCCACCCGAGTATATTTTTAAAACATTGTTCAATCCGTATTCCATACTGAAATATGCAATACGCGGTTTCTGAGAAGGCTCCTTATCCATGTATTTTCTGAAAAAGCCATAGATTTCATCCAACCTTTTTACAAACTCTTTATCGGATGCCAATTCACTTAAACGGTCATAAGAAACCTTATCCAATAACTGAACCGGATTTTTACCTACTTCTTCCCATATATCCGGGTCTATGTATTCAAACAGATCCATCAGGGGGTAATTCCACGACCACCAGAGATTACGCGTCAATTCATGCAGCACTTTTATCCGTTTTGGAAGACGCGATTTTACTACTAGTTTTTTCCATCCAGGCGAATCACTGGCTTCAGGTACAAATTTTATACGCACATCTCTTTTAAGAGCCTTGAATTTATCAGGACGGTTATTTACCTTCTTCAATGCAATATTATAAGCTTCATAATAATTATGAATCAGGGAATCCCACTCAAGTTTTCTGGAAAGCTCACGTGCCTTTTCCCGGATAAGAGAAATTTCTTCTGCATTTTTTGAACCATAAGCTTTTATAACGGCTTTAATTTGATCAACCACCTGATCATAGTTCTGGTCGTTACGAAAAACAACCTCCACCCCTTCAGTGATATTTTTAGAATATTTGGATGACCACAACCCGAACCCGGCTAGAGAAGTAGTAATAGCAGGAATACCAAAAGCCACACTTTCCTGGGGAGGATATCCCCATGGTTGGTAATAAGAAGGAAAAACCGTTAAATCCATTCCCACCAATAAATCATAGTAAGGAAGATTAAAAATACCATCATTCCCGTTAAGTTGGCTGGGAACAAATATCAGCTTAACCCTTTCGGAAGCTTCATTATTCAAATGAATATCCTGGATTTTATTTATAATCGGATCATACCCAATATCATTAATACCGTGAGTAAGAAACGAATTGGACAGGGGACCTTTCTTACCTCCTTTTGAAAGTTTTGCCTTCAGGTCTTTACGGGGACCGAAAGAATTTGCAGGAATGAGAACAAAAGCCAGAATTTCCCTGCTATCGGATTCATCATCATTCAATTTTTTTAGTACATCCAGAAACACATCGGTACCTTTATTTCGATACTCATATCTGCCACTACTCCCGATCAACAAAGGATTTTTACTTACTTTGATCCCCAGAAGAGCTTCTGCAACATCAATCAACTTTGCCCGTGCAACTTTCCGTTTGGATTCATATTGCTCCCCTAGAGGAACAATTCCGTTATTGAACCCGTTAGGGGTAATAACGTCTACTTCCCGCGATAAAATCCGGGAACTTTCACGTGCAGCGATCTCTGAAACAGTTGTAAAACAATCCACATTGCAGGCAGTGATTTTTTCCAGTGAATGTTTGGAAACCACATTCAACTCTACGGCTTTAGAGTCAGCATCCAGTTCATTAAGCTGTTCATAAATCCTGGCTCCGTGCCCTGCCAGAGAGCGACCAACCACGGTAGCGTGGGTCGTAAACACCGTACCTACCTGCGGAAGGTTCTCTTTCAGATAAAGAGCGCCACTACCAGTCATCCATTCGTTGAAGTGAGCAACAACTTTCTCGCTGTCGGAGATGAAATATTTATAATAACTCTCGATGACCATAGCAGTGGCGTAGCCAAATAATACAGGCTCTACATAATCCCATTGTCCGGAAAGACTATCCAGCCTAAAACTTTCCCACAAGCCGGAAAGTATTTCATTTTTTTGTGCCACAAGTGGACTAAAGTCAACCAGTAATGTCACCGGGTAACCGGGAATATTCCATCGTCCGGTTTTCACCCTTAGCCCCTCGCGCAACAGAGCTTCCTGCCATCCAGGAAAAAGGGAAGAATCGGGCAGAAACTCAGGATTTTTGTGTATCCCCCGCCATACGTCAGGCCCGATAAATATAACATTATCACGAAACTGCTCCACCAGGGTATTAGCCTTGGAAGATAGAACCGTATGTATGCCACCGGTCTTATTACACACTTCCCAACTTGTTTCAAAAACAAAGTCCGGTTTTAGAAAACTATCCATCATACTATGTTATTTTTTTATCAACACTTATTTCTTGATTTTTGCTTTAGCTACTACTTTTGGAGCTTTTTTTTTCGTTTCCGAAACCAGTTGCTTTACTGTAGCAGTTTTGCTGACTGAAGTCTTCTTCTTTTGGCTTCTCAACTTTCGAACTTCCTCTTCGAGCTTCTTAATCTTCAAATCCCTCTCCCCCAGCATTCCGGCAAGGTTGGCTAATTCTTTCTCCTCTGAATTAAATGGGACGGCAGCATTTAAACGAATGGTGAAATCACTCAGCACATTCATATAATTAATAAAGGCCTCATAAGGAGTCTCATATGGATTAAAATATGCATGTACATCTCCATCAGAAAAAAACTTGGTACACATATAGTAAAAATGATCGCTGCACTGAAGATAATTCCAGTCTTTAAATAACCGTGAATCATTACAACTGTTCATTTTTGGCAATAAAGAATAAAGCTTATCAAAAGCCTCCTGCTGCATCTCATTTCCCAGCCATGCAGTAAGGTCACGTTCCTCATCAGCCCACGAAATAGGGTTAGGCACATTTACAGGAGCCACCACATGAAGTTGAGAAACCACCTGCGAAGGGGTTGCAAACTGAAGGGATTTATATTTGAAAATCTCAGCCGGTAAGTGTTCCAGAAATTCAAATATCCCTGTTTCTTTAGACTGATGCTCTCCAAATGTTTCATAATCCATAAACAAGTTGACCACCTCATCTTTTTTATCAAGCTGATTCAACCAACCGGCAAACTTACTACTGGTAAGAGGCCATTCAACCCATCCTTTATTCCCAAAACGGAAAGCAATGTCATCACTCAATTTAAAATTTTTCAGTAACACTTTCAAGCGGGGATTAACTGCATTGCAGTAAAGAAAATTAGGACTTTTCCACCCAAGCACATGTCTGGCTCCCTCAGTCAGCATTGCCTTAAACCCCATCCTGGCCACCATATCCCCGATATGATCGGAATAAATAAGTTCTGTATTTCTAAACACAGCAGGTTTCTGACCAAAAAGCTCCTCCACCATATCACTGTGCATTGTAACCTGCCTTCTGAACGCCTCTTCATCCTTTAAGGATACAAGAGAGTGAGCGTATGTTTCTGCAAGGAATTCCACCTGCCCTGTGGCGGCAAGTTGCTTAAAACTCTCTAACACCTCGGGGGCATAAAGTTTAAATTGCTCAATTGCCACCCCGGTAATACTGAAAGCTACTTTAAATTTCCCTTTATGCTGCTTTAACAGTTTTAACAGCAACTTATTGGCAGGCAGATAACAATGAGATGCAATTTTATTCAGGGTAGACTCGTTGGTATAGTCATCAAAATAATAATGATCATTGCCTATGTCGAAAAAACGATATCTTCGAAACCTGAATGGCTGATGAACCTGAAAGTATAAACAAATTGTCTTCATAGATTTAAAATTTTCTTATCAAAGTTGTGCCACCTGTCACCGACAGGTTAAAAATGTGCAAAAGAACGGAATAATTAAAACCAACTCTGGTGGTGAATACCTGGTTTCGGCAGTTCCGGTTAAGCATGATAATTTTTCATTACTTCGTCATAAACAGCCTTAACATCAAGAGCGGATTTCTCCCACTTTAGGGAAAAAACTTCTTTCTTTCCATGCTTCACAAACATTTTGGAAAGCGCCGGATAATGCAACACGCCGTAAATAGCATCCGCCATAGCATCCACATCCCAAAAGTTGGTTTTAATTGCATAGGTAAGAATTTCAGCAACACCCGACTGGTGGGAAATAAGAACCGGAACATCACTCTGCATGGCCTCAAGAGGCGAAATCCCGAAAGGCTCTGAAACCGAAGGCATCACATAAAGGTCACTCATCTCGAGCATGCTAAAAACCTCTTCTCCACGCAAAAACCCGGTAAAATGAAATTTATCCATTATTTTGAGTTGTGCCGCCCGACGCACCATCCGGTGCATCATATCGCCACTCCCGGCCATCACAAACCGCACTTTACTGGTTTTCTGTAATACACGGTGTGCAGCCTCCACAAAATATTCAGGTCCTTTCTGCATGGTAATACGACCAAGAAAGGTGACCACTTTTTCATTGGTTCCTTTCTTAAATGCTGATTTTTCTTTCTTCTCGAGCGGTCCAACTGCATTATAAACAGTGACAACTTTATCTGCATCAATATCATATTTTTCAATAACCGTTCGCCGGGTTAAATTACTTACAGCAATTATTTTATCAGCAGCCTCCATTCCTCTCTTTTCGATATTGAAAACTGCGGGATTAACACTTCCCCCGCTTCTGTCGAAATCGGTAGCATGCACATGAATTACCAACGGTTTGCCGGTAGCTTCCTTGGCTGCAATGCCTGCTGGATAAGTGAGCCAGTCGTGCGCATGAATAAGATCAAATGAATAGTCCTGTGCAATAACATTGGAAACCAGTGCATAATTATGAATTTCCTGTAAAAGATCAGCACCATAAGCACCTGTAAAAGGAATCTGACCTAACTCATCGGTTTGCACATATTGAAAGGCACCATTTTCTACTTTAGATTTCCGGATTTGATAATACTCATCCGGATCAGTATAGGGCATCATGCGCGAGCCTATCTCTATATAATCGAGTTTCTGACTGAAGTGCTTCAGATTCAGCTTACGGTGTTTTACCGGAACCTGATTGGCTCCAATCAGGCTGATTCCCTGCTGCTGTTCATCGCCAAAAGCCTTGGGAACAACAAACAACACCTGTAAATCGGATATAGATGAAAGTCCCCGGGTAAGACCGAAGCAAGCTGTTCCAAGCCCACCGGAAATATGCGGGGGGAACTCCCAGCCAAACATTAATACCCTCATTGGTT
>CAYOFH010000121.1:0-10153 GCA_964403175.1 uncultured Marinilabiliaceae bacterium
TACTCCAAATAGGTATATCCGTAAAGCCCCGAGCGGTAATTAGACAAAAACTCTTTCCCTTCCTCGGCAGAAATCACGCCCTTCTTTACCGATGACATAACCCATGTTTCCAGGGCACGTACCATTTTCTTGGGACTGTATTGCACGTATTCCAACACTTCGGCTACCGTTTCTCCGTCAATTATCTGATCTATTTTGTATCCGTCTTCATGAACAGAAACATGAACCGCATTGGTGTCTCCAAAAAGGTTGTGCATATCGCCAAGAATTTCCTGATAGGCCCCAACCAAAAATACCCCTATGTAATAAGATTCTCCTCTTTTTAATTTATGAACAGGCAAATAATAGGAGAAATTGCGGGTTGAAATAAAATTATCAATTTTCCCGTCTGAATCACAGGTAGCATCCTGCAGGGTAGCCACACGCTCCGGCTTTTCATTCAACCGATGAATGGGCATAACGGGAAAAATCTGATCAATGGCCCAGCTGTCAGGCAGCGACTGAAACAAGGAAAAATTACAGAAATACTTATCTGCCAGTAATTTACGCAAATTCGATAATTCCTCAGGTATGTGCTTCAGCTTCGAAGCCATATCCAGCACTTCACGGGCAATTGACCAGAAAAGCCGCTCAACCTGAGCCCGGGTGCGCAGATCGATAAGTCCGAAACTAAACCGGTCAAGCGCTTCTTCCCTTATTTGCTGTGCATCATGCCAGGTTTCCAGCATACGTGGCTGATTCAATGTATCCCAAAGGGCATATAAGTCTTTTACCAATTCATGATCATCCTCATGAACTTCCTCTTCTTTGTTCCATTGAGGCACAGAGGTGGATTCAAGTGCTTCAAAAATCAACACCGAATGATGGGCTGTCAATGAGCGACCTGACTCAGTAATAATATTAGGATGTGGTATTTCGTGCCGGTTACTTGCTTCCACCATAGTATAAACCGCATCGTTCACATATTCCTGAATGCTGTAATTAATGCTGCTTTCACTGTTGGCAGAACGGGTTCCGTCGTAATCGACCCCAAGTCCGCCGCCGATATCAACAAATTCCACACTAAAGCCAAGCTTGTAAATCTCCACATAAAACTGAGCCGCTTCTTTGAGGGCATTCTTAATACGTCGAATTTTATTTACCTGACTGCCAATATGGAAATGAACCAGACGAAGGCAGTCTTTCATTTTCTGCTCTTCCAGATAGTCAAGTGCCTCGATAAGTTCGCCGGAAGTCAGTCCGAACTTACTCACATCCCCACCCGAGTCTTCCCATTTACCACTACCTGCACTTGCCAGTTTAATTCTGATGCCAATATTGGGCTTCACTTTCAACTGACGGGCAATACGAATAATCAACTGGAGCTCATGCAGTTTCTCAACCACCAGAAAAATCCTGCGTCCCATTTTCTGAGCCAGCAAAGCCAGTTCTATATATGCTTCATCTTTATATCCATTACAAACAATGAGTGAATCACTGTCGGTATTGGTGGCGATAACAGCATGTAACTCGGGTTTAGAGCCGGCTTCCAGACCAATATTTACTTTTTTCCCATGCCCCACGATCTCTTCCACTACAGGTCGCATCTGATTTACCTTAATGGGGTAAATGATGAAATTCTGCCCTTTAAACTCATATTCATTACGCGCATTGGTAAAACAATTCTGCATTGTTTCAATGCGACTGTCCAATATATCCGGAAATCTAAGCAACATTGGAGCTTCCACATCTCTGAGGGTCAACTCATCCACCAGCTCCTTTAAATCAACCTCAACACCCTTACCCTGAGGTGTTACAACTACATTACCTTTTTCATTTACTGAAAAGTAGTTGATTCCCCAGCCTCCGATGTTATAAAGTTCGGTAGAATCTTCGGTACGCCATTTTCTCATTTCGACAGCGATATATTGTTATATTGTTAATAATTGGAGCCCCCTAAATCCCCCAAGGGGGACTAAAAAGGCTAAGATTAAAGGTTAGAAAATCATATAATATTGACAATCTATATTTTAACAGAAACAACCTTTTGCATGCAAACAACTAACCTATTAAATTAAAACGAATAGCCGGCACCCAGACGGAAGTTTATCCCCTGCATGGGGTAACCCGACCATTGATAATATTTTGCTGCAAATATATTCTGAATTCTGCCAAAAAAATGCATTCTTTTATTTAATTGATAATTTGCTCCAATATTAAAATCAGCAACTGACTTTAACATTTTTACTTCCTCCGCAACTGTGAGGTCGCGTGCTCTTCTTTCTCCAAGCAGATTAAAGGCTGCATCCAATCGAAGCTCTTCATTAAACTGATATCCTGCTCTGATTCCGATCTCCATTTCAGGTTTATGCCAGGCATATTCCAATTTATCAAGCTCCCATCCATAATACGCTCCTTTGAGTACGACATCAAGTTCACGCAAAGGTCTTACCAGCAGTTCACCACTAAGGGTAAGCAAGGTAGCATCATCATAGGCAACGGTAAACAAATTACTCACTCCGTATTGATTCTCATTTCCATATTCCGGAAAGAAAATATTCTCATAAAAATGCTCATTCTCAATAAATTCGTAATCCAGCCGGGCAGTAAAAGATGTTGCACTGCTGAAATTTCCTTTTACTCCGGCAAAGCCACGGATATTGGAATGGGCTGTTTCTACCAGAACATCGGGTGACAAGAAGGGATTTTCGGCCATCATATCCCGATAACTGTGGGGATGCACTTCGCCGGTCATACCCAAAAATGTGGAGACAATACCCTCGGCTATAACCAAATCCCCTTTCACATGAGGTGAGAGATAAAAATCTTCAGTCCCGGAAAATTCGCCGGTGGCATTTACCCCAATTTCCACACTAAGTTTATCCCCCGGAATGACCAGTCGCGGGTTTAGCGTGAGAAAAATTTGCTCACGCTCCTCGAAAGCCCAAAGAGCAGGCACTTGATTTTCTCCTTTCGGTGCATTTACTTTATTGTAGCTGGCACCTCCCTCCAGGTGAAGACCAGCAGCACCAAATGGCAATTTCAGATCGCCCGCAAGAGAGAAGTTATTCTCCCCCACACCAGTAAAATTATCAAATGCACCGTAATTAAATCCAAGATGATAACGAGTATCATCAACATCAGACTGCTGTCCCAACAATCCGATATGCAAATCGAAAGAAGTTTGCCGTTGCTTCCGGTCAGGAATCAGATCTTCTCCCGAAACAAGTCCTGCCCTATCATAAAGCTGAACAGCATTAATTGAATCATAACCATAATATTCATAAGCCCTGCGATGAAAGTCCATGTCGAACTCCAGGGTTTTATCATCAAAAAAATGACGCAGGTACAAACCACCATTGGTCAAATGAAGAGGGGCATCTGAAGAAGATCCGTCCTCCAATTCTATATTGCCCCACGAAGATTCCTGACCTAAAGACAGTGCAAAAGCAAATTTTTCATTACGGGTTACATTGTAAAATATATCTCCGAAAAGGGTTTCATAGTTTCCCAGTCCGCCCCTGACATATGACGGATACAATTCTCCTTTACGCTGGCGGGCCAACCTTGCTGCACTAAGGGGCTCCACATCGGGAGTTCCGGCAAGCGGCTGCCCCACCACCCGGTAATTAAACTGTGGATTTATCTCCAAAGTATCCTCCCGGTCGGGCATCTGATTAATTTTCATTGCGTCCGAAACCGTTGGATCAAACTCTCTGACCACCCGGACATCCTTGCTAAGCGGATCCTGAGCACTCACACTCACTGTGAGAAAAAAGATTATTAACAGAGTTATAATATTGATGGTCTTCATAAGTTTTATGCTATTTTCTTAACCTTTTTGGCAGTGAAACCATAAACAGCTAAAAATATGTTAATTATACAACTTCCTTAATACTTTGGCGTAACTTAAAACAAAGGTTTCAGGCTTCGGGCACTTTTGCCTTTTAACCTGAAACGAACAGCTTATTCACTATCAGGATTCTTCTTTTTCCAGTTCTTGAAGGCGTTTCCTGGCTCTGTCCCGTATATCATCCTCCTTGCCCTGGTAGTTTTCGAGCAAACTCTCGATATACTGTCGGGCCTGAAACAATTCTCCACGCTTTTCATAAATATCTGCCAACAGCAGGAACCCACGTGCTATCCAATATTGATGGGGTGTACCTACGTTTACAAAATCAAAAATCTCTTCCTCAGCCTTATCTATATTATTCCGGTCAAAAAAGATGCGCGCCACCCTGTAACGGGCTTCTGCACCCTCTGGCGAGCTTGGATTAACTTTCAATTTTTGAAATTCTTCCAAAGCCAGATCATTTTCCTTTAATTCGAGGTGGGCATTCGCTTTAAGAAAACGCGCTTCCCTGACAATCTCCGGGGAAGTTTTGGCATCAGCAATAACTCGTTCAGACAAACGGGTAACATATCCCGGCCGGTCGCCCATCTTTCCCAGACAACGCATCTGCCCGATCAGAGCTTCCCGGCGACTTTCATCTTTCTCTGCTTCATTCTCCAGTCGTTCATAAAATCCAAGAGCTTCTCTATATCGTTCCTGACGAAAACTGATTCTTGCAACTCCAATCAATGCCTCCTCCATAAACATATTTCCAGGGCGGGAAGCCACAAATTCAAAGGACTGCCGGGCATTTTCATAATCCTGATTGCGATATTGGCAATCTGCCTTATAAAAATGTGCATTCACAGCAAACCGGCCATTGGGATATTTGCGCAAATAAGATTCAAACTGATTAATGGCCTGTAAACACTTATCCTGCATATACAGTTTCTCGGCTGTGACATACGAGAGAGAATCCTCCTGACGCTCGTCAATGCTTGCAAATCCGCCTACCTGACGGGAGTATGCAATAAATCCATCAGCATCATTTCTGTCCAGATAGATATTTCTGATTCCCTGCAAAGCATCTTCGGCCTCGGGGGTTCCGGGAAATTCATTCACTACACGCTTGTAAAAAGCAAGCGACTGATCCAGTTCATCATTATTGTAATACACCAGACCGAGCTGCAACATGGCCTTTTTAGAAAAATTACTTCGGGGATAATTCTCTTTAATTGTTTTGTACATTCTAATGGCTGAAGTAAGATCATTCAAAGCTACATACGAACGTCCCATCTCATAATATGCGTCATCAACATAAGCAGATTCAGGGAAACGCTCTACCAGTTCTTCCAGTTGCCTGATTTTCCCCTGATGATCTTTATCAATGCCCATGGCAAAAGCTTTCTGGTACATAGCATAGTCAGCATTAGCCCCGGGTATGTTGGTGGCTTTTTCGTAATAACTGATTGCCCGGGAAAAATCTCGCTTCATGAAGAAAGCATCTCCAATCCGGTTCAGTGCATCTCCCAACATGGGACTCTGTTGGTCACCCATGAGATTCTCATATTTGCGAAACCAGGAAGCTGCCTGATCATAATTTTTCTGCTTGAACCAGGCATATCCGATATTGTAATGAGCTGTAGTAAATTCATCAAGACCATAAGAGCCGGGAGTTCGAATAAAAACATCAAAATTCTCGATAGCCTTATTGTATCTTCCCTGACGATAATAAGCCTCTCCCAGCCAGTATCGTGCCTTGACTTTCAGATCGCGATTGTACTCTGCATATTGAAGACTGTATTGCAACATATCGATGGATTGATCAAACCTGAGATTATTGAACAATTCCAATCCTCTATGGTAGGCAATTCGTTGAAGAGCCCGGTAATTATCAGCCGTTTTATTTTTGACCTTTTCCAGAGCTTCCAGTGCCTGCCTGTAATTCCGGCTGGTCAAAAGGGCCTGTCCCAGATATTGCCATGCTTCATCGACATAACGGCTTTCGGGAAAACGATCGATAAAACCGGTAAAACTGTCAATAATTTCATTAAAAGGAGAAAAGGAGAGTTCATAATTCAATTTTATGTAATTGAACATCGCCTCTTCAGTTACTAACAAATCAAATTCATATTCCGAAGCGGCTTCAAAAGCTACGCGAGCCCTCTTTTTATCATTGAGTTTCAGATGACAATCACCCAGATGAAAAAAAGCATTCTGAGCCATCTTGTCCTTCTTCCCGGTAACCTGAGAGAAAGCCTCAGCAGCATCCTCATATTCTTTCAGATGATAATAACTCATTCCCAGGTGATAATAATCCTGGCGTGGAGGCTCATCCATTAATTCAACAGCCAGACTAAGATATTCAGCAGCTTTGCGATAATCATCAATGGCATAATATGCATTCCCCACTGCCTGAGCCATATCGCCTTTACGGACTCCCCGGGCTTCTTCCACCAGTGGCACTCCAAAATCAATAGCGTTTTGGTATTCCTCCTGCAAATAATAAATCTGTGTTATATAAAAAGGTACCTCATCGCCAAAACCTGGTTCATTTTTCAGCTTTTCAAAAACAGCCAGGGCAGATCTGTAGTTCCTCTGTTCATATTGAATATGTGCATAATAATAATTGGCTGCTCCCCACCATTCGGAATCGATATTCCTGATTTCGGAAAAAGCAGAAAGCGCCTGCTCGTTTTCTCCTTCCATAAAATGGCAATACCCTGATTTGAAACGAAAGTCGTAACGCGTTTCCCTATCAAGTTTACGGGCATCCACATATCTGTATTGACGCCCGGCCTGCAGATATTTTCCCTCCTCATATTCCATGTCGCCCAACCGCTTAAATACATACGGACGCATTCCGCTTTCGGGAAAATCAATCAAAAATGCCTCAAGCATATCTTCAGCATCTTCATTTTCGAGCATAGAAGCTGCCATTGCTGCATAGTATGCCGACTCAGCTTTCAAATTGCTTTGCCCCGGAGCAAATTTCTGCTCCAGATTCTCGAACATAGAACGAGCTAATCCGTAGCGCTCATTCCGGTATTGCTCAAGTGCTTCATCAAAAAGTCGTTCCGGTTGCTGGCTGTCATATGTTTTTTGCCCCGAAATAAACGGACTAGCTACAAAAAACATAACTATTACCGATAAGATGCATCGCTTTGTCATGGTACCATTAAGATATTATTCTGTCGGAATTTCCTGTATTTTCTAAACTACAGGCTCGAAAAATCTATTGCTTACAGAAATTCAGGCCTTATTTTAAAACAACGAAAATAGAGAAAATTTGGTGTATATCCAGTTTGTTTTATGATTTGTTTTGCCGGAAAGCATTCCAGTAACATTTCTGAATGATTCTTTTTTAAAATCCTACAAAAATGTAGATCTCCAAAAAAAGAGTTTCCAACTCCACCCTGTTTGTCAGAATGTTAGCAAATAAATCCATTCATGGCATACTCCATGCCTGTAAAACCAGCGATGAATCTCAGGTCAGACTCTCATAATCATCATTGATCATAAAAACCAAATAACACAGCTATGAAAAGTACCATCTGTTTTTTAATATTGGTATTACTTATATTCTTGTGCAGTTGCACTAATACTCAGCAAAAACAAACAACCGGATCGAAAGAACAGCTGACTCTATTGGTTGCAGCCAGTCTTACCGAAGTAATAACAGCTTTGGCCGACAGCGTGAAAAAAGACCTTGGCATAAAATTGAAGCTTAATCCTGCTTCATCGGGAACCCTGGCAAGACAAATAACAAGAGAGATTCCATGCGATATTTATATTTCTGCCAGCAAGCCCTGGATGGATTACATTGAGGAAAAAGGTTATATCATTCCTGAATCGCGTCACATTCCGGCCCAAAACAAGCTCGTATTGATCGCCCCAAAAGGCAGAGAAATAAAAAAAACCTTTAACTTAACCAGCCTGCCCTCTTCACTTGAAACTCGTTTGTCCATTGGAGACCCTGCACATGTCCCGGCAGGAAAATATGCGGTAGAAGCCCTCCAATCATTAAAAATTTATCCTCTGTTATCCGACAAAATTTTGCCCGCCAAAGATGTTCGTTCAGCATTAATGATGGTCGAACTGGAAGAGACCAATTTTGGAGTTGTTTTTAAAACAGATGCTATCCGCTCGGAAAAAGTAACCATTGTGGCCACTTTCCCTGATTCATTGCATCAGGCAATAACTTATCATGCAGCTGTTCTAAAAACATCAATGAAGAAAAAATCGGCACAAAAAGTACTTGATTATTTCAGAAATGAAAAATCCCGAAAAGTATGGGCTGATTATGGCTTTCCTGGTGTGGAGTAATAAATCAATTGGACCTGATATGGAGTACAATGCAATATGGCTTTCATTAAAAGTGGGAGTGCTGACTTCCATAATTGCTTTACCTCTTGCAATAATTTGCGGATATGTACTTGCCCGGAAGCAATTCATAGGAAAAGCAATTATAGAAGCTCTGTTGCATTTACCAATGGTATTACCTCCTGTAACCACCGGTTATTTACTGCTTGTTTTTTTGGGCACCAACGGGATAGTGGGGAGATGGTTGTTCGAATGGTTCGGCATTCGTCTTACCTTTTCCTTCGAAGCAGCAGTAATCGCCTCAACCATAGTCTCTTTTCCGCTTATCATCAGAGCCGTAAAAGTTGCAATGCAAATGGTTGACCCCCGTCTGGAAGAAGCTTCAAGGTCTCTTGGAGCCTCTCCTGCCAAAACATTTTTTTACATCACCCTGCCCCTTGCCCGGCCTGGTATTCTAGGTGGGTTTGTTCTGGGATTTGCCCGAAGTCTGGGAGAATTTGGAGCCACCATTACTTTTGCGGGCAATATTGCCGGAGAAACGCGAACTCTGCCTTTGGCTATTTATGCAATGATGCAGGTGCCGGGCCAGGAAAACGAAACTTTTATACTTGTAATGGTATCGGTGCTTATCTCTTTTGTGGCCATTATTGGTTCGTATTATATATACCGGAGTAGATAGTTGTAAACTGAGGGTTGGGAGTTACAGTTGGAGGCTGGAGCTTAGAAACTGGAGACTGGAGGTTAGAAGCTAGAGGCTTGAAACTGGAAGTTAGAGGTTGGATAAAGATTGTAGTTAAAAACACTATTTACATCCACAGAAAAATGAACAATTATTGATTTGTTGGACTAACCAGGCAGTAAAGCTGACATTAATCCAAACTTCAATAGAAATTTCTACAGATATACTTGTTATTGTATTAAAAATCTTACCATGCATAACCACCTAAAAGTCAACATATCATTTAGCCGTCCTGGATTTTCATTATACATTAATGAAACTTTCGAGGCCGGGATTACCGGTATTTTTGGGAAAAGTGGTTCGGGAAAAACAACTTTGCTGCAATGCATCAGTGGATTTGAAACTCCTCATAAAGGATCAATCACAAGCAATGGAAGAACATTATATTCTTCCGACAAAAAAGAGAATACTACCTCTCACAAGCGACGGGTGGGATATGTTTTTCAGGAAGGCAGATTGTTTCCTCATCTTTCGGTCAGAAAAAATCTGATTTACGGAAGTTCTGATCAAAAAAGCCAGAACTCCCTAAAACAACTGGAGCTGGTAGTATCAACACTCGAAATCGCTCATCTGATTAATAAAAACCCAAATCAACTATCCGGGGGAGAAAAGCAAAGAATTGCCCTGGGCAGGGCATTACTGGCATCGCCTGAGATTCTTTTACTCGATGAACCATTCAGCGCGCTGGATCAGCAATTAAGACAGCAAATAATCCCTTACATCTCAAAAATCTCCCGGTTGTTAAACATCCCGGTTCTGATTGTCAGCCATGATCTCCCCGACATCATTAAGCTAACCAACCGGTTGTGTCTGATAAACGAAGGCAAAGTGATTGCTCATGATAACTATGAATCCTTGTTACAAAAGAAAACATTATTCCAAATAATCCCCGCTGCTGACACTCTGAACGCTATCACCTTAAAAATAAAAGCTGTAAACAGAGATAACGGTATGATTACTCTCAACGGTTTTGGCCACGGAGAAAAAGTAAATGTTTTGTTTGAGCCCAACAGCAACAGTTATGAAACGGGCAGCAGGATGAAGATTTTTCTGCGCCCGGATCACATTATACTGGCAAAGACACGAATGAAAGAAACCTCTTTGCGAAATCAGATAAAAGGCCGTATAACGGAGACTTTTGATGAGGGTGCACGAATGCTTTGCCTGGTTGACTGCGGCTTCCCAATGATAGCGGAGGTTAGCAGGGCAGCGGGAGAAGAGCTGGCATTGAAAAAGGATAGTCCGGTGTATTGCCTTTTTAAAACCCTGTCGCTGGATGC
>CAYOFH010000122.1:0-10141 GCA_964403175.1 uncultured Marinilabiliaceae bacterium
ACCAGCAAGATAGAACATAACTTACTCATAATAAAAGCTTTGCGTCATTGCGTCTGCGTTTAAGCTTTTTTTTAAGGGACTATTGATCGATAATACTGATAATTAAATCCTTTTCGCGAGCACATACTTACTGTAAACATTTAAATTCCAGTTAATATATAAAAGTTTAACAACCCATATATTAAGAAAGATCACATTTTTATTCTTTCACTTCCATCTAACAAAGTCATTTACCTCTAAATATCCTCTGTTTAAAGGATTTCTTTAGTCCCGTTGGTATTGTAAGCATCCGGAATCCCCACTACTGAATAATTATCAATCCGCCTTAATCATTGCAAAATGCCGTAACCTTTGTTGCAATTCATCCATACGATGCAAAGCTGTATGAGATACACAAATCCTCAATCCTTCTTTTCTGGAGCTTCCTGTTGTGTCAAGCGTAATGGCACTTATACCATATCGCAACAATTGTCCAAGCAGTTCCTCACCTGTCATTCCGGGATAACAGATTGTAAAGTAAAATCCATCTGCCACATCATGTTCCTCATCTTTACTGTAAACCAATTCAAAACCATTATCCAAAAAATGCTTTTTCATTATTTGAGCCCGTTCTCCATACTCTTTCACATAGCTCCGGAAATCAAAATCACCATCATTCACAGCCTTCAGCAAAAAAGACAATCCAACCTGGGGAGAATGAGCAGTTCCGGCTGTAGTAGAATACAATGCATCCTGCAGAATGGCTGTTCCGAACAGGTCTGAATTGAAAACATCTGCCAGTTGGGGAAAACGCTTTCCAAATAAGGCATCAGAAATCAAAAGGCTTCCGATACGCTGACCTGCATAACTAAAGATCTTTGAGCTGGAAAACAACAAAACATAGTTATCGGTATACCGGCCCACTGTTGGCTGATAAGGTGGCTTTCCAGGCATCCCGTAGTTTTCCCTGAAGTCCATTCCAAAATATGCCAGATCTTCCATCACAATTACATCATACTTATTGGCAAGATCCCCGATAATTTTCAGTTCACTTTCGGTAAAGCAAATCCAGGCAGGATTGTTAGGATTTGAATAAAGAAAAGTGCTTATGTTACCCTTTTTAAGAAAACTCTCCAGTTTTTCACGTAGTTTTTCACCACGATAATTATAAATATCAAAACTTTCATATTTCATTTTCTGGATGACAACCTGTCGTTTATGAACCGGAAACCCAGGATCAATAAACAAAGTCGTATCCTTTTTCTTATCCCTTTTGTTGGCCACCATGAACGAAACAAAGGAGGACTGCATGGATCCAACTGTGGGGATACAGGAGCCTGGACTAATATCAAGATCAAGAAAAAGTTTTGCAAACCGGGACAATTCTTTTTTCAGGTCGGCACGCCCTTCAATGGGAGGATATATTGATGTCACCCCTTCTTTCAGAGCTTCTATCTCTGCCTCAACACCAATTTGCGGGGCCTTTAATCCCGGAACGCCCATTTCGGTTCGAATAAAAAGTTCACCACTAATCTCCTGCAACCGGTTAACCAATTGTACTATCTGACGAATTGTACAAAACGCAAGGCTTTTAATCCCCAGTTCCGTACGTAATTCCTCCAGGACTTTTTCTGCTATGGGAAAAGAACTTTTTTGTTTCATCAGTATAAAATTAGTCTAAGTTATTGGTCTGATGGAACTCGCATGTCAGGACATTATACATGTTCTATTGTGGTAATCGTTGCCATGCTCGTTTCATCCATATAAAATTTATTTCTTAGAGTCGGATGGAACTCACAATTCCCCGAAACAGAAATCAAAGCTTGATGCTCGTTTCATTTGATTTGTCTTTTATCAATAACTCTCCTGGCCTTACCTTCACTTCTCTCAATTGTTTTAGGTTCAACCAGTTTTACATTTACCGACAATCCGATAGTGCTTTCAATCTGGTTCTTAATCTTCCGTCCAAGGTTCTGAAGTTCGCTTATCTTATCCTGATAGAAACGATCTTCAACCTCCAGATGCAGTTCCAGGGTATCAAGGTTATTAATCCTGTCCACCACCAACAAATAATGAGGAGTGGTCTCATCCATTTCCAGGAGAACACTTTCAATCTGGGATGGAAAAAGATTTACCCCTCTAATGATCAGCATATCATCACTCCTGCCAGTGCATTTATCCATTCTGATAAGGGTTCGCCCGCATCTGCAGGTATCTGAATGCAATCTTGTAAGATCGCGTGTTCTGTAACGTATAATTGGCAAACCTTCCTTGGTAACAGTTGAAAATACCAATTCTCCGAGTTCACCTTCAGGCAATATCTCCAGTGTATCGGGATCTATAATCTCAGGAATAAAATGATCTTCGTTTATGTGCAATCCGTTTTGATATTCACAATCAAAAGAAACGCCCGGCCCTATTATTTCGCTTAGCCCGTAAATGTCAAAAGCTTTAATTTTCCATTTATTTTCAATTTCGCGACGCATATTATCAGTCCATGGCTCAGCACCAAAAATCCCCACCCTGATTTTCAGATTATTACGACTGATGTCACTTTCATCAATAGCTTCAGCCAGATAAGAAGCGTATGAGGGAGTGCAGGCAAGCACCGTAGATCCAAAATCATTCATTAGCTGCAACTGTTTCCGGGTATTTCCTCCTGAGATGGGAATTACAGAAGCCCCCACTTTTTCTCCACCGTAATGAAGTCCGAGTCCGCCGGTAAACAATCCATAACCATAAGCAATCTGGATAAAGTCACTCTTGGTCACTCCGGCTGCAGTCAGTGTACGTGCCATAACCTCTGACCATACGGCAATATCCCTGCGTGAATATCCTACAACAGTGGGCCGACCGGTCGTTCCGGAGCTTGCATGAAGCCTGATAATTTCGCTCATTGGAAGTGCAAACAGACCAAAAGGGTAATTATCTCTAAGATCCTGCTTGGTCGTAAAAGGAAGACTCTGAAGATCAGTTAAAGATTGAATATGTTCAGGCCCGAGACCCTTTTCCTGCATTTTGGCACGATAATATGGTACATTATAATAAACTCTTTCAACCGTTTCTCTTAAACGCTCACCCTGAAGCCTTTTCATCTGCTCTCTGGGCATTGTTTCAAAATGCCGGTTCCAAATAGATATTTCCATGAAGCTTTAAAATTTATAGAGGTCACTTGCTGAGAGTAATTCCATCTCATGCTTTTGAAATTCTGCTACTGCCATTTTCGCATCTGCCGGTCGCAAAACAATAAAAGACTTATCCCCGGGAGAAAACCCATACAGATATTCAACACCGATATTTGCATCAGCAAGAATCTTTAATGTTTTGGAAAGTGCGCCCGGAGAATTGGGAGTAGCAAAGGAAATCACTTCACTGACATTGACCGAGAATAAATTTCTTTTCAGAATTTCCCGAGCCTTAGCAGGATCTGAGGCAATTAATCTTAAAATACCAAATTCGGAAGTATCGGCAAGACTGCAGGCGGAAACATTTACATTAGCATCGCCCAGTACTTCAAACACTTCATGCAATCTACCTGAACGATTTTCAAGAAAAACCGATAATTGTTGGATTATCATAAATTGGATATTTAAGCCTGATTAATTTCACTGTATAAAAATTTACCAATTAATCAGATCAGGTTAAATTGACGGAAAATTACAAATTTTTAACAAGTTTATTCAATTTGAAGTAAAAAATTTCTATTGCCAACCCCGGGATTCTACCAAAGGGTTATCAAGTAAATTTTCTCCGGATACGTGCCGTTCTGTAACAGATGAATTATTTCTCAGCCTTTTTGATATGGTCACCCGCAATTACAGACTTTTGTAAACCCTTATCCGGAAAATTTTATTTCTTAAAAACCAAAACAAAAACATTATCGGCAACATCTCACTTGCATTTACAAACATTCTTTCTTATATTAAAAATATAAATAACCATTAAAAACAACTTTATTATGGAAACCGGAAATCAGGAAGTAAAAGTATTTACAGGAACAGAAAAAGATGCAAATAATTTGAGAGCAAAACTTGAAGCACACAGCATTCCCTCGCAAATAAGAGATGAGATTGGAAACAAAGTACCTGAAGGAATGCGTGGTGCTCCGCCTGCCAATGTTGAACTATTTGTGAGCAATTCACACATTCGAAAAGCAGATCCTGTAATAAAAGATTTTATGACGGGAATAGGGCAATAATTTTTTCACTTCAGCCTCGGATTTCAACCAATTCCGGGGTTTCTTTTTGTTGGATTAAACCCTTTATTAAGAACTTCCTTTTCATTTCAAATCTTCCAATAGTAAAAAAAACGTTCGCCTTTTACAGATTGCTTCGCCACAAAGCCTCTCAGAGATATTTCAGAATTTTAAGAGTTGGAGCAAGAAAAAAATCTCATCAGAAAACTTTTTTTTATCTATCTTCCTTTTTATTAGAAAACTTTAGGTGTTTGCACTATTTTTGCATAATAACCTTTAAAAGTGATATTTTTAGTATCGGTTAATTTATTCCTTACCCCCGACATAAACGAATTAAAACCCGGGTTTCCATCAAACGTTACAATAAAATAATTTACATTCTTCTCATTGTAATCATCGGATTACCTGTTCTTGGCTCTATAGTTTTTATGCTGCCGGGGATACAGACCCGTATTGTAGCCAATGTAACTGACAGGTTGAGCAGAGATTTAAACACGGAAATATCCATTGGACGTATCCAGGCTTTACCTTTTTCCGGAATCCGAATGAAAGATTTTCTTGTGCGTGATCTTCATAACGACACCTTACTTTTTGCACCTGATGTACACTCGGAAATTGATTATTTTTCTTTTTTTAAAAAGCATATTTTCCTTGGAAGAATAACATTCAATTCCCCCATTTTAAACATGCAGGAATATGAAGAGGGAATGAATTTCACTTTTTTATTGGATTCGCTTGCCCTCAACAAGCCTGACACTGTAGAATGGGACTATTCGGTGCGGGGTATAGATATAGAAAAAGGAAAGGTAAAACTCAGCAACTCAATATTTCAAAACGAAACATTCAAAGCCGATTCTCTGGCATTTTATGATTTAAACATTAATGCTACCAGAACATCAACGGTTAATGATTCCATCGATTTCAGTCTGGATAATTTCAGTCTGGTAGAAAAAACGGGTTTAACAATCACAGGTGCCGGAGCGACAGGCAAAATAAGGTCAGATAAAATCAGCATCAGTGATTTCTTTCTGCGGACTGATAAGTCAGACCTGAGCATAGACCGTCTGGAATTCCCTGTTAACCCTGAAGATACGGGTGTCTCCGGCAACCAGCGATTTAGGGCAGACCTCAATAAGCTCATCATTTCACCGGAAGAACTGGCTCTCTATTTCCGAAACATTCCTGTTCCGGAGAATCCATTAATTTTGTCAGGCAGGATTAACGGATCTCTTAAAAATCTGAAAGGCCGGGACATAGTATTATCCATGGGCCGGCGTACACGTTTGCAAACCTCTTTCGACCTTACTGATCTCAGTGATTTTAAAGAAACTTTTGTTTTTATGAAGATTGAGCATTTGCAAACCACCTCTGATGATCTTCTTCAATTAAGCAGAAAATCAAAAGCGCCCCCTGAGTTTCTTGAAAACCTGGGAATGGTTCACTACTCTGGTAATCTTACCGGCTTCTTTAGCGACATCGTTGCCTTTGGAACCTTCGACACAGAATTTGGTTCCCTCAGTACCGATATCGGTGTAAAATACTCCGAGGAAGAGGGAATTTCATTTAACGGAGCGTTATCGACCAACAATTTTGAAACAGGAAGAGTTTTTAATAGAGAAAACAATCCCGGAAACCTAAATATGGATGTGAATATAGACGGGTATTGGAAAAACCGAACCAGTTATTTTGCCTACCTGATGGGAGATATCAATTCTCTGGAATGGAACAAATACGTCTATAAAGACATAAATATAAACGGGTTGTTTAGCTATCAGCGATTTGATGGGTCTGTGGAGATGAAAGATCCCAATGGAATATTTCGCTTTGACGGAGAGATTGACGCTTCAGGCGATACCCCGTTATTCGAGTTCAGGGCAGATCTTGAAAATGTGATGCCCGACCGCTTAAAGCTTATTCCCTCTTTAAAAAATTCAGTGGTAACTCTTTCGGCCGGAGCCAATTTCAAAGGAGATAACATCGACAACCTTGAAGGAAAAATAAACATTAATGAAGGCCTTATTTACACCCCCGAGACCTCTCTATCCCTTGATTCCATTACTCTTCATGCCTATCGTGAAAACAATGTAAAGAAAATAGAACTCAATTCAGACTTCATTAACGGTAACATTTCGGGCAATTACAATTTCGGAAAATTCAGACAATCATTCCTTGACATGGTTTCGCATTTCCTGCCTTCTCTTACCAACCTGGAGCCTGGAAAGGATCTTCCCTCAAATATATTTGACTTCAACTTTGAATTTAATGGTTTCGACCGGGCGGCAGCTATTATTTTCCCGGGTCTTGAAGTCGCTTCCAGAGGGAATTTATACGGCAGGGTTGACTCAGAAAATAAAATTCTGGAAATTGATGCCAACATTAAAAAGATTGGCTATCAGGGATTCTCTGCCAGTGATATTGAATTTCTGGCCAACACACATAATGAAAACAATCTGGAAATAATCCTTAGAAGTTCGAGAATAGAACGGGAAAACACCCTTGCTCTTTACAATTTTTCCATACACAATAAAGCAGGAAAAGATACCCTTGGTGTAAACTTATTCTGGAACAACTGGGATGAAATCACCAACAGTGGAGCTATTTATACCACTACTGCATTTCGCAGGGACAAGAACAAAAAATTCTTCTCCGACATACAGATGAGCCCTTCAACAGTAATTGTACAAGACTCTACCTGGAACATCAGTGAAGCCAAAGCCCTTATAACTCCCGATGCATTCAGCATTCAGGGCCTGGAGATAAAACATGGAAAACAACGCATGGGAATTAACGGCTTTCTGCACCAAAAATCTACGGACGGCATGCGTCTGGAAATGGATAATATAGATTTGGAACAGCTCTTTGGAAACGATAGCCCGGCCAGACAGCAGTTTGGTGGAACCATTGACGGAAGCCTGGAACTTAAAAACTTTTATCGCACTCCGCTTTGGACTGCCAATTTATCTATTGACCAATTCAGCTTTAATGAAGACACCTTAGGATTTTTCAGCATTGGATCAAGATGGGATCCCGATATGAATGCATTGGCTGTAACCACATCGCTGAGCAAGGACGGACACAAGCCATTAGACGGATCAGGCCTTATTCATCCGGCAGAAAACAAACTGGATATCGAACTTAATCTGGATCGCTTAGGGATAAATTTCCTGGACACTTTTATTGGAAATATAATACAGAATCTCAATGGCACAGCATCCGGCAAACTCTTTCTTTCGGGCCGGTTAACCCAACCTCTTCTAACAGGGAAAGTAAACGTGGACGAAGCAAATTTCGACGTAGATCTTCTGCGCACAAATTATGACGTCACCGACTCTGTGTGGTTTTATCCTAATGAAATTCGCTTTCGTGATTTAACCATACAGGACAGGCACGGAAAAAAAGGTAATTTCCAAGGTTCCATCTACCATGAAGGCTTTACCAACATGATTTACAATCTACAAATGGATGTAAATGAGATGCTGGTATTGAACACACAATTAAAGGACAACCCTTATTATTATGGTAAAGTTTTTGCCAATGGAAATCTTAATGTTTCAGGAATAACGGAAAATATCGAACTCAATATAGAGGGAGAAACCCTCGAAAACACACGCTTCTTCATCCCTATGGCCAATAAGGAAGAGGCCGTTCAAAGTAATTTCATTCAGTTTTTGGGCGACAATGATAACCGGAGATCAATCACTGACATCTCTGAATCTGACGAGTACAAAGTAGATCTTTCCGGTCTGGAACTAAATATGGAAATTGATGTTACCCCCGCGGCCCGAATCGAAATCATTTTTGATTCTACCCTTGGAGATTTACTTAGTGCTTCGGGAGATGGCAACATTCAAATACAGATTGACCGACAGGGAAATATAAATTTTTTCGGGGATTACATCATTGACCAGGGAGATTATCTTTTTTCTCTCCAAAACCTGGTAAATAAGAAATTTGCAATCAATAAGGGCGGAATGGTGTCATGGCAGGGAGCCCCATACAACGCCCAAATCGATTTAACTGCTGTTTACAAAGTCAGAACCTCACTTTCCGATCTGGTAGGTCCTATGGGTAACGGCACTTCAGGAGAAGAAGAAAATGACCTGCAGCAGCGCATCCCCATTAATTGTAATCTGATGCTGAACGGACCTCTCGAGCAACCCGGAATTAAATTCGGTCTTGAAGCCCCAACACTTACCGAAAGTCGCGAAAGCTACATGCTGGATTTCATTTCAACGGAAGAAGAAATGAACAGACAGGTGCTGTCCCTGTTGGTTCTTAATCGATTTTACACTCCGGAATATATGAGAATGGGAGGTGATCCGGGCCTGCAAACCAACAACGCAGCACTCGTCACCACTACTGAAATGCTCTCCAACCAACTTAGCCGCTGGCTTTCCAACATCAGCAGTGATGTGGATATAGGGGTCAGCTACAGGCCCGAAGATAACATTTCAAGCGAAGAAATCGAAGTGGCACTTTCCACCCAAATGTTTAACAACCGGGTTACCATCAACGGAAATGTGGGATATGGAAAATACCAGACCAATACAAGTAAAATGGTGGGTGATTTTGACATGGATGTGAAACTTAACCCCAGCGGTACCATCAGAGCAAAAGCATATACCCGCTCCAATGATGACATCATCTATGAAACATCTCCAACCACCCAGGGTATTGGAGTATCGTTCAGAGAGGAGTTTAATAAAGTATCCAACCTGCTGCTGAAATACTGGAATGCACTTACAGGGAAAGAAACGGACAATGATCAATGAGCAATGATCAATGATCAGTAAAAAGAGAAAAAGGTAGAAGGGATAAAAGGGAGAAGAGGGAGAAGAGGGTATTTTTTTACCGACTCATCAGCTCCCCCCCGGAAAAGCCGGAATTTTTCAATGATCAATAAACCGACTTCCACTAATCATTGATAATTGATCACTGGCAATTGATTACTGATAATTGGTAATTGATAATTGATAATTGGCAATTGATCCCTGATAATTAATCATTGGTAATTAATCACTGATAATTGATCACTGGCAATTGATCACTGATAATTGGTAATTGATAATTGGTAATTGATAATTGATCACTGACCACTGATAATTAATCATTAACCACTGCTTCCTGATCCAATAGCCAAAGACTTTTATCCCGGTTAACACGGGCAGCCGGATATTTCAAATAATCACCCTTTTCATTAAGAATTTCGTCCACTTTTGCTGCTTTATTCTTTCCGGTAACCAGGAAAACAATTTCTCTGGCATTATTAATGACTTTACCGGTTAGTGTAATTCTTTTTTGCCCTGAAGTGGGATGTGTTCCGATCTCACAAAATTCCGCTGAATCCCACAATGCTATTTCATGAGGAAAAACCGATGCTGTGTGCCCGTCATCACCCATTCCCAGCATTATCACATCAAAAGCAGGAAGTCCGTCCTTTTCAGGCAACTCCTTAGCAATAACCTTCCGGTAATCTTTAAGAGCTTCTTCCGGAACCAATTCCCCCTTAATCCTGAAAATATTCTTCTCAGGAACGGACAAAAGACAAAAAAGATGCTGATAAGTCATGTTATAATTGCTTTCATCATTATCGGGAGGCACACACCTTTCATCTCCCCAGAAGAAGCGGAGCCTGTCCCATTTTATAGCATTCCGGTATTCCTGGGTTAAAACATCAAAAATAGTTTCAGGAGTGCTCCCCCCCGAAAGCGCAATATTTATCTGTTCATTCTCATGTGTCAGCACTGTCATATAATCTCCAAAAAACCGAGCTAATTGTTCCTTAGAGTAAAAGATCTTAGTTTCCATAATTCTTTGTTTTTAAAGGTTAGTTGTTAACTGTTAGATCTTAGGGCTTAGGGCTTAGGGCTTAGGGCTTAGGTCTTAGGGCTTAGGTCTTAGGGCTTAGGGCTTAGGTCTTAGGTCTTAGGTCTTAGGTCTTAGGTCTTAGGGCTTAGGGCTTAGGGC
>CAYOFH010000123.1:0-10063 GCA_964403175.1 uncultured Marinilabiliaceae bacterium
AAACCCTAAATCCTAAACCCTAAATCCTAAACCCTAAATCCTAAACCCTAAATCCTAAACCCTAAATCCCAACGATCTATTGTCAATTATTTGGCTACTTTGTCTTTACTGTTAATTTTGGTCATGTTGTTGTTTTGCAACAATTCCCGGGCCAGATTTAAATAGTTCATGGCTCCTTTGGATGATGCATCATACATAACGACTGCTTTACCGTAACTTGGAGCCTCGCTAAGCTTGATGTTCCGGGTAATGAGCGTTTCAAAAACCATATCCTGGAAATGTTTCTGAACTTCTTCCACCACCTGATTTGAAAGTCGCAGTCGGGAATCATACATAGTCAGAAGGAATCCTTCAATTTCCAGTTCCGGGTTGAGCCGGTTCTGAATGATTTTTATGGTATTCAACAGTTTCCCGAGTCCTTCGAGGGCAAAATATTCACATTGAACGGGAATAATTACTGAATCGGCTGCAGTGAGGGCATTAACTGTAATAAGTCCTAATGAAGGGGAACAGTCGATCAGCACAAAATCAAAATCATCCTTGACGCTGTTGATAACACCTTTCAAAACTTTTTCGCGATCCGGCATGTTAAGCATTTCAATCTCGGCACCTACCAGATCTATGTGTGAGGGTAAAAGATAGAGATGTTCAATCTCTCCTTTTTGAATGGCTGTTTTGGGATCTGCACCGTCAACGATACATTCATAAATACTTGTCTCGACCTCACGAAGGTCATAGCCAAGGCCTGAGGTGGCATTTGCCTGTGGATCGGCATCTATAACAAGGACATTATATTCAAGCACTGCAAGACTTGCAGCCAGGTTGATGGCTGTTGTGGTTTTCCCAACGCCACCTTTTTGGTTTGCTAATGCAATTATTTTAGCCATATAAATAAAATTTTTCAGTGTACAGAAAACGGGAATATACCCATTTTTTGGCAACAGCCAAAGTTATACTAAATATTAAAAATATAAGGCCCCAATGCCGATATATTTATTTAATAAACAGGTATTAAGCTAATTGCAAGTGGGTTGCGGTTTCGGACAAAGTTATAAAATTACCGTGATTTTTTACTTAACCTGCTTTATTCCTTCTTTCCTGCGGGTAAATTTGAGACGGACATTGGTATTTAGCCAAAATTTAAACTTTTTGAAAAATGCATGTCAGATTGGATCAACATCGGTTAGTATGGTCACATATCGCCATTGCTGTTGACTAAGTACAGCGTTGGTTGCATTATTCATCAGTTGTTTTACGTAAGATGGAGAATGGCCTTTTTCAAACTTTAATAGTATCCGGGTCAGATATTGGTTCTGAACCCTGGCAACTGGTGGTTCCTGAGGCCCCAAAACACGTTCTCCGAAAGTGGCTCTCAGCCTGTTTGCCAGCTCTTCTGCTGCTTTCTCAACCACCCCCTTGTGCTTGTGTTTCAAGGTTAAGTTGATAAGTCTGAAAAACGGTGGGTATTTGTACATCTGACGCTCCTCTATCTGTGTTCTGTACATAGTCTTGTAGTCATTTTCCACCAAATAACCGATGATTGGGTGATCGGGAGACGAGGTTTGCAGCACTACCGTTCCCTGTTTATTTTTCCTTCCTGCACGTCCGCTAACCTGAGCCATCATCTGAAATCCGCGTTCAAAGGCTCTGAAATCCGGTATATTCAGCATGTTATCGGCATTCAGGATTCCCACCACACTCACATTGTCGAAGTCCAGCCCTTTGGTAACCATCTGTGTGCCAATCAGAATATCGACTTTCCCCTCTTCAAAATCGGAAATGATATTCAGGTAGGATTTTTTCGATCGTGTAGTATCCAGATCCATACGTGCTACCTTTGCATCAGGAAACATGAGTTTAATTTCTTCCTCGATTTTCTCTGTTCCAAAACCCTGTGTAGAGAGGGCCGGACTACCGCAGGCCTTGCATGTCGCCGGAGTAGTCACTGTGTGTCCGCAGTAATGACAAACCAGTTGGTTCATTTTTTTGTGATAGGTCATGCTCACATCGCAGAAACTGCACCGTGGCACCCAGGAGCAGACTTTGCATTCCAGAAACGGTGAAAACCCTCGCCTGTTCTGGAAAAGAATTACCTGCTGCCGGTTTTTCAACGATTCTTCCACATGCTCCAGGAGAATCGGGGTGAAGTGTGATTTCATCTGTTTTTTACGCCGTGCTTCGCGGGTGTCAGTTACCAGTATTCTTGGCAGTTGAATGTCTTCAAAGCGGGTGTGAAGTTCCACCAGACCGTATTTTCTTTTTTTGGCGTTGTAATAACTCTCGATGGAGGGGGTTGCGGTTCCCAGCAAAACTTTTGCCCCGTGTTTGTGGGCAAGCATGATACCTGCATCGCGTGCATGATAGCGGGGAGCGGGGTCGAACTGCTTAAAGGAGTGTTCGTGTTCCTCGTCAATAATGACAAGTCCCAGATTATGAAAAGGCAGAAATATTGATGACCGGACACCAAGAATTACGCGGTAGTTTTGGTTTTCAAGAAGGTCTCGATAGACCTCAACACGCTCTTCACTGCTAAATTTGGAGTGATAAATGCCCAGTTTGTTGCCGAAATGGCGCTTTAAGCGGGTGGTAATCTGAGTGGTAAGCGCGATTTCCGGTAGCAGATATAGTACTTGTTGTCCCTGATTGAGGTACTTTTCTATGAGATGGATGTAAACTTCTGTTTTTCCGCTGGAGGTAACACCATGGAATAGAACCACTGTCTGATCTTCAAATGCTTTTTCTATTTCAAGATATGCCTTCTGCTGGGCAGGGGAAAAACTGTTTTTCTGCTGCACTTCTTCCATGCTCCTGCCCAGACGTCCTACTTCATGAGCGTATTGTTCAAAGATGCCTTTTTTTATCAGTTCTCCCAAAGCCGCAGTGGCACTTTTGTTTTCTTCCAGCAGTTCTTTTCTGGCAATGCCGGAGCCTTTTAGTGCTTTGCCTGCTCCGCCAGTCTTTTGAATCAGAGTTATGAGCAGATTTAATTGCTTTGGGGCTTTTTCCAAAATGTTAAAAGCCTCGTGGAGCTGTTGTTCATTTCGATAATTGGGCCCTATCCGGATATGGTTTTCAGTTTTAGCTTTATATCTTTCTTTCAGTCTTTCACTGACAAATATAGCCCCTTCTTCCATGAGTTTCTGCAACAGCGACATGCTGCTTTTCTGATTCAGGAAAGAATTTATTTCCTGAACGGAGCAGAATTTTTTTTCAGCAAGAAAAGATAAGATCTTCAATGCTTTTTCCGGAAGTTCATCCATCTGGATGTAATCGGGATTGTAATAAACCCTTGTCTCACTTTCCAGTTTTAGTCCTGATGGCAGGGCTGCCTTGTAAACTTCTCCCAGTGTGCATTGATAATACTCCGCCATCCATTGCCAGAAATCCAGTTGGGTACTGTTTACAATGGGATTGGATTCCAAAACTGACAGGATGGGTTTGGTTTCGTAATCAACTGGTTTATTTTTATGCACCAAAAATATTATTCCCGAGTATTGCTTCTTTTTACCAAATGGAACCACTACCCGAATCCCTGGTTGCAGACCGCCGACCATATCAGGGGGTACCCAATAAGTAAACAATCTGGGCAATGGAATTGGCAATATTATATCAACAAATATTTCGGGATCTTCTGTCATATTTCTTCCTCTTTTGAGGATGTAAAGTTATTAAAAGTGTCTGTTTAGGGTTAAGAGTTTTCTAAATATTGCTTGTAGCAGTTTAAAATGTTCTTTAGCCCGGATTATTCATAAGTTTTCGATATAGAATATTTAAATACCACTAATTTATGAAACGAAGTTCGACGCAAGTCAATAATCCAGGTTAGAGATGATTGGCTTCAGATTAATAAATAAAGGTTGAATACATTGATTTTTCAGGCCGTTGCAGATAAAAACCCTGTCCAGACCATTCGGGAAAGCAATTTTTCTTCAGTTTTCCGGCGTTTTTTGCCTTTAAAACCTGGTTGTCAGCTTTTTACATCTGGTATTTGTTTTATAATTTCTAATCTCTAATCTGCAACTTCTGAATTCTTTTTCCAGTTTCCGGATATAATTAATTTTCTCTTAATTTATACGTGTTTACCCTGTTTTGATTGTCAAAGGAAAAGAACGGGTTAAGGGTTTGGTAATGTACTTTTAATTTTCAAGTAAAATTAGCAGGTTTTCTTTGTAAATCAGAGATGCATCTGTTATAAAAATAAATTCTATGAACATTGCTGATTTTTCTACTGTCGGGGCGGTGCCGGAACACCTGAATCTGAGCGTGATCAATATGTGGACATGTGATCCTATCCATCCCGAGCAATTCTACCGTACGGGTTTTGAAACCATTTTCTTCAAGCATAACAGGCTATATGCTTTGAGTTGTGTTCTATCATCGGTCGTCCCTTCTGACAAGGAAATTGTTATTGCCGGTCAACAGGGGATAGGTGATATTGCAGAAGTAGCCGAGCGATTCGACATTCCATATATTGTGTTTGATGCTACTCCCGGGGAGATGCTACTGGTTGAGACTTTCCTCTCTTCACGTCCAGAGGTATCTCACCTGGTGCTTGTAATAGATCATAATGATGTGATTGTAGAGCAATATATAGAACACCTGCGTGCGGCTCTTGATCATAAAGGTATTGATTTGATTCTTTATAGTACCTCCTTTGTTGAAAGTATCAATGACCGAACCAATGGGAGTGTGGATTATCTTATCGGTGGATGGGATGAATTTCCGGATAATTCTTTTGTTGTGGCTCGTCGCAACCGTCTGGTTCAGACCGAAGGGAATTCGAGATCACTTCATTTTGACCTGCATGCAGCCTGGCAATGGGGACTTAAAGGCAGAGGCCCCTGTATTCTCCCAATGGAAATCATTAATAATCCCGACTAAAGAGAAGATGCTCAAAGTTAAGTAATACTTCGCTCAATAAGCTTTACATATCTTAAGTGAAAAATGATTAATTTGCTGGCTTAACAATATAAAAGAGTCTGCAAATTTATGAGAGTACACTTTATAGCTATCGGCGGCAGTGCAATGCACAATCTTGCCATTGCCCTGCACAAAAAAGGATTTAGTGTTTCCGGTTCTGATGATGAGATTTTTGAACCCAGCAAATCCAGGTTGCAACAACATGGTTTGCTTCCGGATGATCAGGGTTGGTTTCCCCGGAAAATTACCAAAGATATAGAGGCCATAATTCTTGGGATGCATGCGCGTCCTGATAATCCCGAGCTTTTGCGGGCTCAGGAACTGGAACTCAAAGTTTATTCTTATCCTGAATATCTTTTTCAACAAACACAAAACAAAAAGCGCATTGTTATTGCTGGAAGTCACGGGAAAACAACCATAACTTCGATGCTTCTTCATGTGCTGAAAACGCTCGGCAGAAAGTTTGATTATATGGTTGGAGCCCAGATCAAAGGCTTTGATACCATGGTGGAACTTTCAGACGATTCTGATATCGCTGTTTTTGAAGGCGATGAGTACCTGTCATCTCCCATTGATCGTCGTCCTAAATTTTTATGGTACAAACCTCATGTGGCATTGATTACAGGTGTTGCATGGGATCATATCAATGTTTTTCCCACAGAGGGTGAGTATAATGATCAGTTCCGTCTTTTTGCTCAAACAATTGAACAGGATGGAAAACTTTTTTATTATGCAAATGATCCTGTACTGAAGAAAATTTCTGAATCTTATGATACTTTTGAGTCTGTGCCCTACAATGAGATTCTTACTGTTTCCAAAAATGGAAAAACCTTTGTGAATGTTGATGGAAAAGAAACAGAACTCAAAGTTTTCGGACATCATAACTTCCAAAATCTGGCTGGTGCATTGAAAGTAGCTATGGAAACAGGCATTTCAGAAACAGAATTCTGGGAAGCTATGCAAAGTTTTGAAGGGGCTGCCCGGCGATTGCAGACCCTTGCACAAAATGATCATTCCATGGTGTTTTATGATTTTGCACATGCTCCGTCAAAAGTTAAAGCCACAGTTGCAGCGGTAAAAGATCAGTTTCCGGAAAGACGGCTTCTGGCTGTAGTTGAACTTCACACCTTCAGTAGTTTAAACCGCGATTTTCTGCCTCAATATAAAGGTGCGCTGGATGCATCCGATGAGGCCGTGGTTTTTTTCAATCCTGATGTTGTTGCCCATAAAAAGCTTCCGGATATTTCGGTAGCAGATGTGAAAACCGCCTTTGGAAAAGAAGATTTGACTGTTTTTACTGATGGAGAAAAATTGAAGCAGTATTTATCCGGTCTTATTCTTCAAAATGCCAATTTATTGCTGATGAGTTCAGGAAACCTTGCCGGCATTGATGTTCGGTCACTGGCTGAAAGAATTGTTTAGCATTGGTGTAACTAATCCGGAGGTTACAGCGTCCTACTCATATGATTTCGTTACTGCCCAGAGCATATCAGTATCTGAAACCCTGCTACAGACACTATTGACTGAAAGTCTATCAATTGTATAAGTTACCTAATCTAAAATTTGAATTTATGAAACAGTTTATTTCTCTTTATTTTGTACTTGTACTTCTGGCGGGTTGTCATAACTCCGAAGCACAGGAATTGATTGACCAGGTGGACAGCCGGTTTGACGGTGTTCGTAGTATTATTGTCGAGGGAGTTTTTTGTGATGTCACTGTAAAACCCGGAGATAACTCTCAGGTTCATCTTCTGGGAGAAATAAGAGGTACAAGGGGTAGAGACGATTTTTCCATTGAAGTTTCTCAAAACGGCAGTGAAATTAAAGTGTGGGTTGACCATCCCAACAATATCAGAGGTGTTGTTAAAGGTTTTTTATCTTTTAAGGTGCCGGACAATGTGGCTCTTAAAGTAAAAAACGTCTCCGGTGATGTGGATGTCGAAAAAATTGGTAGTGACGATATGGCCTTGAGTAGCGTGTCTGGTAATATTAATGTATCCGGTGCGGGTTCCAATATACTCCTTGAATCTGTTTCAGGAGATATTGATGCATCATTGATTGCAGGTTCACTTGTGACTAAATCTGTAAGTGGAAACATTCGGGTGGCTGATGTAAAAGGAAATTTTTCCGGACGTAGCACTTCAGGAGGTATCAGAGTGCGCATGGTAGAAGGTGAGACATCAATGAAATCCACATCAGGTGATTTAATGGTTGAAGACCTGATGAGTGATGCCTCTTTAAAAACTACCTCCGGAAGTGTTGAGGTTATTGTTTCGAAGGGAAGCCTGGCCTGCAAGACTGTGTCGGGAGATGTGAAACTCAAAGATATCACAGGAGCCCTTAATTTGTCCTCCGTGAGTGGCAAGCAGTTTGGTACAGAAATTATGTTGACCGGGAACAGTAGTTTTAACTCTATATCAGGTGATATAAGAATGGAATTACTCAATGAAATAGAGAGTCTAAGCTTTCAGCTTAAGTCAGGGTCCGGCCTGTTAAAAGTTGGGAATAGTACTGCCGATGAACGCCTTGAAATTTCCGCAGGGGATATTCTTGTGAAAGGTTCAAGTACCTCAGGCAATCAATTGTTTGAATAAAACTTTTTTTCTGAGTTAAATTCTTTCGGTAAAAAACTGAATCATTTATTATAAGATAAAAAGCCGGTTGCATTTTTTGCAACCGGCTTTTTTCTTATATCGATTCGATGTTTACTTCGAAACAAAATAGTAATGTGAGCCATAACGATCAAAAGCTGCTTTATCAAGCACTTCCCGATGATCGGGATGAGCCACAGAAATAATTAAGCGGGCACGCTCCTGAAGAGTTTTTCCATAAAGATTCACTGCACCGTATTCAGTTACCAGCCAGTGCATGTTGGCACGGGTGGTTACAACGCCTGATCCTTCCATTAGTACCGGGGCAATTTTGGAAACGCCTTTTCCTGTAACCGATGGCATGGCAATTATGGGCTTTCCTCCTTCGGAATAACCTGCACCGCGGATAAAGTCGATCTGTCCGCCTACTCCCGAGTAGTGAGTAGTTCCGATTGAGTCGGCGCAAACCTGGCCGGTAATATCAACCGACAAGGCGGAATTGATGGCGGTGACTTTTTTCTGTTTGCGGATTACATTCACACTGTTGGTGTGTTGTACGTCCATCATAGCAACCTGAGGATTATCGTCCACAAAGTCGTAAAGATCCTGCGATCCCATGAGGAATGAAGCAACCATCAGTCCTTTGTCCAGCTGCTTTTTCTTGCCGTTTACAACTCCTTTTTCCACAAGGGGAAGAATTCCGTCAGAAAACATTTCTGTATGAACACCAAGGTCTTTGTGGTTGCCCAGTTCTGCCAATACAGCATTGGGGATACCACCAATACCCATTTGAAGACATGCCCCATCCTCGACCAATTCGGCTACATTGTGACCAATGGCACGTTCAATGTCCGAAAGAGGAGCGTTATTGTGGATGAAGAGAGGTTCATCGTGTTCCACAAAATAGTCGATGTCACGCATATTGATCTGTGCATCTCCCCATGTACGCGGAACATACTTATTGATTTGAGCAATTACTATATCAGCACACTCAACGGCTGCAAGGGTTGCATCAACAGAGGTTCCGAGAGAAACATAACCATGGCGGTCAGGAGTAGATACCTGTATCATTGCCACATTTACCTTCAGATAACCTTCGCGAATGAGTTTTTGTGTTTCGCTGAGGAATACCGGTATATAATCTGCATATCCGGACTGGGTTACTTTTCTTACGTTGCCGCCAACGAAAAACGACTCCAGTTGGAAAATGCCTTCCAGTTCAGGATCAGCATATGGAGCAGGTCCTTCGGTGTGGATGTGCTGGATTTTAATGTCTTTGAATTCTCCTTTTTTCCCACGCTCAACCATGGCTCTGATGAGTGCATGAGGAGTTACAGCAACACTACTTAAGTGAATTCGGTCGCCTGATTTGATTACTTTAACAGCTTCTTCTGCTGTTACTGTTTTATACTGCATGTCCAAACAATTTATAAAATGGTGTATCTTTTTGGTTCCTGAAAATCGCTGCAAAAGTAAGGTTTTTACTTCATTTTTCCTTCTTTGCAATCAGTTTGTCAATGGCATTAAGTCATATTTAAAACCATTCTGGAAAATAGAGATTTATTTCTTTATTGATTCTGTTGGGCTGAGGAGGTTTGGAAGAGCTCTTGTTATTTTTGTTTAAAAAAGAATAATAAAGGCTATTTCTCATTATTTATTAAAAAGTCAAGCAGTAAAGGTCATAAAAAAACCTGTTTGCTTAGAGCAAACAGGTTTTAATATCGTTGAAGAACAGATAAAGAATTTATTCAGCTTTCTTTTCCTCCTCAGAACCGGCATCCTCTGCTTTAGGTTCTTCGGTCGCTGCTTCTTCAGCTGGAGCCTCTTCTTGTGTTTCTTCAGCAGCTTCTTCTTCTGCATCAGCTTTTGTTTCAGCTTCAGCTTCAGCAGCCAGCTCGGCATTTCTTTTGGCCAGTTTCTCAGCTCTTTCGGCATTGATTTTGGCTTCCTGCTCAAGACGGGCTTTACGCTCTTTTTCACTTTCCGAAGAAAGCTGGTCTTTTTTCGCCTGAATTTTGCCTTCTTTCTCTTCCATCCATTTCTGGAATCGATTTTCAGCTTCGGCTTCATCAAAAGCACCTTTTTTTACACCTTCGAGCAAGTGTTTTTTCATGAGTACTCCTTGGTAACTCAGGATTGCACGGGCAGTATCAGTAGGTTGGGCGCCTTTGCCAAGCCATGTTAAGGCTTTATCGAAGTTTAATTCGATTGTAGCAGGATTTGTGTTGGGATTGTATGATCCAATCCGCTCGATGTATTTACCATCTCGTGGCGCCCTGCTATCTGCTACCACAATGTGGTAGTAAGCATACCTTTTTCGTCCGTGTCTCGCTAATCTGATTTTTACGGGCATGTTTCTAAATAATTATAATTAAACAACCTACTTTTTTTGAGAATGCAAATATAAGGCGATTAATTGGTTTAGGAAATACTTTGTCCTCTTTTTCTGATACTTTTACTTAATGCTGATGACTTAAAATGATAAATCGTACTTTAACCTTTGTCCTGAGCTGCTCTAATATTGTTAAGTTTTAGAATAGTTGAAGCAATGC
>CAYOFH010000124.1:0-9951 GCA_964403175.1 uncultured Marinilabiliaceae bacterium
CACCACCAAAGTCACTTTATCCCCATCAGAGGAAGGAAGATTTTTATTCCTGATTGATGGAAAGAAAAACGCAGGCTTCGAAAAAAAAATCAGTAATTTTTTTGAATCAATACAGCTACGCATCCCGCTGATAAAGAAAAATTTTTTGAAAATTGAAAGTTCCAATACCTTTCCTCATAGTACAGGAATTGCCTCCTCAGCGAGTGCTATGAGTGCATTGGCATTATGTCTGGCCGATTTGCAACAACAGATCGACATTAATAATTCTTTAAACATTTCAGAAGTATCCTCACTTGCCCGTATAGGTTCAGGAAGTGCAGCCAGGTCAGTTTACGGAGGGTGGAATCTTTGGGGACGGCTGCCAGAAATTCCTGAAAGTTCCGACAATTATGCAATTCCGGTTCCGGTTTCAGTAGCTCCGGTTTTCCAAAACTTCCATGATGACATTCTGATTGTAAAAAGCTCCTCCAAACCGGTCAGCAGTTCAGCCGGTCACGCATTAATGAATAACCACCCTTACCGGAGCGGAAGAATTTCACAAGCATATAACAATACGCTTACGCTTTTAAAACAACTCGAAACAGGAGATTTAGATGGATTTATTGCTCTGGCAGAATCCGAGGCCCTTTCCCTTCATGCACTTATGATGAGCAGCATCCCCTCTTACACCCTCTTACAACCTAACTCATTATTAATAATAGAAAAAATCAGGAGCTACCGACAGGAAAAGGATATCCCGGTTTCCTTTACTATGGATGCCGGACCCAATATTCATTTGTTTTATCCCCATGAATTCTCAAAAGAAGTTAAGGAATGGCAGGAAAAGCAATTAAAACCTTTATGTGAAAAAGGGCGTATTATACGGGACTTTGTGGGTAGAGGGCCCCAAAAAATAATAACTACCTAACTCACTAAATTAAGCAGGATAAAGATTGAAAAAATGCAGAACGAAGCAGGCAAAATATTCTATTCCAAGATAATGCTCTTTGGTGAATATACCATCATAAAAGGTTCGATGGGATTAACAATTCCATATTCTCACTTCAACGGACAACTGACTTTCCCCAACAGGAACAGCTATACTGATCTGGCCTTTGCTCAACGAAGCAATCAACACCTTTATGATTTTTGGTATTATCTGCAATCACTGGTCAACAACAATGAAATACTCAGCAACTTCAATACCAATCAACTAAAAGAAGATCTTGACAATGGTCTTTATTTTGAATCAACCATCCCCGAGGGATATGGACTAGGAAGTAGCGGAGCACTCGTTGCTGCATTTTTTGAGAAATATGTAACCCATTCCTTTCCTGATCGTGATAACATGTCTTCCGGGGAAATACGCCGCCTAAAGGAACAGCTTTCACAATTGGAGTCATGGTTTCATGGTACCAGTTCAGGAATAGACCCGCTAATTTGCTTTTTCAAACATCCGTTATTACTGAAAGATCTGGATCACATTGAACCTGTGGGGCTTCCCCGATATAATGAGGAAAGATCGGATGCCATTTTTCTCATTAACAGTGGTAAACCCGGAAAAACAGCTCCACTGGTGGAACAATTCATGACTAATTACAAAGAAAACAGAGAATTTAAAGATTTTATTGATTACCAACTAACTCCTTTGAATAATGCCTGCATTAACGACCTGATAAGCAATCATCAATCAGAGTTTTATAAAAACCTGAAAGAATTATCTTTTTTACAAAAGAAATATTTGACACCGATGGTACCACCTTCAGTCCAGGCGTTGTGGGATGAGGGTATTGAGTCTGATGAATATATTTTAAAACTTTGTGGTTCCGGAGGCGGAGGTTTTATTCTGGGTTTTACCCGTAATTTTGCGTCTACCCGCCGGCTAATGGATACAAAAGGGTTGGAAATCATTCCGGTGTATCAGGATTTGAGAAAAACCATAAAAATTTAAGATTATGTCTTTTCTAAAAATCAACACAAACAAGGTCGTTGAAAAACTATCAACATTTTTCATTCTGTCTTTCAGAAGAATGGCAAAGTAGCAAACCAGGGAAGCCACCACTCCCAAAATGAGAGCTCCGGATGGCTGTACCATTCCGGCGGCAGGGTTACAGCAACCAGACCCGCTAAACTTCCACTGGCAAAACCCAGCGCGGTAGCTTTTCCCTGGTGAGCCAACTCGACGACCATCCACATCAATGCACCTGCAACAGCAGCCGCCTGTGTGGCAGTCTGGGCCTGGACCGTTGTACGCCCACTTGACACACTGCTTCCGGCTTTGAATCCAAACCATTCTAGCCCCAAAGCAAACCGGCACCAATTAAGAATAATAACCTGGTTATTCCGTCTCATCTGACGCAAAGAATAACCTCAATGCAAACCCAGATACAATGCAGCAACAAAATCACTAAACTGCAAGGAAGATTCACAAATATACATCATAAACAGGGGTTATGGAAATATTTATCAAGTTTTATTTGACTCACCCCCATCAAATCATCGCAGCATTAAAAAATACAACACAAAAGATACTATATACCCCTTAATAAAACTACTTCTCACGTATTTTTTTTGTTTTTTTGTTACATAATTAAAACATAAATACGCAATACTAACTTTTTACAATAGATCGTTAGACTTTTAGATATAAGATTTAAGCTAAATCATATAACATTGAAAATCTGTACTTTAAGGCAAAAACTCATTCGCTTACAAACGCTTGAACTTTAGGCTTTTATAAAAGTTTAACGGAGTATTGTTTTTAGACAGCCTCATTATTTATATATCCAGAAGGACGAGTGTTTTTATGCGGTCCGGCCGGAATAAAAACCTCGGACTAAATATTCCGCAAATAACCATTATATAATTAATAAAAATTCTTCTTTTTTTTTACCTTTGACCTGCGTAGAAAAGGATTTACTATGTTCCAGATCGGACTATTTACCACACATCTACCTTATGTTTTAATAATCGCTTTTTATGTGGCGGCTTTTTTATTTAAGCCTGTACACAAGGAGGCAACAATTTCCGATGATAAAACCATCCGGAAACATAGTTGTATTGTCTCCTGCAACAAGGATTCATTATATTTTAAAGAAGTAACTCATCAATTCCACAAAAAAAACATTCATTGCTGTTGGAAGGCAATGGCATGCATACCGGACAGACAAACCGCTTCATCTTCACTAATTCCCTGGGAATTAAATTTTACACCAAATTATTCCGAGGAACTTACTCACATTTTTCTTTCCAAAAATATTCCGAACCGTGCACCACCTGCAGGAGTTCTCCTGAAAATTGTTTAAGACAATCTTCAATCAGAAACACCATATATACAGGTTATAAGTATCAAATTATCAGCTTTTTCGCAAAGTGGTTTTGATATCATATATCAAGCCATGCACAAAAAAGTCTGAAACATCTTTATTTTCGGAAATATTTGCAACAGAAGATCTTAAAAATGATTATACCAAGAAATCATCTTCCCCTGCTTTTGCTTTTTGGCTTGCTATTATTTTTCATTAATCACGGGCAGGCGCAAACTGCATATCATAAAAAAGATATTTTAGTTTCTCTGGACAGTTTAAATTTCCCAACTGTCCAATTGGGTGAAGTAGTGATTAAAAGTGCCCGGGAACAAAGACCCCTGCAGGAATTACCTATTTCCACAAGCCTTATTCCTATGGATCAGATAGAACAGGAACAGGTAAACGGATTGACCGACCTTACCTCCCGGGTTCCAAATATGTACATGCCTTCCTATGGCAGTAAACTTACCACACCCGTCTACATCAGAGGAATCGGGTCACGAATCAATAGTCCGGCAATTGGTCTGTACGTGGACAATGTACCCCAGTTTGACAAATCATCTTTTGATTTTGAGTTTTACAACATCGAAAGGGTGGAAGTTTTACGCGGACCGCAGGGCACAATGTATGGACGCAACAATATGGGAGGTCTGATTCATGTTTATACTCAAAGCCCGGAAAACAATCAAAAGATTAAAGCACAGTTTGAATTAGGTAATTACGGTCGTCAGAATTACGGGCTCACCATTAACCAACCCCTTGGAGAAAAAACAGACTTTCAGATTGGTGGTCAATACCGGCACCAGGATGGTTTTTTCGAAAACATGCATACAGAAAAAATGGCCGATAAAATGGACGTTTACAACGGAAGAGCTAGAGTAATTCATCGCTGGAATGATGATTTTAAGACAGACCTGATTGTTTCCACTGAAAACAGCAAACAAAATGGTTATCCCTACGGCATCATTGACAAAGAAACAGATGTACTTCAGCAAGTCAACTATAACGAAACCAGCGGCTATGACAGAAATCTGGCAACTGCCGGACTGGTAAACACATGGAGCCGTAACAACTTAACAATAAACGCTGTAACCAGCAGTCAATACATTGACGAAGAGCAAATTATTGACCAGGATTTTACCCCCGAACCTCTTTTCATTGTCTCGCAGCCGCAAACACAGCACATTCTGTCACAGGAGATAACCGCTACCCTTGAAAGCAGCAAAATCGAAACTGTTTTTGGCGTATTTGGATTTCTTCATACTCTCGAAAAAAATGTCAGAGTGGAAACAGGTGAAAACTACTCCACCCAAATACGAAAGGATTATGAACATTCCAATTCAGGTCTGGCTTTATTTGCCCAAAGCAATGTAAAAGACTTTGTACTTAAAGGACTATCTCTTACCCCAGGTGTAAGGATAGACTGGGAAAAAGCCACACAAAATTATTATCACGATATGATTGTAAACGAAGCTGTCATCCCTATGGATAGTACAGATTCAGAACTGAAATTCTCTGAAATTCTACCTCGTATCACCCTCGATTATCAAGTATCAAATGCTTTAAACATCTATGCATCATTAACAAAAGGTTACAAAACCGGGGGCTTTAACAGTACTTTTGAGCACCCTAAGGATCAAACATTTGACCCGGAGCACAGCTGGAATTATGAAGCAGGCCTGAAATCCAAATGGGTGCTCAATCTTTTGCGCTTCAGCATAACAGGATTCTACATAGATTGGAAAAACCAGCAAATATATCAACCCGTACCAAGCGGACAAGGCTCAATGCTCAAAAATGCAGGCCGTTCCGAAAGCAAGGGACTGGAGGCTGAGTTGAGCCTCAGACCCAATAAATTTCTGGAAACCACCATCAATACAGGCTATACAGAAGCCACTTTTTCTGAATATCAGAAAAATGACAGCACCAATCTATCGGGAAACTACCTGCCCTATGCACCCAGGGTAACTCTGTATGCAGGACAAAATATAAATATTCCCATAAATAGTCCATTGCTTGAAAAGGCCAGCCTAAACATCAATTATCAGGGAACAGGGAAATTGTATTGGAATGATGAAAACACCGCCTCTCAAGACTATTATGGAATATGGAACGCATCGATTACACTTAAAAGAAAAAATATCAGCCTTTTCTTTAGAACAAGAAACATTTTTAACAACGATTATCAGGTATTCAGGTTTAGTGCATTAGGGAATAATTATGCTCAACGGGGAATTCCTGCTAACTTTAGCACCGGATTGAAAGCAACGTTTTAGAGGCTGGAAATCAAAGGTCAGAGTTTGGAGGTTAGAAGTTCGGGAACGGAGATCACAAATTGAAGGTTAGAGAAGTTATAAGCCGGCATCTCAGATGATAATGAAAATGCAGTACTTCGAAATCCGAAATTTAAAAAGTGAATACAAACAGAAAAAGCAGGTCATTTAATGAACCAATCCTTTAAAAAATACGGAACCCTATTGAGCCTTTATCTGGCCCAATCCATCCCTATGAGTTTCTTCTCTACAGTGGTACCCGTAATCATGAGGCAGGAAGATTACTCTTTGACCTCTATCGGACTCATTCAGCTGATAAAAATACCGTGGATCTTAAAATTTCTATGGGCGCCCATGGTAGACCATACAAGTCCGTCGCGAAAACATTATCGCCGCTGGATTTTAGGCTCTGAGGTGTTCTATGCCATGGTTATTGTCTTGATCAGCTTTTACAATTTATCCAGCGATTTCACCACAATTATAGTACTTGTTGTAATCGCCTTCATCGCGTCAGGCACTCAGGACATCGCCACCGATGCATTTGCCATACTCACACTTAAACCTCAAGAACGAAGTTATGGAAACAGCATGCAATCAGGAGGGAGCTTTTTGGGTACCACCATTGGCAGCGGAGTCCTTCTGATGGCCTATTACTACATTGGCTGGCAGGCACTCTTGCTATTACTTGCATTTCTGGTAACCATGGCGCTAGTGCCCGTAACATTTGCCAGGTTACCACTGGAACAAACAACCCCTGCGCCAAAGCGAAGGCCCAAATGGGATGATGGGTTCAGTTTTTTCAAACAGAAAGGAAACTTAAGACACCTTCTATTGCTGTTTGTTTATTATTCCGGAATCATAGGTCTTCTATCCATGTTTAAACCTTTTATGGTAGATCAGGGTTATACGGCCAAAGAAATAGGGTTGATCTCAGGAATATATGGAACTGCTGTGGGAGCAACATTCTCACTGGGTGGTGGATGGATCATCCGAAGAGTAAACAGAACCAATGCCCTGCAAATAATTTTACTGGCAGGGTTTTTATCATCTCTGTTTTTCGTTTGGATGATGCATGGTCAGGTTCCCTTATGGGGTATTTATGTTGCCAGCTCCATGGTCTGGGGAACCTACGGCATAGCTTCGGTATTTATATATACAGTAGCCATGGATAAAGTCCGTCCGGGGCTGGAAGGAACTGACTTCACCATACAAATTATCATCACACATCTAAGCAGCCTGTTTCTGACCATTGCCCTTAGTAAATTTGCCAATACCTACGGCTATCACGGAATGTTTATTCTTGAAGCCCATATAGGTCTTGTCTTATTAATTTTATCACGGATATTATTCAGGAAAGTAGTGGAAAAATGATTGACAAAAAATTATTAGATAAGTATAATCTTCCAATTCCCAGATATACCAGTTATCCTCCGGCCACTTTTTTTAAGGAAGGATTTCCGGCTTCAGATTACATCAGGGCACTGGAGGAATCGAATAAGCATTATCCAAAATCGATTTCATTATATCTTCATATCCCTTTTTGCTCCCGGCTTTGCTTATATTGTGGCTGCACAACTATGATTTCCCGCAACAACAATCTTTATGAAGAATATGTTGATGCACTCATCAAGGAGATAGCACTGATAGCAGCATATATTGACAAGTCCCGCCCTGTCACACAAATTCATTGGGGAGGAGGCACCCCAAATGCCCTGTCAGCCGACCAGATAGAACGAATAATGAATGTCATCTATCAGTATTTCCAAACCACCTCAAATACTGAAATTGCCATCGAATGCAACCCTGCTTACCTTACAGTGGAATACATCGACCGACTGCTAAAAATGGGTTTTAACCGCATGAGTCTGGGCATTCAGGATTTTGACCCAAAAATTCTTCTGGCTGTAAATCGAGAACCTTCTGCTATGCCAATCAAGGATATCATCAGACAGCTACGGGACAACGGGGCATCGGTGAATCTTGATTTCATTTACGGTCTCCCCTATCAAACTCCGGAGTCATTTACACATTCCATCAAACAGGCCATAGATGCACAACCAGACAGAATTGTGACGTTCTCTTACGCACATGTTCCGTGGGTAAAAAGGCATCAGAAAACACTGGAAAAAAACGGCATTCCCGGTCCCGATGAAAAGATGCAGATGTTTGACAATGCAAGGGAAACTCTCCTTAATGCAGGCTATGTGTCCATAGGTATGGATCATTATGCCCAACCAGAAGACCCGTTGAGTATTGCTATTAAAAGCAAAACACTACACAGAAATTTTCAGGGATATTGCACCCGCAACACCACCGGTCAGGTCTATGCTTTCGGAATGTCAGCCATAAGTCAGCTACACGATGCTTATGTGCAAAACACCAAAAATATTCCTGATTACATTGAAGCAATAAACAAAGGTGAAGCACCCGTAGAAAAAGGTTACCTGATGAGCAATACAGATATTGCCGTTCGTGAGGTAATCAACGAAATTATGTGTAACAACCGACTTAACTGGAAAGAAGTGGCTTCTCGTATCAATTCTACTCCGGAAACACTTAAGGAACTGACACAATTCAATACTGAAGACCTAATTCCACTAGCACAAGATGGATTGGTGAAGTACAATAATGAAGAGATAACCGTCACTCCGACAGGGCGTTTCCTTATCCGGAATATTGCAGCTGTTTTTGACCCTAAACTTAATGCGGGCGAAAAGCGTTTCTCTAAAACAATTTGAGAGGGGTGCTCCCTAAATCCCCCGGGGAAGGATTAAAAGGATATGCAGCACAAATGAATTGAAGCTGTAATCTCAAAGTTAGAAACAAGAAGTTAGAAGTTGGAGGCTGAAGAATGGAAGTTAGAAATTAGAACCATAGGCAAAGAACACTTCTTAACCTCAGCCTTAACCTCAGCCTTAACCTCTTTCATACTAAGAAGCTTGGGCGAAGTAGTAAACCTCAAACTATTAAAACACCCAAACCCCCGGGAACAGAAAAAAAAAAACATCATCGCATTCTATGAAGAAAGCAACAATTATTGGTGCAGGACTAACAGGACTTACAACGGCATATTACCTTAAAAAGGCCGGATGGAAAGTGACCATTCTGGAAAAAGACAACCGAACCGGCGGCGCCATACACACCCATCGTGAGAATGGTTTTGTCTTTGAAAGCGGACCTAATACAGGTATGATTTCTCATCCAGAAGTGGCTGAACTCTTTGAAGAACTCGGGGATCAGGTGCAGGTAGAGCCGGCCAATGAAGAAGCTAAACGAAGACTGATCTGGAAAGAAGGACGATGGCATACCCTTCCCTCCTGCATCAAAGCAGGCATCAAAACACCCCTTTTTTCCTGGAAGGATAAACTCAGATTGCTGACTGAACCTTTCAGAAAGCCAGGAAAAAATCCCGATGAAACACTGGCCGAAATGGTCAAACGACGAATGGGCAATTCATTTCTGGACTATGCAGTTGACCCTTTTATTCTGGGAATCTATGCCGGAGACCCATCGCAGCTGGTAACCCGTTATGCACTTCCAAAGCTATACAACCTTGAACAGGATTATGGTAGTTTTATTAAAGGTACTTTTAAAAAACATGCAGAACTGATCCGGGAAAAGAAAAACGACCCGGAACTTTATAATTACCATAAAAAAGCCAACAAAAAGATGTTCTCTATGTCCGGAGGGCTCGATAATCTGGTAAATGCCCTCACAGAAAAATTTGATGACAATGAAATCCTCCTTGGATGTAACAACATTAGTGTCTGTCCTGCCAATAATATCTTTACCACGAAATTCGGGCATCATAATAAAACTGAATTGATCGAAAGTGATGCCTTGATTACCACTACTGGAGCACATGAAGTTCCAAACATTCTGCCATTTCTCAGAAATGACGAAAAGGAAAAAATCACCAATCTGGTTTATGCCAAAGTAATTCAGGTAGCCATTGGCTATAAGCAATGGCGCGGAATACCCTTAAAAGCTTTCGGTGGACTGGTTCCCTCACGTGAGCACCGGGATATCCTGGGTGTTCTGTTTTTATCTGCATTCCTCAAAAATCGCGCCCCAAAAGGCGGAGCTTTACTATCTGTCTTCCTGGGCGGAGTTCGGAATCAGGACATAGTAGATTTCAAAGATGAGGAGATAAAAAAACTGATGTTTCCCGAACTACAAAGAATGATGATGGTCCCCGATTCAGAACCAGATCTTCTGCGCATCTTTCGCCACACCCATGCTATACCCCAATACGGTATTTCCACAGGAAAACGACTGGAAACTATTGAGGCAATACAAAAACATTTTCCCGGACTCCTGCTGGGCGGAAACCTGCGCGATGGCATCGGAATGGCAGACAGAATTAAACAGGGAGTAACCATGGCGCAGGA
>CAYOFH010000125.1:0-9822 GCA_964403175.1 uncultured Marinilabiliaceae bacterium
AGAAAATGATACCTGTGAATACGAAAAACATCCTCTTTATTTGTGGTGGAGCCTTTGACGGAATTGACCGGAAAATAGCACAACGCCTGAATACCAAAGTCGTTGGATATTCAGCTTCCCGAAATAAGGAGCATCTTGATGAAAGTAATCTTTTACAATACATTTCACCCCAGGATCTTAAATCCTTCGGGCTGATTCCTGAAATTATTGGTCGCCTGCCGGTGCTGACTTATCTCAATCCATTGGATAAGGCTACTTTACGAAGAATTCTTGTAGAACCTAAAAACTCAATCATTAAGCAGTACAAAAAGCTTTTTGAAATTGATGGTATCGAACTGGAATTTGAAGATGAGGTGTTGGATTACATTGTCGATAAGGCGGTCGAGTTTAAATTGGGTGCCCGGGGTTTAAGGTCTATCTGTGAAACTATTATGATTGATCATATGTTTCATACGCCTTCAAAAAAGACCAAGAAACTTACTATTAAACTTGATTTTGCTATCGAACGTATTGAGCGAATCAATATCGGCCGGCTGAAAGCCAGTTGATCTTTAATTGAAAGAACATAAAAAAAAAGCTGCCTTCATAGGACAGCTTTTTTTTATTTCAATAGCTTGCCAGAGGTTATAATTATCTTGGTCTATTTAATTGTTCAAAAACAGGTGTTTTAAACTTTTCAGCTTCCATTTTTGAGCTTCAGCCTTGGGCTTTTCCGGCATCTATTCTCCTATCTTCCAGCTTGTATAGGCTACTCTTCAATTCGTATCTCATTGGTTATTTCCATCGCTTTTTTATATACCTCAGAAACTCCGCAATATTTCTCCTCTGAAAGGCTTACTGCTTTTTGCAGCTTCTCCATAGGAAGATTTTTCCCTCTGAAGGTATATATCACATGCATCTTGTTGTAGTGCTTTGGATGCTCTTCCGTTATGTTTGCTTCAATGGTTATTCTGAAATCTTCCGGCTCAACCCTCATTTTTTTGAGCATAGATGCTACATCCATTCCTGTACATCCTGCCAGAGCCAAGAGCATCAAGGGTTTAGGGCGAACTCCTTTGTTTTCACCACCTACCGAAGGATCGGCATCAAGAATAATTTTATTTCCGTTCATTTCAGTCTCAAACGACATATTCCCGGTCCAGTTCAGATCTAATGATGTCTTCATATTATTTGTTTTAAAGTTTTAAATGTTTGATTTTTTTAGTGAAAATGTTCTTTAAGTGAAAATGAGTTTGCAAAGTGGCTTTTGAGCCATCATCTTTAAGAAAAACAAAACTTATTTGTTTGTGTTTAAATATCCATATATCTATATTTTATGATTTTGGTGCAAATATAATCTTTCTTTTTATATTTGTATACGTTTATGACAGATGTCACTGGTAAAGCCTGGTTGTAATTGGTCTAAATCTCAGAATGTGACAATCTATTTTGGATGCTGATGAATAATATGCCTAATATATAGTGAATAAGGAAGATTTTCAATTCAAAGAAATCGAATTTGTATTCTCCGGACTTCCGGTAATGTACCGGATAAAACTGTAGGCAGTAATTTAAATTGCATTTTGTTGTTAAAGTATGATACGTTTGACTATACCACGGTTTTTCTAAAAGAGTTCATAAAACCGGTTACGCATAAAAATATTTAAAAATGAAAAAATCCCAGGAGTCTGTTAATGTTGAGGAGATTAATCTTAAATCCTTTGAAATTTTTAGAGGCCTAACTGATGCCGAAATCGAAACATTAAATCAAAGTCTTACCTGTACCAGTTATAAACGTGGTTCCATTATCTATGATGAAGGCAGTCGTATCAATGGCTCATATATTGTTTCCAGTGGAGTGTTGAAGATCTATAAAACCGGCTTTGACGGAAAAGAACAGATCATTCGTTTTGCTAAAGGCGGAGATTTGATAGGATTTCGTTCTATTGTAAGTGATGAGTTAGCTTGTACCACAGCAAAAGTTGTTCAGGACGCAGTTCTGTGTTATCTGCATGGTGATATCATTACCAGCTTTATTAAAGGGAATCCTGAATTTGCAATGGCTTTAATGAGACTGACCTGTCGCGAACTTGGAGAATCTAACAAGTTTCTTACTGACATTGCCCAAAAGACCGTACGAGAGCGCCTTGCCGAAGTGCTGTTACTCCTGATGGATACATTCGACCTTGATGAGGACCACACTCTTCAGATTTCTCTGACTCGGGAAGAACTGGCCAATATGGTAGGGACTGCTACAGAGTCGGTTATAAGACTGCTTTCAGAGTTTAAAGCTGACAATCTGATAGAGTTGAACGGGCGCAAAATTAAGCTTTTGAACATTCCCAAGCTTATCAAGATCGGCAATGTTTATGTTTAGACAGAAAGTGTAGATAATGATGATTTGCCTGGTTATTTAAGTTGTTTCGCTAATTGGTGTAAATCATGCGGATAATTCACGGTATGTAGTATGCACTGATGAAATGAGCATGCTGCTTTTATCTCTCAAATCTGCACAAAAGTGTATGTGAAAATGAATTGCGAGTTTCATCCGACCTTAAGAAGATGAATACAATAATTTAAGAATAGTTTATCTTCTTCCCGGCCGAGGCCCTCACGTATATTCCCAACTTCACTACAGGCAATTAATTTATAATGCACTTTTATAGAGTGCAGATCAGGAAGATTAATTATTGCAAACAAGAAACATAAGGAATTTTAACTAAACAAAGATATTTTCAAAGACGGAATTGGCAAATCTTTCGTACCTCTGGAGGCACCCCTTTTTAATGGTTGAATATCTTCCGGGAATGGCTTTATCTGTTTGGCTTCCAGAGCTGATAAAACTGCAGCACCTGTTGGGGTAAACAACTCTGTTTCTAAAGGCCCTGCCTGAGCCGGAATCTCGTTGTTTTTGATCATTACGGCTGTTGCAGGTGCCGGAACCGGCATTGTTCCATGTGAAAAGCTAATTGAACCTCCTCCCCAGCTTACGGGAGAGGTAAGAAATGCCTTGACCGGTGATTTGAGTTCCTGCAATCCCATTACAGCCCCCATTACATCAATCAGAATGTCCTGAGCTTCGTGCAGCCATGCCTCCGGTTCTTCATGTTTATGATGATGGTGATGATTATGATGGTGGTGATGATCATCCATATCGAAATCATATGTGGCATGTGCTTCCTTTTCTGCTTTGATAAGGTGGTTTAACATTTTAATGCCAAATTGCCGGTAATCAGGTAGGATATTGAAGTCGTCGAAGAGATGTTGAAGTAAATGAGTGGCCTTAGTACTGGATAGATGCCCGTGATGATGTTCAACTTCAATAAATAATCTGCTAGATCCATCGATGGTTTTCTGGTGCCGTATGGTGGTTCTTCCCAGTTTTTCTGCTGCTGCCTGCATTGCACCGGTTACTTTCTTTGCATCTGCACCCGCATCAATAAGGGCTGCCGCAAACATGTCGCCCGCAATGCCGCCTTCGGGGGATATAAAAAGTTGCATAGTTTATTTGTTTTTTGCGATTAAACCGGAAACAACGGCTGCCCTGATGCCTCCGTCAATATTGACTACTGTAAGATTTGGAGCACAGGAGGCTAGCATAGAGGTCAATGCAGCCTCTTTGGCACGAAAACCATATCCTACTGATGTGGGAACTCCAATAACCGGAAGTGGAACCAGTGAGCTGACGAAGGGGGCCAGCGCACCCTCCATTCCCGCAACAACCACGACCGCAGACACATTGTTTTTCATTCCTTCCATTACAGCATCCAGAACTCTTGTTGGATGAGCAATTCCCCGATCTTCAAATACATGAGGTTTCACACCCAGAGCTTTCAGGGCTAGTGCACATTCAGCCGTTACTGAATGGTCAGCTGCTCCTGCGCTAATTACCAGTATATTACCTCTTTTTTCCGGAATTTCACCAATGGCCAGCAGTAAGGGGGTTTCGTGGATCTCAAACCGCTTTTTGAAATGAGCGATTATAGCCTCATGGTGAGGACTGCGTGAAATCAGAATCTGGGAATGCTTTGTAAGAAAAGCTTCCGCCATTTCAATGGATTGCTCTGCAGTTTTGTATTCTCCGTAAATAATTTCAGGAATATTGATGCGTGCTCCCCGGTTTACATCAGCAATGTAATTACGTGCTGTTTCCATCCACTCCAGAGAGAAATGTTTTCTGGCATCCTCCCTAGACATTTCTCCTTTTAATATTTTATCGTATAATTCGTCAAATGTCATAAGCCCAGTTTTTTGTCAAAAGCATTTTGTCTTGCTCCTTCCATATCCAATGTTACGAAGGTGGCTATTTGTTTTCCTTTTTCCACAATTTTTTGTCTGAATTCCGGTTCAATCAGCTTGATAAAAGTAGCCTGGTTCCTGCATTCAATGCGCAAATGGTCTTCATCATCCAATCGGCAACGCAAATGGTGGTCACCAGTGGTTTTAAGGATCTCCTGTTCTATGCTGCGCAATGTTTCTAAGCGTTTCGGGGTAATATCCATATTGTAATTAAATCGTGTTGCCAGACATCCCTCCATATTGGCAATTACCGGGTCGGCTCCCATTGTGATAGCCATTGTCCTTGCCTGTTCTTTGGTGATATTTAACTCTGCCAGCGGGGATCGGACTCCTCCTTTTCGAAGTGCTTTTACTCCCGGCCTGTAGTTCGCACTGTCAGAAGCATTGGTGCCATCAAAAACAGGAGCGTCTTTTCGGGAGATCACAGGATTTATGATTTGTCCTTTACAATGATAGCAACGGTCAACCGGATTTTTCAGGATCTCAGGGTTTGGTTTCATGGAGATGATTTCCAGATTTTTACAACCCATATTGCTGGCCTGCTGTTTGATTTCTGTTTCGGTAACTCTGTTAAATCCGTTATCAATCCATATCGGAACTACCTCAAGACCTGCTTCCTGTGCGCATCCAAGAATGGAACAACTGTCAAATCCTCCGGAGAACATCAGATAAAACTTTCCTGTCCTTTTCAGATAGCTGATTAACAATTTTTTCACTGGTTATTCTTTTTCCTGTTTTAGTTTTGCAATTTAATAAAAAAATGATCATTCCTGTGATTTGTACTTTAATCTGCTTTATTCATAAATTATTGTTTTTAGAGGTTCAAATCTCAGGAAATACAATCAACCGCAGATAGTTGAACATTAAAATAGACTATTAAAAAGAAGCAGGTTAACAAGCAAGCGAACAGAATAGAATCTGGTATGTTGTTTTTTATGAGCAATTTATTGTTTTGGTTTGGCGGATTTAAAAAAAAGTTGAACTTTTGCTTTCTTGTTGCATACCTTTTTTCTGTAAAATGCAATAGCCCTTCCTTCAAAATCTTGTATTTCCTGCCTCAGCAGGTATAACATAAATCACCAAAAAAATGGAACAAAACGGTTATATAGGGTTAGTGAAGTCTGCCTTGGAGAATTACTCTGAAATGCCGGCTTTTAGCGATTTTAAAGGTAGTACTATAACCTTTCGTGAAGTTGGAAAATATCTTTATCGTTGCCACAGGGTGTACAAAGCCCTCGGGATAAAACAGGGAGACAGGGTAGCACTGATAGGGCGAAATTCCACAAATTGGGCTCTTTCGTATTTGGGTGCGGTCACTTATGGTGCAGTAATAGTTCCAATTTTACCCGATTTTAGTTCTTCGGATATCAATCATATTGTGAATCATTCGGGTTCGGTGCTCCTTTTTACCGCTGATAATATTTTCGAAAAGATAGATGAAACCAAAATGCCAGGTTTAAAGGGAATCATTTCGGTCAATGACTTTTCTGTATTGGTGGATAATCATGCTAAATTGCAAGGCGCTGTGGATAAAGGCCGTAAGGAGACTGATGAAATGGAGAATGATTTTAATGTCAGTAAAATCACTTTTTACGAGCCCAAACCGGATGATCTGATGGTTTTATCCTATACTTCTGGGACTTCAGGTTTTTCGAAAGGGGTATTATTGCCTCACCGCAGTATCTGGTCTAATGTCCAGTTTGCCCGCGACACTTTTGATATTGTCCCTGGTGAAAGAATTGTATCCTTTTTGCCGTTGGCTCATGCTTATGGTTGTCTTTTTGAGTTTTTATGGCCTTTCACCGAGGGATGTCATATTACTTTCCTTTCAAGAACACCATCACCTGCAATTATTACTGAGGCTTTCCGGAAAGTTAAGCCTCACCTTGTGCTCGCTGTTCCATTAATTCTTGAGAAAATCTTTAAAAAACAAATATTGCCGAAGATTGAAAAGGGAACCATGAAAACCCTGTTGAAATTACCTGTTTTGAATAAGGTCGTTTACGGAAAAATAAAAGCCCGGCTTGTGGATGTTTTTGGAGGTGAATTTCGCGAAATGATTGTTGGGGGAGCTGCACTTAATAAAGATGTTGAGTTGTTTCTTCGCAAAATTGGATTTCCGTTGACCATTGGTTATGGGATGACCGAGTGTGGTCCTCTTATTAGTTATGCCCCATGGCATGAAACACAACCGCATTCAGCCGGTCGCATAGTCCATCGGATGGAAGTTAAGATTGACTCTGATGACCCTTACAATAAAGTTGGTGAGATACTTGTGAGAGGGGAGAATAATATGATTGGCTATTACAAAAATAGGCAGGCCACCGAGGAGATGATTGATGATGAGGGATGGCTTCATACAGGGGATCTGGGGGTGATTGATAGTGATAATTTCATCTATATCAAAGGAAGAAGCAAGAATATGATTCTGGGGGCCTCCGGTCAGAATATTTATCCTGAGGAAATTGAAGCTGTCATTAACAATAAGGAATATGTTCAGGAATGTCTTGCCAGGGATGATGATGGAAAAATTGAAGTCCTTGTCTATCCCGACTATGAGGCTGTTGATGCTCAGAATTTCGGTCATGAAGATATCGAGCGGATTCTGCAGGATATTAAGAAAGAAGTTAATAAGGAACTTCCTGCATTTATGAACATTTCCAAAATTGTGCTCTTCCCTGAGGAGTTTGAGAAAACACCTAAAAAAAGTATTAAGAGGTATAAGTATATGTCGTAAATGCTCAGACCATCAAAGATAAGATGTAAATTGAATTATCCGGTGTTATTATTTTATCAACACATTAAGATATTTGATATGAAGATGTTTAATATAATATGTTGCATCCATTTACCGGATTATTGTCTTTCGAAACATCATTTTTTATGTCATTACCGGAAATTGAAATAATTACATTGGTTGAAAACCTTGCTTATCAGCAGGGAACAAGAGGTGAACACGGTCTTTCATTTATTATACGCACAGGGGGGAAACAAATTCTTTTTGATACCGGGCAAAGTGATCTGCTGGCAGATAACGCAAAAAAAATGAGTGTTGATCTGTCTGGCATTGATGCAGTAGTAATCAGTCACGGGCATTACGATCATACAGGAGGGTTGCCGTCTTTTTTTGCTTTAAATGATCATGCGCCAATTCTGTTAAAGGCGAAGGCTTTTGATGAAAAGATGTCTAATAGTACCGGAACTACCCGTTTTATAGGAATAAATAAGGAGGTTGCAGAACAATACAGTGAACGATTTCAAATAGTTTCGGATGTTATGGAGATCGCCCCCGGTTTGATGATTGTACCGGAGATAAACCACTACTATAATTTTGAACAAGCGTCTCAATCCATGCTAATAAGGAATGGCGATAAGATGGATGCTGATCTGTTCGAAGATGAACTGTTTATGGTTTACAATTATCAACAAGGATTGGTTGTTTTTTCGGGTTGTGCGCATCGTGGTATTGCTAATATTTGCCGTACTGCTATGGATTTGACCGGTCAGAAACATATCAGCCTCGTTATTGGGGGAACTCATCTAAAAGGGGCTTCGAAAGGGCGAATTGTCAAAACGGTAAAGGCTTTTCAGGAGCTTGACATGGAAGAGTTTGGACTGTGTCATTGTACAGGATTACAGGCCTTTTTGCAATTTGCCAATGCTTTTGGAGAAAAGGTCCGGTATGCTCATGTGGCATCTCGTTTTTTACCGTTTAAATAATGTCTGGATTGTTAGATTTTTTATGTTGATAACGGGGACTGTTGCAACTTTCCGACAATAAAAATCTGGGACGGCAAATCTTTGCGCTTAGTTTCTCTTTAACGAATTATTAGTTGAATGAACTGATTATCTTTTGTAGTCAATATATGAATAGTGTAATCCGTTTTTGGGATCTTCAAAAGGCCCTTCTTTTTTTTCAACTTTCCATTTTTTTTTGTCGATAGCTGGGAACCAGGTATCAATGGAATTAAATTTATGATGTATCAATGTCAGAAAAATTCTATCAGCCTCAGACATAAATGCATTGTAGATCTCTCCGCCCCCGATTACAAAGACCTTCTCTTGGGGGCTGCATATTTTCTTTAGTTTATCTGGGCTTGAGATTACCTCACAGCCCGGAGGTGAGAAGTCCGGACGGCGTGAAATAACAATATTCCGACGGTTGGGCAAAGCCCCTTTGGGAAGTGCTTCATAAGTTTTGCGCCCCATCACGATAGTATTGCCGGTGGTCAAAGCTTTAAAACGTTTCAAATCTGCATTAATAAAGGCAGGCTGATCTCCGTTGATTCCAATGCCCTTGTTTTCATCGGTAGCTACGATTAATGCTATTTCCATATTACTACTTTGCCTTTGGTCAAATTAAACTGAAATCTCTCCTTTGATATGGGGATGCGGATCGTAGTTGCTTAGCGAGAAATCTTCATACGTAAAGCCATCAATGTCTTTTACCTCCGGATTGATGGTTAGTGTGGGCAGATGTCGTGGACTTCGGGTAAGCTGCAGTTTTACCTGGTCAATATGATTGAGGTAGATATGTGCATCGCCAAGTGTGTGAACGAAATCTCCCGGTTCGAGATCGGTAACCTGGGCAATCATCATGGTAAGTATTGCATAGGAAGCAATGTTGAAAGGTACTCCCAGGAATATGTCTGCACTTCTCTGATAGAGTTGACAGCTCAATTTGCCATCGGCCACATAAAACTGAAATAAAATATGGCACGGGGGCAATTCCATTTCGTCCAGCTGACCAACATTCCATGCGCTAACAATGTGACGTCGAGAATCAGGATTTTTCCTGATCGATTCAACAACCTGCTTTAGCTGGTCTATGTGTCCGCCTTTGCCATCGGGCCATGATCGCCACTGATAACCGTAAATGGGGCCCAGCTCGCCATCATCACGTGCCCATTCATTCCAGATGCGTACTCCGTTTTCCTGCAGGTATTTCACATTGGTACTTCCTTTGATAAACCACAAGAGTTCATGAACGATGGATTTCAGGTGCAGCTTTTTAGTGGTAAGCAGGGGAAATCCGTTTTGCAAATCGAAGCGCATCTGATGACCGAAAACACTCGTGGTTCCTGTACCGGTTCGGTCTTCTTTTCTAATACCTTCGTCAAGTACTCTCTGCAATAATTCTTTGTATTGTCTCATGGTTCTATGTTATTTTTTCTTTTTCGGAGCCAACTCAATGATGGTAGAAACGGGATAATGGTCAGAATATTCTATTTTATGACGGTGAAAATTATACGATTTAAAGGCAGGGTCGTGAAAAATATAGTCAATGCGTAAAGATGGCAATCTGCCGTTGTAGGTGCCTCCCATTCCTGAGCCGGACTCGCGGAAAGCATCTTTCAGATTCCCCCGCATGGTGTGATATACATAAGAAATGGGCGAATCATTGAAATCTCCACACACAATAACCGGGTAAGGTGAATTTTCAATGTGCCGGGAGAGGATATCGGCCTGTTGTGAGCGTTGCCTGAAAGCTCTCGACATTTTATTGATGATTTCCTGAATACCCTGTCGTTGCTGATCATCCAT
>CAYOFH010000126.1:0-9820 GCA_964403175.1 uncultured Marinilabiliaceae bacterium
ATTCAACAATTTATCGATAAAAACACATTTTTACTTCTTTTTATTAAGTAAAAGCACATTTTTTATTACATTTGCACATCCAAAAAGTCAAAACCTCTAACATTTTTCGTATGAATGAATCAAAAGTACTAAAGTACGTTGAGGATTTTATGGCCAATGTAAAAGCCAAAAATCCTAATGAACCAGAATTCCATCAAGCTGTACAGGAAGTAGTAGAAAGTCTTGCACCTTTCATTCTTGAAAACCCTGTTTTAATGAAAAACAAGGTTCTGGAGAGAATGACTGAACCAGAAAGAATCATTAGTTTTCGTGTACCCTGGGTTGACGATCAGGGAGAGATTCAAATCAACCGGGGTTACAGAGTTCAAATGAATAGCGCCATCGGACCCTACAAAGGTGGATTACGTTTTCATGCATCAGTAAACCAAAGCATCTTAAAATTCCTTGCATTCGAACAGGTATTAAAGAACAGCCTTACTTCATTGCCCATGGGTGGCGGAAAAGGAGGATCAGATTTCAATCCGAAAGGAAAATCTGATCAGGAAGTAATGAGATTCTGCCAGTCCTTTGTTACCGAACTGGAGCGTCATATTGGACCAAATACTGATGTTCCTGCAGGAGATATAGGTGTAGGTGGTCGTGAAATCGGATTTATTTTCGGACAGTACAAACGTATGGCCAATGCATTCACGGGAACCTTCACCGGAAAAGGTGCTGAATGGGGCGGAAGTCCGCTAAGACCGGAAGCTACCGGATATGGCGCAGTTTACTTTGCCAAAGAAATGCTTGCAACTAAAGGAGAAAGTCTTAAAGGTAAAACCGTAACCGTTAGCGGATCAGGAAACGTGGCTCAGTTTGCCGTGGAAAAGGTTCTTGAATTAGGTGGAAAACCAGTTACCTTATCCGATTCAAGCGGTTACATCTACGATCCAAATGGTATTGATGCTGAAAAGCTTGAATATGTGAAACTTCTTAAGAATGCTATCCGCGGACGCATCAAGGAATATGCAGAAAAATATCCGGATGCGGAATACTACGAAGGAGAGACACCATGGAAAGTAAAATGTGATGTAGCAATTCCTTCAGCAACTCAAAATGAACTCAACGGGGATGATGCACATACACTTATTGAAAATGGATGTATCTGTGTATCAGAAGGAGCCAACATGCCTTCCACTCCTGAAGCTGTGGATTTGTTTCACGAAAAGAAAATCCTCTTTGGCCCGGGGAAAGCTGCCAATGCCGGTGGTGTAGCAGTTTCAGGTCTGGAAATGAGCCAGAATTCAATGCGTATTTCCTGGGCACGTGAAGAGGTAGATGAAAAATTAAAGTCAATTATGACAAATATTCATGCTGCCTGCGTTAAGCACGGTCAGGAAGAAGGTGGTTTTGTAAACTATGTAAAAGGAGCTAATGTTAGTGGCTTTATTAAAGTGGCGAATGCTATGATTTCGCAGGGGGTTGTTTGAGGATATAACGTTTTGTGGTTTTGCCATACCGCAACAATGGAATAAATTGAATACTCACAAGAGCTTTACTGAGGATAGCGTTCCTTTACCTCTACCATACAAACCCTTTGTCTTTGAATGAACGCACCCGGTAAATGCTCTTTTCCCAAAAGGGGCTGTCCAAAAAGATATGAGTTAGAGTCTTTTGTCATTCTGTAGATAGTGAAGAATCTAATTATTAATGATCTTCAAAATGTAAAAACAATGACTATGGAGGATTTTTGGACAGCCCCTTTTTTAATTAATAAGGTTTTTCATTCCCTCAACAGCAAAAAGAATATTAAAAAGAAATCAACCAAGGAATCCTTGTCGTGAGAGTAAGGAATATCAACAGAATAATACATAACCTCTGAATAAGCGATCCATACAGAGAAACACCTCGTTGTGCGTTTCTGCGTGCGCATCTCTGTTATAGCCTCTGGCTCTTTGCCACTGCTTTTTGTTCCAGTCCGCTTGGTCAATACCTTCTCACATCACCGCCTCCCGATTCACTAATTTTCGTGGCTTTTGCCGGACCATAATGAGCAACATCAGCACCACCGCTGGCAGAGGCTTCAATCTCTTCAATGGCATATACCTCAATATCGGCACCGCCCGAAGAAGAAGCAACAACCCTGTTAGCATGAAGTCCTTTGGCAAATATATCGGCACCGCCACTTGATTCTGCTTTCAGAACATCTGTTTTTCCATCTATCTTAATATCTGCGCCACCACTACAATGTAATAGGACTGTATTGGAACTCACACTTATTTCAACATCTGCACCTCCTGAACAGTTAATCTCAATATGTTTCCCATTTATCTCTCCCATAGATTTTAAATCGGAGCCACCGGAAGAGGATAATCTTGAAACTTCCGGAACTGTCACATATACCTTTGCCTGCGTATTCCTAAACCAGTTAAATACTCCACCATCCATATATACATCCAAGCGGTTACCTTTAAATTCAGTAATCACTTCTGCGATATCACCCTTATCGGCTTCCACTATAATTTCATATTCTTCGCCCTGTTTTAGAAACAAATCTATTCCTGAGGAAACACTAATCTCATTAAAAGCACCGCGAGACTGACGTTCCTCCCTTTCCTGTGCTGTGGCTTTTAGAGTCGGACCTGCAATAAAAAAAACGAGAAAAATTCCGGAAATAATTATTTTTTTCATAACACTGAATTTAAAACTGTTCATTAGTAAAAACAATAGTCAGACGCCTTCAATTGACAATAAGTTACAACCTTTTGTGTAAAGTTTTTAACAATTAATAGAAGTGTTACAGTAAGAGTTTATATTTTCGTGACCGATTTTAAAACAAAAAGTTTGTTTGAATTCAAACGGTCAAAGATTATATATAAGAAGCAAGAGTTAATTATATAAATTAAAAAAAACTCAACAAAAGTTATATCAGTCCTTTTCAATCCAAAAAACCACCTGTCGATCAGGGGTTTTGAAGATTCAACAAACTATTTTAAACCAATAAAAAATGAGCACAAATCATCCGCTTTCCTTGCCCAGAAAAACCCTCCTTGGCATTCAGTTTCTTTTTGTCGCCTTTGGAGCCACAGTTCTGGTTCCTTTATTAGTAGGTATTAGTCCCTCAATAGCCCTCTTCTCGGCAGGTCTTGGAACTCTCCTTTTCCATCTGATCACCAAAGGAAAAGTACCGGTATTCCTTGGAAGTAGTTTTGCATTTATTGCACCTATTGTTGAGGCCACACGACTATTTGGATATCCGGGAACCCTTTCAGGAATTATTGCAGTAGGACTGGTTTATTCAATTATGTCAGCTATAGTAAAATGGAAAGGACCCGCGCTTATTGATAAAGTTTTTCCTTCGGTAGTGGTAGGTCCGGTAATTGTGGTAATCGGCTTATCACTGGCAACCACAGGAGTTGAGATGGCCTCAGAGAATTGGTTGCTGGCGCTGGTAGCTTTACTTACAGCTATTATAGTAGTTATCTTTGCCAAAGGAATGATTAAACTTATACCCATCTTTTTAGGAATCATTGTCGGTTATCTGGCATCAATTTTCATGGGAGAAATTGATTTTTCAAAAATCACAGATGCCCCGTGGTTTGCTCTACCGGCCTTTCAGGCTCCTGCTTTTAGCTGGTCAGCTATTTTTTATATGATTCCCGTTGCCATAGCACCCCTAATTGAACACATCGGGGACATGTATGCCATTGGGGCAGTATCGGGCAAAAACTATGTAAAAGACCCTGGACTTCAACGCACTATGCTGGGCGATGGAATTGCTACTGCAGTGGCTGGAGGTATGGGAAGTATTCCAAACACGACCTATTCTGAAGTAACAGGTGCTATTTCACTGACCAAAATTACCGACCCTGTAGTGTTAAGAATATCTGCCATCACAGCCATAGCCTTCTCTGTTCTGGGAAAAGTAAGCGGATTTCTTGAATCCATTCCTGGTGCTGTGTTAGGAGGAATCATGCTTCTGCTATTTGGAATGATCGCCAGCGTGGGAATAAAAACCATGATAGATTCAAAAACAAATATCAACAAAATACGTAACCAAGTCATTATTTCAATAATTTTAACCGTTGGAATTGGTGGTGCAGTAATTCAACTTGGCAACTTCTCACTGGCCGGGATAGGACTGGCTGCCGTGACAGGTGTTTTGTTGAACCTGATTCTACCGGATAAGTCCAAACCCGTAAAAATGAAGAAATAACAGACCGAACCAAATGGCATAATAATTGTTTAAATTACTGCTAATGATTGTTATATACTGATTGTTAATATCCGGCAGGTTCAAAAGCAAATTAACATCAGAAAATTAAACTAAAATCTTTCTCTAACTTCTAACCACAAAAAAATAACTTGGTATTAAAACCCGCCGCAAAATATTTATGCTTGCGGCTTCATTTATTGAATGGAAAGTATGTTAAAAAACATAGGCGAAAAACTTGCTATCAGTTACGGAAGTGATCAAATTAGTTATGATCGTCTGATTGGAAATATTGAACAGTTTGCCAACGATTATAATATTTCCAAAGGGGCAAGAGTAGTTGTCTTTATGGAAAACCGGCCGGAATGGGTGTACGCTTTTTACTCGGTCTGGAAAAATCAGGGAATAGCTGTACCTATAGATTATCTGGCTACTTCTGACGAAGTAGCTTTTATAATTAGCGACTGCCAACCAGATGTTATCTTCACATCAGCAGGAAGTATGCCCATTATGAAAGAAGCTGTAAAATGGGCGGGTATTGATGCTGAAATCATACTTGCTGATGAAATACATCTTCCTCCCGGCACCAAAGCCTCCGGCAATCTGGAGATTCAGGACAAATCGGAAACAGCTGTAATAATATATACCTCAGGTACAACCGGCACACCCAAGGGTGTGATGTTGTCATTCGACAACCTAATGGCCAACATCCACGGGGTGGCTGACAAAATTAAAATCTTTACCCCTTCCAGCCGTACACTTATGCTGCTCCCTCTTCATCATATTTTCCCACTGATGGGGACAATGATTATTCCTCTTTATGCCGGAGGAAGTGTAGCCATTAGTCCTTCAATGGCCTCGGAAGATATTATCAAAACATTGCAAGACAACAAAGTAACCATTCTTATAGGGGTTCCCAGGTTATATGCTGCCATTCGAAAAGGCATTAAAGACAAGATTAACGCCAGCGCAGTTGCCAGATTACTGTTTTCTTTGGCATCCAAAATAAATAGTCAGTCATTTTCCAAGACCATATTTAAAGCAGCCCATCAAAAAATGGGTGGTCATCTTAAACATCTGGTTTCGGGAGGTGCTGCCCTCGACCCGGAAGTAGCCCGTGATTACCAGGTTCTGGGATTCGAAGTTCTGGAAGGTTACGGAATGACCGAATCAGCTCCCATGATAACCTTTACCCGTCCTGGCCGTGTTGTCATTGGATCGCCCGGTGAGGCTCTTCCGGGAACCATCATTGAAACCATTGACGGAGAAATAACAGCCAAAGGACCCCAGATTATGCAGGGGTATTATAACAGACCGGACGAAACGGCTAAAGTACTGAAAGACGGCAGACTCTTCACAGGCGATTTAGGACATATCGACAAAGAGGGGTATTTATTTATTACCGGACGAAAAAAGGAAATCATTGTTCTGTCCAATGGAAAAAATGTAAATCCTGCAGAATTGGAAAGCAGGCTGGAAAATTCGTATTTAGTACGTGAATGCGGTGTTTTCTTTAAGGATGATATGTTACAGGCCGTTATTGTTCCTGAAAAAAGTGCAGTAGGCCAGCCGGAAGAACAAACCATTGAAGACATCATCAGATGGAAAGTAATTGATCCATTCAACCAGCAGGTTTCCTCCTACAAAAAAATAATGAGGTTCCACCTGACAGATCAGGAATTACCCAGAACCAGACTTTCTAAACTTCAAAGATTCAAGTTGGAAGAGTTTGCTCTTGAAAAAGAAAAAACTCAGGAGCTCATAGTAAAACCTGATTTTGAAGAGTATAAAATGATTTCCGATTACCTCTCCAAAGAGAAAGGGCGTGATGTTTTACCTCACTACCACTTGGAAATGGATCTGGGACTTGATTCTCTTGACAAAGTAAGCTTTGAAACATACCTCAACCAGACTTTCGGAGTAAAAATTGACCCGACAGAAATGCTCCGCTTTAACAACGTATTACTTTTGGCTGAGCATGTAAAAGAAGCAAAAACCAAAGTAGATGAGCAAAAAATAAACTGGAGAGCAATCCTTAAAGAGAAAGTGCCCATTCAACTACCGAAGACATGGGCCACAGGAAGCCTTATGGTACGTTTGTCCCGGTTGTTCTTTCATTCCTATTTCAGATTTAATGCACGGGGAATGAAAAATATTCCTGAAGGCCCCTGTATTATTGCACCCAATCATCAAAGTTTTTTCGATGGCCTTTTCGTAGCCTCTTATCTGCGTACCAGACAAATCAAGAAAACCTATTTTTATGCTAAAGAAAAACATGTTCGAAATCCATGGTTAAAATTTCTGGCTAACAAAAACAACATCATCATCATGGATTTGAACAACGATTTAAAAGCCTCAATTCAGAAAATGGCTGAAGTTTTAAAACGCAATAAGAATCTGATCATCTTCCCTGAAGGAACCAGGACCAAAAACGGACAACTAGGGCAATTCAAAAAAACATTTGCTATCTTAAGCAGGGAATTAAATATTCCTGTTGTCCCGGTATCCATTCAAGGAGCCTTTGAGGCGCTGCCAAAGGGAAGTTTCTTCCCAAAACCTTTTAAAAGAGTAAACATTGAGTTTCTGAAACCTGTTTATCCTGGAGAGGATTCCTATGACTCACTTGCAGTTCGCGTTAAAGAGCAAATTCAATACAGCCAGAAATCCTCTTAAGAATAACTCCTTTCTAACTTAAAAAAACAAAAGCCCGAAGTATCATCCTCGGGCTTTTGTTTTTATCAAACAGAAATAATTAATGGTACTTCTTGATCAAAAGATCATTTCTTCTTAACTTAAAATTATTAACTGAAGGGAATTGTTCAACTTATTTAGCACTTACTTTAATCCTGTCAAAAATGAATTGAAAAACAATAAAAATTACAGTTTTATGAAAAAAGCAGCCATATTTATTGCACCCGGATTTGAAGAAATTGAAGCTTTGACTCCTGCAGATGTTCTTAACCGCGCAGGAGCTGATGTTGAGCTTATTTCTATTACAGAAGACAAAAACGTTACCGGCGGTCATGGCTTAACCATTGTGTGTGACCGGGTATTTGAAGGTAAACCCATCGAAGAAAAGGACATCATCATTTTACCGGGAGGAATACCAGGAGCCAGGAATCTGCAGGAGCATTCCTTGCTAACCAGCTTGATTAAAACGTATGACAACAACAAACAATGGATTGCAGCTATCTGTGCAGCCCCTATGATACTTGGAGAAATGGGCATACTGGCAGGTCGTAAGGCTACCTGTTTCCCTGGTTTTGAACATCATTTAAAAGAAGCACACCACTATCCTGTTCCCGCCATTACGGACGGACATATCATAACCGGCCGTGGAATTGGTGCAGCAATGGAATTTTCCATTGAAATAATAGCCAACCTTTATGGCCCGAAAAAAGCAGCCGAATTAAGAGAAAAAATGGTAGTTCCTTCTATTAACACCTAATTTTGGTTAGAAAAGCCTGTTTTATACAACCTGAAGTTTTGACTTAACGGAACTTCGTCTTATAAATTATATAATAATGCCATCTGCGAAATATAAATGTCCTCAATAAAAATGATTCGAAAACAGTTCACTGTTCTCTTCATCATTTTAATCTGCGATTGTCAGTATTTCTTGATTTTTGAATATTTAATCACGATTTTTCTAAATCAGATCAATCAGTTAAAAAAAAAACAAGCAACCTCAAAAAATTTGATTTGAAAATAGTCCACTATTTCCTGAGTCAGGTTTTTCTGCGGTTGCTTAAATTTTTTGATACAATCTTAATAATAATCGGACAATCCTTCCTCAATTTTTTCAAAATGAGCTATCCACGACAATTGCTCTGATACATGCCATTCTTCAGGTTTGGCATTGCCATCAACAATTCGTGTCAGTACACTTCGCATAGGATGAGAAATTTCCATATCATTAATAACAAAAGCTGTTTCAATAAATATCTTTCTTGTACCCTGCAGTTTCAGTTCCTCAAAATCAGGTATTTCACCAACATTTTCTGATATTCTGACATCTCTATAACCTAATTCAAGTGCCAAAGAATCAGAAATACGGGACAAATGCCTGAATTTAAAATAAAACCGTTCAAACTTTTCATCAAATCTCACTCCCTTTTCTGCTGTTCGAAATTCCTTTTCAAGGACAGTCCGGGCATGTGGATATTTTTTTAAGTCAACCGATAGATTTCGGATATACCCGTTTTCGGTAATATCTTCCCAATCCGAAACGGTTTGAGGGGCAAGTTTATGTCGTAGTCCCGATTTCTGAAAACGGTTTTTATATACATAAGAGCAATAATTTAATGGTAAATCAGATGAAACCGTTCTCAGGTTTTTAAGAATCCTCAGCGCCGCAATTTCACTTTCAGGGAGTGTTGCCCTTGAACCATGTGCCACCTTATAGCCCCTGCCCATCAACCTTCTCATATTGTAAGGAGTCAGCCTTAATTGATGAAGATTAACAAACGACAATCCTTCATCATAAAGCCTTCTGATGCTATTGGTAATTATTTCCTCCTCACCGGGTACTGCAGGAATTTCTACCGTAACATTGGGAATAACACCCAGTGCTTTCCTCACAAACCTTAAATCATAATTGGTTGCCCCGATGTCAAATCGTAATTCATTTAGACCTTCATCAGCTAACAACTTAAGTTTTTTTTCATCAACAAGAGTTCCATTGGAATAACCCCAGATATACAGTTCTTCACCAAACTCCCGTCGTAAAACATTAAGAAAGTGAAGCATTTTATCATAAGTAAGAAAAGGTTCTCCCCCACTAAAACTAATCCCCTTAAACCCAAACTGCTGAATATAATCCACATACTGATATGGATCTTCAAACTTCAGAGTTTGCGTAACAGGAACGCCTAAATCACTTTGTGGTGCGGGGCAATAAAAACATTTACAGTTACATTTCCCGTTAATAAACAGACAACTCCACTGACCCTCAGCACACAGCCTGCACCCGGGAGAGAGGTTGGAAACGTCGGTTTTTGTTCCTTTATATCCCCAGGCTGTCATCCCGTCCAACTCTTGTAAAAAAGTATTTCGCTCCATTTCCAGTTCAAGTGATTCCTGGTAGTTGATCCAGTTGATATCGTCATAAGTAATTCCATACTCCATGCGATTCCGCTCAACCATGCGGTTGCGATGACGTAATAAACCCTCCATCTGCGTGCGTACTTAAAAGAACTTTGATTTAAAAAGTCTGCGAATATAATTCTTTTTCTTATTAGTTTTGAGAAATTTTCATCTATCGATAAACATAAAAATCAGCAGGTTACCAACCATAAGTGGCTTTTCATCATGATGAAGGATTTAAAATATGGTTGTTACTCGATAATTCACTCAAAAGCCGATCAACCGGAAACCCTTTTAACCAATCAGCCCGTGGACTACAAAGTGTCTCTTTTTGGTGAACTACGATAGCACAGGATTGTTAATTGTTAAACAACAAAATAATACATTTGATATCCGGCGAGTATAAAGAGTTTAAATTAAATAACTCAAAAAGAATTAAATGGCAAATCCAGCAATCATCTATTGGTTTCGAAATGATCTGAGAATCCACGATAACCCTGTTTTTTTCAAGGCTCTTGAATCAGAAGCCCCCATAATACCTGT
>CAYOFH010000127.1:0-9795 GCA_964403175.1 uncultured Marinilabiliaceae bacterium
ACATTCCCACAAATGGCGACCAGCTAATCCACCATGCCCAGTAAAAGACTGTCCAGCCATTCTGCCAGTCAGATTGTTGGTAAGTTTCGGTCCAGAAGCTTATTTCAAAAAAACTTTGAACGTAATAGCCTACATTTTGTGTGAAGGAGTCCATAATAAACAGGGTGGGCCCTACGGCAATAATGAATGCCAGAAATATGGCCGCCAGCACAATGTTTATTTCACTCAGTCGCTTAACCCCGGCATCCAGTCCGGCAATGACGGAGCCTGTGGCGCCCAGGGTAATGACTATGATAAGTATAACCTGAACAGTTATCGTGTCTGGCAATCCCACAAGATGGGCCAGTCCGGCACTTACCTGCTGAACCCCAAGGCCTAAAGAAGTGGCCAGTCCAAACAGGGTAGCCACCACAGCCAGTACGTTTATGGCTTTACCTGCCGGACCGTTAACACGCTCTCCCAGGAGTGGATAAAAGATGGAACTGATGGTTAGTGGTAACTTCTTATTGAATGTAAAGAATGCCAGTGCCATCCCTACAAGGGCATAAATCGCCCAGGCATGTAAGCCCCAGTGCAAAAAGGTAGTTTGCATTGCATGTTTGGCTGCTTCAACGGTCCTTGGCTCACCTGAGGCGGGATTTACAAAGTGACTGATGGGCTCGCCTACGCTCCAGAACAGAATTCCAATACCCATACCGGCACTAAACAGCATGGCAAACCAGGCACCTTTAGGGAATTCCGGCCGGGAATCAGGGCCTCCAAGTCTGATTTTTCCATATTTACTAAAAGCTATATAAAGAATGAAAAACAAAAATAAATTTACAGCAAGAATAAAGAACCAGCCTCCATTGTCTGATATACTGGTCTGGATGGATGCAAAGACGTCGTTCATGGGTTCACCAACAGCCAGTGTAACTACGATAAAGGTGAGGATCAGAACCGCCGCGGGCCAGAAGACCGGGCCGTCAACATCGAAATATTTGTTTTTACTGATTAGGTGCTCTTCGCCCTCATGAGAGGAGGAGGGAATGTTTTTTTCGTCCATATCTTACTCGTTTGAGTTTATTATTAGTGCCTTGGTTTTTGGAACCTTTAATATATGAACTTTTACAGACATACGGGGAAGGATTCCGGCCTTTTTTATTCCTAATCTACCCGGAATGGTTGGTTGTTTTATTCCTTTTCCCCGCTAAATGGGCTATTGACAGTGAATGTATTTTGTTACTAATTCCCTTTCCTTATTTTTATCTTCCAAAATTTCTTTCCTGATATTTATATCATTGAAGTTTTTTAGTTTGTCGATGGTGTGTGTTACAATCATTCGTGGAAATACGCCGCTGCCAATGAAGATGTTACTGTGGGAATCCAGCCTCTCAGCCGATGCATAGCAGGAGGAGGGCAATTGGTTCAGGTTTTTGAAATCGTCGGTATGAAAGATATTTCCTTTGACATATAGCCTTTCGGCTTGTTCAAGAGCATCAGGCATCTCCAGACCGTGTGCTGAAGCAATCAGCAAGCCTGCCATGATAAGGTGGGTGTTGGCACTTCCGTCGGGTACTCTGAACTCGAAAGTCTGATCATCATTTGCTGGCTTTTGGTCTCTTTCTTTTATTCCGGGGTTAACTACACCGGCCATGTCTTTGTTGCCCGACCATCCGAGGGGAATCCTGATTAGTGCTGAACGATTTCGTTCACCCCAGCATACATAGGTAGGGGCCTCCTGATTGGGTACCAGGCGCAAATAGGAGGTAGGCACTGTATTGCCAAACGCGGTGAGGGCATCGGCCAAATCCAGAATGCCGGCAATGATTTTTTTTGTGGTGACACTCAGTTGGTTGTTTTCCATAACAATGTTTTGGCCATCTTTGAGTATCATCATGTGGAAGTGTAATCCATTGCCTGCTTTACCGATACTTATTTTTGGTGCGAAGCTGATTTCAACATTCAGCTGATCGGCCAGCATTCTTAAAATCCACTTTGCTATAAGGATCTGATCAGCTGCAACTTCCGGACTGGTAGGTAAAAATTCTATTTCGTGCTGTTCGAAAGCTTCATCTTCATCGGTAAAGTTTCCTACCTCAGAGTGTCCGTATTTTATTTGACCACCACATTCAGCAATTAGTCGAAGAGCTTCTTTGCGCATCTTTTCAAATTTGGCAAAAGGCTCCGATTCATGATATCCTTTCTGGTCGGTCGCCTGAAACAGACTATCGGTGGGGCTGTTGACATAATATTCCAGTTCTCCAAGCATTTTCATTTCCAGGCCTGTTGTCTGAGTGAAATACCGGGAGGCATTTCTGAGTATGTTTTCAGGAGCCAGTTCCAGCAAATTTCCTGTGTGGTCGAAAAAAGAACACAGTATTTCTAACGATGGGATGTCGGAAAAGGGATTCAGAAAAGCAGTATGGTAGCGAGGAATCACATAAAGATCGCTGCTTCCGGTTTCCATAAAAGAAAAAAGGGAGGAACCGTCAACGCGTTCGCCAAAAGTCAGAATTCTGTTGAGATGTTCAACACTGTGAATGGCGAAATTAAGTGTTTTCAGACGTCCGTCTTCACCGGGATAACGGAAATTTAGTAATCGAATATCATTAGAGGTTACGTAGTTGATGATATCCTCCCGTGTAAATTGTGCCGGTTCCTTTTTTAGAAATCTGACCAATGGATGGGGACTGGAAAAAAAATGTTCGTCCATGAAATTCTCCTTAAAATTAGAGAAATAGGCTTATCCGGCCTGTTTCGATACGGAATCTAACTTAAGGATTTTGGATTATGAAAAAACTGAGAAACATCAGAAATATAGGCTTTTGGAAATTGATTTTTGTCATGCTTTGTTTTGCTGATGGGTCGCTTGGTTAGATAAAAGTTAATTAGTCAGTAATCTGTAGTGAAGATTCCGGATACTGATATACCCAAGGAGCTAACAAATGATAATGTCTCTTTACAGGTTTGTGATTTTGCTGGATAAAACGAGCATGATAAGGATTGTCATAACAGGACATATATAAAATACAACCATGGGAGTTCCTTCATACCAATAACCTAGACAGATTTTATATTGATAAAAGTAGTTTGTAGTTAACTCTTAATACTAATCCTTAGGCCTCTTGTCCAATAGTTACTTCATAATACTGTGTAACATCCGTTACTTTCATTCCTGCACGACAGGCAGCATTTATTCCTAAAATTCCATCTTCAAACACCTGACAATCTTTGGGCGCAACACCCATTTGTTCGGCGCATTTGAGAAAAGTCTCCGGATGAGGTTTTGGATTTGAAATATCGTCAGAGGTAACAAGGATGTCAAAATATTTATCCATTCCCACAACGCGCAGAGTTTGCTCTGCAATGGCTCTTTGGCCGCCGGTACCAACAGACATGGGTAGTTTTTCATGGTATTCCCTGATGATGTCGGCAACAGGCTCTACCACCTTGGTTTTATGAATCACCGCTCTGAATAAATCTTCTTTTTCTTCTCCGACTTTAACAGGATCCAGATGTTTATTAAACATCTCGTTAAGTTTCTCCACAGTTCCATATAGCGGAATCCCGGCCAATTGACCGAATAGATCGATAGTGAAATTTATGCCATGCTTTTTGCAGGTTTCACGCCATGCAATAAAATGTGCCGGCATAGTGTCGGCAATGGTGCCATCCAGGTCAAAAATCAATCCTTTTACGCCGGGGTAAATTTGAATGCGGTTATTTTGCATATTAGTGCTATTCTTAATTGAAAAACAAAGATAAGAAATTGACCTGAGGACTGAAGATGTCCGCATATTAAAATGGTGTTAACATTAACCAAAACCAGCTGAATTGCTTTTGAATGAAAACAAAAAAGCCTGAAATCTTGTATGTTTTTCCAAAAAACACTTCTTTTGAAGGCAATTTGTCATTAATACGAGATCAGCGAAGTATCGCTTTACTTGGAGATAACCCCGATAAAGAAAATACTGACTTTTACTATGTTTTTGTGAAAGCCTTACGTTTTCTTTTTCGTTGAGCGGAATCGCTCAATTTGAGTTTAATTCAATTGTTTATGAAACGGTGGATTTTTCATAAACTGACTTAATCATTAATTTAAGAAAATGATGAAACCCGGAGAGAAGATCAGATTACAGCGCGAGGACAAAAAGCTCGACCTTAAAGAAATAGCACAACGAACGCAACTGGACGAAAACCAGCTTGCCCGAATCGAAGCCGGCGAAGTGGCTCCCTCGCTTGGTACACTAATCAAACTTGCCCGGGTCTTTGGTGTTCGGCTGGGCACATTTCTCGATGATCAGGAGGAAAAAGGAGCTGTGGTGACCAGAATAGGAGATAATGATCCTGCTGATAAAATGAATGCTTCCGGCTCACAACCAAAAGAAAATCTGGCGTTTTCGTCTTTGGCCCGACAAAAAAGTGACCGTCATATGGATCCGTTTCTGATAGAAGTGGAACCAGGGGGTAAACATGATACAGGCAGCTCATCTCACGAAGGGGAGGAGTTTATCTATGTTCTTCAGGGCAGTGTGGAGGTTACTTATGGTAAAGAAAAATATGAGTTGACAGCAGGAGATACCATTTATTACGATTCTATTGTTGACCATAAAGTGAAAGCCATCAATAACGAAAAGGCGTTGCTGCTGGCAGTGGTTTATTTGCCTGTGTAATGAAACAATAGTCCGCTTAGATTTTGCAAAAAAAGGTCAGCCTTATTTTTTCATTTTAAGGGCTGATTGTGTTAAAGATTGGAGAATTAATATCATAGAATTATCTAATTTCTAATTTCCAGCTTCTAACCTCTTTCATCCTGCGAAGCATCAGCGGAGTAGGAAATCTAAAAATTTAACGGTCTGTTAATAAAAGGATTTGCCTGAGTATAACTGATTTTTCAACTTATCTGAAATTCTAGAATATGTCTTTTCAATTAACTGAAGATACCCTTGGCGGCCTGCTTGAAAAGTGGGCAGGTAAAATGCCGGCCCACGACTTTATGGTTTATCCCGACAGGGGACTGCGATTTTCTTACAGTGAATTTAACCAGCGGGTGGATAAAATGGCCAAGGGCCTGATTGCCATAGGGGTAAAAAAAGGCGATAAAGTGGGAATATGGGCCAATAATGTGCCCGACTGGACTACCATGATGTTTGCCACAGCTAAGATTGGAGCTATTCTTGTTACCATTAATACCAACTACAAACTGGCAGAACTGGAATTCCTGATAAAAAATGCAGACCTCCATACTCTTTGTCTTATTGATGGTTATCGCGACAGCGACTATGTGGATATGATATTTCAACTGGTGCCGGAATTGAAAACCTCACAGCGGGGCCACTTGAAAAGTGAAAAGTTTCCCGAACTTAAAAATGTGATGTTTCTCGGGCCTCAGAAACACCGCGGAATGTACAATACGCCGGAGGTGCTTACGCTGGGAACCCATGTGGAAGATGCTTTGCTGATCGAACGCAAGCAACAGGTTACCTGTTACGATGTTGTTAATATGCAATACACTTCGGGAACCACCGGTTTTCCGAAAGGAGTCATGCTGACTCATCACAATATTGTTAACAACGGGTTGGGAGTAGGCGACAATATGAAGTATACCCCCGACGACCGTCTGTTGTTGTGTGTACCTTTGTTTCATTGCTTCGGATGTGTTCTTGGTGTTTGCGCAGTAATTACACATGGAGTGAGTATGGTTATTACCGAGGATTTTGATCCGCTGAAAGTGTTGGCTGCCATACAAAAGGAGAAGTGTACCTCCGTCTACGGGGTGCCTACCATGTTTATTGCCGAATTGAATCATCCGATGTTCGATATGTTCGACCTTTCTTCACTTCGAACCGGAATTATGGCAGGGGCACTCTGTCCCATTGATACCATGAAAGAGGTAATGACAAAAATGCATTGTGAAGACATCATTATTGTTTACGGTCTGACAGAAACATCTCCCGGAATGACTACCACACGTACCTTTGATGAGCCGGAAATCAGGGCTACCACTGTAGGTAAAGAACTTCCGGGCGTGGAAGTAAAAATAGTGGATCCCGAAACAGGCGGAGAATTGGGGCCCGATCAACAGGGAGAAATCTGCTGCCGTGGTTACAACGTGATGAAAGGCTATTATAACAATCCCGAAGCTACCGAAAAAGCCATCGATAAAGATGGTTGGCTGCATTCGGGTGACCTGGCAGTGAGAACTCCTGAAGGGTTTTACAAAATTACCGGACGTATTAAAGACATGATTATCCGTGGTGGAGAGAATATTTATCCTCGCGAGATAGAAAATTACATCTACAATATTCCTGAAGTGGAGATGGTAGAGGTGGTCGGACTTCCAGACGAAAAATATGGCGAGATTGTGGGTGCATTCGTGAAACTTAAGAGTGGAAAATCCCTTACCGAAGAGGCCGTTCAGGATTTTTGCCGCGGAAAAATTTCCCGGTACAAGATACCTAAACATGTGTTTTTTGTGGATGATTTCCCAAAAACAGCCAGTGGAAAGATTCAGAAGTATAAGCTCCGGGAGATGGGAGCGGAATTGGCTAAGTAGCCTAATGTTGTACAGGCGTTTTTGGCAACGCCAAAAACGCCTGTACAACATTAGCTTTCAGTTTACCCCATTCTCGATTTGTAATCCTCATACCCAAACTCCCTTATCATTTTTAGGCCTTCTGTATCGTTCCAGAATGCAATATTTGGATGTGGCACCCCGTTAAACATGGTGGTTTTTACGATGGTGTAATGAATCATGTCTTCAAAAACGATTTTATTACCCGGCTTGAGTGGCTCGTCGAACGACCAGTAACCCATGAAATCGCCGGCCAGACAGCTGTTGCCTCCCATACGGTATGTGGGCAATCCTTTTACCGGTTCGTTATGGGCTCCTCTTATTTTGGGTTTGTAGGGCATTTCCAGGCAATCGGGCATGTGAGCTGTGAAGCTAACATTCAATATGGCAGTCTGAATGCCGTGGTTCTCCACAATATCGACGACTTCAGACACCAAAATTCCGGTTTCCCAGGCAAAGGCACTGCCGGGTTCCAGGATGATGTGGAGTCCCCATTTTTCTTTAAAAGATTTCAGGGTGTTTATCAGATGTTCCACATTGTAATCTTCGCGGGTCATCAGATGACCGCCACCCATATTGAGCCATTTAATTTGTTTGAGTTGCTTTCCGAATTTTGTCTCTACATTTTTTAAAACCTTTTTTAATTCATCACTCGACGATTCGCACAAGGCATGAAAATGCAGGCCTTCTATTCCTTCAGGTAGTTGTTCTGGCATCTGATCTGCAATCATTCCCAAACGCGAGCCGGGAGCACAGGGGTTGTACAAATCGGTGGAAACTTCAGAGTATTCAGGATTGATGCGTAACCCGGGGGAAATATGTTTGTCATGAGCCTTCAACATGGGCTTAAACCTTTCATATTGGGCCAGACTGTTAAAGGTAATGTGACTGCTGTATTCCATGATTCCCGGAAAATCCTGCTCTGTATAGGCCGGACTGTAGGTATGTGCCGGACTTCCCATCTCCTCGAAGGCCAGTCGTGCCTCATGTATGGAACTGGCCGTGGCACCGGGAATGTATTCCCTTACAATCGGAAACGCAGGCCATAATGAAAATGCTTTAAAAGCCAGGATAATTTCAACGCCGGCACGGTCGCGCACACTCTTTATGAGTTCAAGATTTTTACGTAACAATGATTCGTCCATTACATACGACGGGGAGGGAATCTCATGGATATTTATGCTCATTTTTTTTTGTTTTGTTTTTTTGTTGATGACAAATATAACTGAGAATAGTTTGTTTTTTAGGGCTTTCGTTTTTTTTTTTGCGTTTACCATCTCTATGGAATTTGACACCGCATCAGGGGAGGTTTCTATTCTGATTATCAACGGGCACCCCGATAATAACAGTTTGTACAATGATTTTGCAACAATATTCATTGATCTATAAAAGCCCCGGGCACAACACCCTTCGAAAAGGCATTCTGGAGTTCAGTGGGATCAGGCCGGTTCGGATTACTGCATTTGGACCGGTTAAAAAGTCGAATGAAAAACGACGGCAAAAATGGATTTAGCAAATTGAAGAACTGGGAAAGAAAGGGAAATAAAAAAAGCGAGACCCATTTTCCGGTATCTCGCTTTTTTTGATTTTCCTATAATTCCAAATCCACATCGTGCAACTCATGCCAGGGCAATCCCCGTTTATTGAGCTCTTCCATGAACGGATCCGGATTAAACTCTTCTACATTGAAAACGCCCGGTTGTTTCCACAATCCTTTGAGGAACATCATGGCTCCAATGGTCGCAGGTACACCGGTAGTGTAGCTTACAGCCTGGGTTCCTGTTTCTTTGTAAGCATCTTCGTGGTCGCAGTTATTGTAGATATAATAAGTTTTCTCTTTTCCGTCTTTTAAACCTTTAATTCTACAGCCAATTGAAGTTTGTCCTTTATAGTTTTCGCCCAGATCGCCGGGATTGGGCAATACAGCTTTCAGAAATTCGATGGGTACGATATCCACACCTTTAAATTTAACAGGTTCGATGGCCGCCATTCCGATATTTTGAATCACACGCAGATGGGTCAGATATTCCTGACCGAATGTCATCCAGAAACGCGCTCTTTTGAGCGTCGGGAAATTCTTAACCAACGATTCCAGTTCCTCATGATAGATGAGGTACGACTCTTTGGGTCCGATTTCAGGATAATTCAAAGGTTTATGAATCTCGTGGGGTTCGGTAAGTTTCCATTCACCGTTTTCCCAGAATTTGCCACTCTCTGCGTTTATGCTTTTTTTAACGGACTATTGCCAAAGAATTATAAAAAAATTCTCACCCGATAAAAACAGTTTGTACAATGATTTTGCAACAATATTCATTGATCTATAAAAGCCCCGGGCACAACACCCTTCGAAAAGGCATTCTGGAGTTCAGTGGGATCAGGCCGGTTCGGATTACTGCATTTGGACCGGTTAAAAAGTCGAATGAAAAACGACGGCAAAAATGGATTTAGCAAATTGAAGAACTGGGAAAGAAAGGGAAATAAAAAAAGCGAGACCCATTTTCCGGTATCTCGCTTTTTTTGATTTTCCTATAATTCCAAATCCACATCGTGCAACTCATGCCAGGGCAATCCCCGTTTATTGAGCTCTTCCATGAACGGATCCGGATTAAACTCTTCTACATTGAAAACGCCCGGTTGTTTCCACAATCCTTTGAGGAACATCATGGCTCCAATGGTCGCAGGTACACCGGTAGTGTAGCTTACAGCCTGGGTTCCTGTTTCTTTGTAAGCATCTTCGTGGTCGCAGTTATTGTAGATATAATAAGTTTTCTCTTTTCCGTCTTTTAAACCTTTAATTCTACAGCCAATTGAAGTTTGTCCTTTATAGTTTTCGCCCAGATCGCCGGGATTGGGCAATACAGCTTTCAGAAATTCGATGGGTACAATGTCGATACCTTTGAATTTTACCGGTTCAATACCTGCCATTCCGATATTTTGGATGACCCGCAGGTGTGTGAGGTATTCCTGACCGAAAGTCATCCAGAACCTTGCTCGTTTAAGCGTTGGAAAGTTCTTTACCAGCGATTCGAGCTCTTCGTGATAAATGAGATACGACTCTTTGGGGCCTATTTCGGGATAATTCAGAGGTTTGTGTATCTCGTGAGGCTCGGTGAGTTTCCATTCACCGTTTTCCCAGTATTTTCCTTTCTGGGTTACTTCTCTGATATTGATTTCGGGATTGAAATTGGTGGCGAACGCTTTTCCATGGTCACCGGCATTGCAATCCACAATGTCGAGAT
>CAYOFH010000128.1:0-9695 GCA_964403175.1 uncultured Marinilabiliaceae bacterium
TGGCAAGAATGATTGGAGCAATAGAGGTGGATATTGAAACCTGTAAAGGTTGTTCACTTTGTGTCGAAGCCTGCCCGACAGATGTGATAGCCCTGGCGGATGAGGTGAACGGGAAGGGATATAATTTTGCATACATGGCCAACCCTGATGCTTGTATCGGATGTGTCAATTGCGCATTGGTGTGCCCGGACAGTTGTATTACAGTTTATCGCAAAAAAGTTGAAATGGCCTGATTCGTTTTCAACCTAAGTTGAGCGATACTAGTTCAGTGATATAACGTTACCGAGAGTTAAAACCGGTTTGAAAAATGCTGGGCTTTCTCCTGTCTTTTTTTGAAAGTCTTACATTTATTTATTGAGCGGAATAGATCAATTTGGGTTCAAAAAAATGAGTCAGAACCAAAGAAATAAAAGCAAATGAGTGAATTAAGGTTAATGAAAGGCAATGAAGCAATTGCCGAGGCAGCGATTCGCTGCGGTGCCGATGGTTATTTCGGATATCCTATTACTCCTCAGTCTGAGGTGATGGAAAGGCTCATGGAATTGCGTCCATGGGAATCTACCGGGATGGTTGTTCTTCAGGCCGAAAGCGAAGTTGCTTCAATTAATATGTTATATGGTGGAGCCGGATGCGGGAAGCGTGTTTTAACCTCTTCCTCCAGTCCTGGGGTCAGCCTTATGCAGGAAGGACTTTCCTATATGGCGGGTGCCGAATTACCCTGTTTGGTTGTCAATGTGGTACGCGGTGGTCCGGGGCTTGGAACTATACAGCCTTCCCAATCGGATTATTTTCAGTCGGTTAAAGGTGGAGGTCATGGAGATTACAGATTAATTGTACTGGCTCCTTCTTCGGTTCAGGAAATGGCCGATTTTGTAGAACTGGCATTTGACCTGGCTTTTAAATACCGAAATCCTGCGATGATTCTTACTGACGGAATGATTGGGCAAATGATGGAAAAAGTTGAACTAAAGCCTCAGCAGAAACGGTGGACAAACGAAGAAATTGAACAAATGCATCCCTGGGCTACAACAGGGAAAAGTGCAGGTAGGGATTATAATATTATTACTTCGGTAGAACTGGATTCGGAAGCTCATGAAATTTTTAACAACAGGCTTCAGGCCAAGTACCGGGAGATGGAACAAAAAGAAGTGCGTTTTGAAACTACTGAAGTTGAAGATGCAGATTATCTTATTGTGGCCTATGGCAGCAGTGCCAGAATCTCTGCTGCCGCTGTCGAAATTCTTCGCTCCAGGGGCATAAAGGCCGGTCTTTTGCGCCCCATCACACTTTATCCGTTCCCCTCAAAAGAGATTCAAAGGCTGGGGGGTGAAATGAAAGGTATTCTTTCAGTGGAAATGAGCAGTGGCCAAATGGTTGAAGATGTCAGGCTGGCCGTTGAAGGTAAAGTAAAAGTTGAGCATTTTGGTCGCTATGGCGGGGTGGTGCATTCTCCGGATGAAGTTGCTGATGCTCTGGAACAAAAACTGATAGGAGGAAAATGAAATGGCTGAATTAGTTGAAGATATTAAGAAAGCGGAATACCTGGTTGCTAAAAAAAGTAGTGTGCTTACCAATAAGGTGATGCATTATTGTCCGGGTTGTAGTCACGGCGTGGTTCACAAACTGATCGCTGAAGTGATTGAAGAGATGGATATACAGGATAAAACCATTGGAATTGCTCCTGTAGGGTGTTCAGTGTTTATCTATAATTATATAGCTGTAGACTGGCAGGAAGCTGCTCATGGCAGGGCACCTGCATTGGCAACTGCTATTTCACGTTTACGCCCCGACCGGTTTGTTTTTACTTATCAGGGCGATGGAGACCTGGCAGCTATTGGAACGGCGGAAACTATTCATGCCTGTAACCGGGGTGAAAATATGATTATATTTTTCATTAATAACGGTATCTATGGAATGACAGGAGGCCAGATGGCTCCCACAACACTTCAGGGAATGAAAGCTTCTACATGTCCGTTTGGGCTTGATCCCCAGACAGATGGAAAGCCGTTAAAAATGAAAGAAATTGTAGCGCAGCTGCCCGGCACTAATTATGTTACCCGCCAGGCTGTTCATACTGCAGCAGCAGTTAGACGTACCAAAAAGGCCATCCGTAAAGCTTTCGAAAAACAGAAAGAAAAAACAGGAACTTCTTTGGTAGAAGTGGTTTCTACCTGTAATTCCGGATGGAAAATGGATCCTGTAGAATCAAATAAATGGATGGAAGAAAATATGTTTCCATTTTATCCTTTGGGCGATTTAAAAGATGAATAATACTCCGGACAGGAAATCCGGAAAAATGTTTAACAAGATATTTGTGCATTCATTGAACTCCTTTTACAGAATGTAAGTCAGCCCCGGATTCATGAATGTACAAGAAAAACTTTGTTATGAAGGAAGAAATAATAATAGCAGGTTTTGGCGGTCAGGGCGTATTGTCCATGGGGAAAATTCTTGCCTACTCAGGTGTAATGCAGGGGCAGGAAGTAACCTGGATGCCTTCTTACGGTCCCGAAATGCGTGGCGGAACAGCTAATGTAACAGTAGTTCTGAGTGATCACCGCATTAGTTCTCCTATTCTCCATGCTTTTGATACAGCTATCATTCTTAATCAGCAATCAATGGACAAGTTTGAGCCAATGGTAAAACCCGGCGGGCTGTTACTATATGATCCCAATGGAATTACACGCCATCCGGAAAGGGATGATATTAATATTTATAAAATTGAAGCAGCAGAAGAAGCTGCTATTATGAAGTCTGCCAAGACTTTTAATATGATTGTTTTAGGAGCTTTTCTTAAGATTAAGCCTGTAGTGGAAATGGAGAACGTACTTGAAGGTCTGAAAAAATCGCTTCCCGAAAGGCATCATCATCTGATTCCCATGAACGAAAAAGCTATTCAGCGCGGCCTTGAAATAGTGAAGGAAGTATCTTTGGTTACTGCATAAAAGAAAAGGTTATTTAAATCAGATATAGTTTTATTGTTTACGCGGACAATGCGAAGTAGACTTATTACATGAGGTTACTTTGGGTTGTCCGCGTCTTTTTGTGGTATAAGAACTTATTGGAATGTCTTCCGAGCCGGCCAATTTTATGAACAGGATGGAATTTCTTAAGGCGAAGGGACAACGTAATAGTATGTTAAGGAATGAGATCCTGTTTGGAGAGATGTTTTGAATACTGTTGGGCAACTATTTTGATAAGTAAGTTTTTCCACCCGGATGTTGATACTTTTTCAAAAAAATCTGTATCTTTTGAACAAAAAAAGGTACACTATGAAGGAGGAAAATATACATCTGATTGATCTTGATTTTGAATATAAAATTTGGAAAAACCATCTGGAGTGGTTTATGCGTGATTTGAAAATTATACGTGATCGGAATTATGAAATATCCGGGGAGCATGGGAGGAAAGAGCTTAATTCCGTAGAGGAAATGATTTTAGATGAATGGGAAGATCAGTTAAAAAAAATGATGAGCCGCATAAAAACCCGGGAGGAAGAACTGCAGTACTACAATAAGGATTTTCCTGTAGCTCCCGATCATCAGTATTTTAAGGAACATGTAGAAATGAGGATAAAAATGGAGAAGTTTTCAATTGATGTGGTTGCTAAACTCACCGATTTGATCAATGAGCTGCGTGTGTGATTTTTTCATAAGGGTAGAACAATCATTGGTTTTTTAAGTTTATGTTTTAAATATTTAATATGGACGGGAAAAAGAAGTTGACAAAAGAGTTGGGGTTGTTTGATGTATTTGCCATCAGTACCGGTGCTATGTTTAGTTCCGGTTTTTTTCTTTTGCCCGGTTTGGCATCTGAATACACAGGTCCTTCAGTGTTTGTAGCCTACCTTGTTTCCGGTTTGCTTATTCTGCCGGCTATGTTTAGTATTGCTGAGATTTCTACCGCTTTACCCCGGTCAGGTGGAGCTTATTTCTTTCTGGATAGAAGTCTTGGACCCTTAATGGGGACAATAGGAGGGTTAGGGACTTATTTAGCCCTGGTATTTAAAACAGCTTTCGCTATTGTGGGAATCGGTGCGTATGCTTCTTTCTTCTGGGAGGTTCCGGTTAAAACCATTGCTGTAGCAGCGACATTTGCTTTTATGGGATTAAATCTTGTGGGTGTAAAAAAGACTTCCTCCCTTCAGAATATTTTTGTTATTTTTCTTTTGGTTGTTTTGGGGTCTTTTATTGTTGAAGGGCTTTACAGCATATTTTTTCTTGACGATTTCAGCAAACCATTAAATAATGAGAATTTCAAACCATTTTTAACTGATGGATTTGAGGGTATTATTTCTACAGCCGGATTTGTTTTTGTTTCTTACCTTGGCTTAACCCAGATTGCAAGTGTAGCGGAAGAAATAAAAAATCCTGAGCGCAATATCCCGCTCGGAATGATATTATCTCTGTTGATTACCGGTATAATTTATGTTTTAGGCGTATTTGTGATGGTGGCTTTGATAGAACCATCCGAGTTTGCGAAGGATTTGGCTCCTGCAGCAACTGCAGTAAAAAAGTTATTTGGGTGGGTGCCTGGAGACATTGCTTCCTATGTCATGGTGGCTGCAGCCATGGCGGCTTTTGCGTCAACCGGCAATGCCGGTTTGTTGTCTTCTTCCCGCTATCCTTTTGCTATGGGGCGAGATAAGCTCTTTCCTTCAAGATTTTCGAAAGTCGGGAAAAATGGGACTCCTGTTCCTGCTATATTACTGACAACAGGTTTAATTTTGTTTATGATAATGGTTTTGTCCGAAGAAGGTATAGCCAAATTAGCGAGTACATTCCAGTTGCTTATATTTATGCTCATTAATTTTTCTGTTATTGTTTTCAGAAAAAGCAATATTGATTCTTACGATCCCGGATATAAATCTCCTTTGTATCCGGGAATGCAGGTTGCAGGGATTTTTATTTCACTGGTGCTGATTGTTTATATGGGTTGGATGGCCATTATGTTTAGCGGAATTGTAATTCTGTTTTCCTACTTTTGGTATTATTATTATGCCAGAGAAAAAGTTAAGCGTGAAGGGGCCATTTTTCACTGGTTTGCGCTATTGGGTAAATATCAGGATTCAGAACTGGAAAATGAATTCATGACAATACTGAAAGAGAAAGGGCTTCGTCATGGAGATCCATTTGATGAAACCATTACCCGGGCCCGGATTACCAATATTGACAAGGATATTGAATTTGATGATCTGGTGGCGCAGGTGGCTGAAGTTTTTTTTACTGAAATGCATGCAGATAAAGAGACGCTGATTAATGAATTTATGAAGACATCGGCTATTGAGCCTGCTTTGATTATCCCGGAGGTTTCCATTCTTTATGCTACAAGTGAGGGGGTGGATCATCCTTCTCTGCATATTGTTTTGTCGAGTCGGGGCGTCAGAAAACCTGTTGGAAAAGGTGGGATTTCTTCCGAAGATTACATAAAAGTTTTCTTTTTTCTGGTAAATCCTCCTCGCGATTCCCGGCAACAATTACGTATGCTTTCCCGGTTGGTTGATGTTATTGAGCGCGAGGAATTTGTTGAAGAAATGTTCGATCATAAAAGTCATCGGAAAATCAAAGAGTATCTTTTACATAACGAAAGGTTCTTTACTGTCAGGTTATTACCAAATTCAACTCAGCATGAGTTGGTTGGAAAGAAACTCAAAGAGGTGAAATTACCACCTGATGTACTGGTTGCGCTAATCGAACGTGATACGGAAACATTTGCCCCGCATGGAGATACTGTTTTACAGGAACATGATGTGCTAACACTGATCGGTGAGCCAAAATCTATTGCATTATTGTTTGAGAAGTATCTTAAACAATAAATTACGCTAGAATTTTTTCATAAACCACCACATCCAGTAGTTCATCAAATTTTTGCCCAACCTGCCTGAAGTGTGCACATTTTTCAAATCCGCACTTGGCAAAGAGGCGGATGCTGTTTTCATTGGTTCCGGTAATGGTGCCCAGCAGTACTTTAATGTCACGGTTTAAAGCCTCTTTTTCCATAAAAGTCACGGTTTTAAAACCAATTCCCCGACCGCAGTATTCCGGCTTCAGATAGACGGTTGCCTCTGCAGTCCTGTCATAGGCCTGTCGCTTTTTAAACTGACTCAGGTAGCAGTATCCGGCGGTTTTTCCATCAGCCTTAACCAGATATGAGGGGTATTTTTTATGATAGAATGGAATTATCTCCCTTAATTCTTCAAAACTGATGGGATGAGTATGAAATGTAGCTGTGGTTTCAGTAATATAATAGTCGTAGATTTCTTTAATAGCAACCAGATCGTTAAGTGTCGCTTTTTCAAATTTTATTTTCATGTTCTCCAGATTGTAGGCTATTTGTTAAAAACTTTTTTGCCGATTAAAGGAACCTGTCGGGGCTCTTTTCTGTTTTCCAGAAATCCAGAAAGAAACAGAACCATACCAACACCCATTAGAAATCCCGGCCATAACAAAGGAATGTTTGTTGTATGAGTCGACAATAAAGCCAGCAGGACGATAATTATGCCCGGTACGATGGTTTTGTAATGTGGCCTTTTCTTAAATTTCATATTTAAGATTATTTTTTCATAAAGATTTAGATTGTTTCACTGAGTTCGCAATGACGTAATATTGCAGGTTGTGAGGATTGGAGGATGATGTTTTTGGCAAAGCCGAAAATCAACCTGCTTCAATCATATTAAAACCTTTAGAAAGTGTCATTGTGAGCAGAGAGAAATAATCTCTTTTTAAGAAATATGTTTCTCCGAACTATAATGATATTCTTCATCTCAAAGCCTTAAAGATAATGAATTTGTAATGTGAATAACGTTTTTTGTTTTAATTTTTTTGTGATAAATCTGTTTCGAATTTATTGTAATTGGGTTGATGAACTTACATTATTTTTGTCCCGATACAGGTTTTTGTTGGTTTTAATAAGACAAAATCTTACAAAATCATAATCGGGATCAGGGTTTAAGGGATGAAACGAGCATGGTGGTTTGATTTCTCTTCCGGCTTGCCGCTTTGTTTACAAAGAAACCGGCACAAAAGTTCATGTATAAAAGAATTGCCATTTCCATTCGACCATAAGAAATAAATTTTATAAGAATGAAATTCCTTTGAATAAAATTTGGACAGCTCTTATTCGAGTACACCTCGTCCCATGACTTCAGCTTCATAAGGGGTGACATTTTATTTTCACTATCTTTACCGCTCGAAACAATAAAATCAAGAACTCCATGAATCCCATCATACTAGGCATAGAATCTTCCTGCGACGATACTTCTGCTGCCATTATTAAAGGTGATACTATCCTGTCGAATGTGATTGCAGGTCAAAAGGTACATGAGGAATATGGGGGTGTGGTACCGGAACTGGCATCCAGGGCTCATCAGCAAAATATCATTCCTGTGGTGCATAAAGCCATGAGGGATGCTGATGTGACTACGGAAGATATTTCGGCAGTGGCTTTCACACGTGGCCCCGGATTGATGGGGTCTTTGCTTGTGGGAACCAGTTTTGCCAAAGGTTTTGCTCTTGCACGGAAAATACCGTTGATTGAAGTAAATCATCTGCAGGCACATGTTCTGGCACATTTTATTCAGGAGTCTGACCAACAGCATGAGGTGCCGAAATTTCCATTTTTATGTTTACTTGTTTCCGGTGGCAACAGTCAGATTGTGTTGGTAAAAGATTATCTGGAAATGGAGATTATCGGGCAAACGATCGATGATGCTGCCGGTGAGGCTTTCGATAAATGTGCTAAGGTAATGGGGCTTCCTTATCCTGGCGGCCCATTAATTGATGAGCTGGCAAAAGAAGGAAATCCTGATGCTTTTCAGTTTTCCAAACCACGCATTTCTGATTTCGATTACAGTTTCAGCGGACTGAAAACTTCTTTTCTCTATTTTTTGCGTGATCACATTAAAGAAGATTCTGATTTCGTGGAGAATAATAAAAACGATTTATGTGCATCACTGCAAAAAACCATTGTGGACATTCTGATGGATAAATTGGTGTCAGCAGCAAAAAAGACCGGCATTAAAGAAATCGCTCTTGCAGGAGGGGTTTCGGCAAATTCAGGTTTGCGTCAGGCTTTCTTTGACGGAAAAGAAAAATTTGGCTGGAATATCTATATTCCGGAATTCTCTTATACCACCGACAATGCTGCCATGATTGCCATTACCGGGCTTTTTAAATATGAGAAAAAAGAATTTGTGGGACAGGACGTTGCTCCGTTGGCAAGGATGGGAATATAGTATTGTTTGCGTTTTTTATCGCGCACTAAATATTTGATTCATAGGTTCTCGTTAAAGTTTAAAGAGTATTATTAATTAAAACACTGATCTAAATGAGCGAGGAGGAACAGAAAATACAATATAAGGTAAATAAAGCTAATTTTGTGACTCGCCAAATGGGTAATGAAATGGTTATGGTGCCTCTTACCGATAAGGTGGCAGATATGACCAGTGTTCTTACACTCAACGAGGTTGGGGCGGATATTCTGAGACTACTTGAAAAACCTTTAACCATTGAGGAGCTGATTCGTGAATTGTTGGAGATTTATGATGTGGACGAGCCAACCCTGATTAAGGATGTGGAAGTTTTTATTATGGAGGCATCGGGTAAAAATGTGATTGAGATAATTCATTCCAGATGATAGAAGAATCAAATAGCATTAAAGAATTTGTTGCATTTCTCCCCGGATTGCGTCTGGTTTTTTCTTCTGATTCGATAAGATTAAAGCTTCAACCTTTGGGGAGTTCTTTGTATAACCATCCACTTACTGATGAATTTTGCTCCTTTAAAGTTTCTTATTTAATATCTGCTTCTATTGGTTCAAGTGGTTTTTCAAAAGCTCTCTCAGGCGAATCTTTTCCGGGTGCCGAAATTCCTTACACCTGGACAATCTTACGCAAGGAAAAGGAAATAGCCATTCAGGTAGTTTTTGATGATGATCCGCAAATGAAAGAGGTTTTTGGTGTCATCAATTTTTCTCAAAACACGATTTCAGCCACACTTGTGCCAAAAGATGGGCGTCGGGATGTTACCATTGATCCCCTCTTCCAGCCTTTTGGTTCAGTATTAATGGTGGTACTTGCCCATTATCAGGATGATGTACTGGTTCATGCATCCGGGATTTTAGAAAATGGGAAAGGGCGACTTTTTACAGCTGTATCAGGTACGGGCAAAAGTACCATGGCAGGTATCTGGAAAAATGAAGGAGCCACCGTTATTAATGATGACCGTTTGTGGTTGCGAAAGATGGGGGACAAATGGTATATGTTCAATACCCCGATGCCCTATTACCCACAGAAGCCTTTGATGGCGCCGCTTAATGAAATCTTTCTTATACGGCAGTCGCCCGAAAATGAGGTCACAAAACTCTCTGGTATTAATGCTGCCATGCGATTTATGGCTAACGGTATTCAGCACTTCTACGACAAAGAGATGACCGGACGGCACCTCGATCGTATTCTCGATATTGCTTCTCAGGTTCCCATCTATGATTTCGGTTTCCGACCTACCATTGATCTTGTGGAGAAGATAAGGGGGCTGACTTATTGATTAATTAGAGTCTGTCCGTAAACTAAGAAGAGTTTGCTTTTAGTCATGTGTCTGATAAGAAAGTGCCGATTGCATGCGTATCGAAGTAAGTGGTACTTTTTGGACAGACACTTTGTCTTTGCAAGAAAACGCCAACTACTCCGTCTTTTAGGG
>CAYOFH010000129.1:0-9616 GCA_964403175.1 uncultured Marinilabiliaceae bacterium
AACAAGACAAAAAGATGGCAAGAAAAAACGCACTGGGACGAGGACTTGGAGCATTAATTGACAACTCGGAAGATTACGGACAAAATACTCCCAAGTCCGAAGCTTCGATCAATGAAATTCCTGTAGAAAAAATTGAAGGAAACCCCTGGCAGCCCCGCTCTCGTTTCGATGAAGAGAAATTAAACGAGCTGGCAGCTTCTATTAAGGAAATTGGAATTATCCAGCCGCTTACTCTTCGTAAAGCAGGTGACAAGTTTCAATTGATTGCCGGCGAACGTCGTTTCAGAGCCGCAAAAATTGCCGGATTAAAAACCGTCCCGGCTTATGTTCGTATGGCTGAAGACGACACCATGCTGGAAATGGCACTGGTAGAGAATATTCAACGTGAAGATCTCGACCCCATTGAAGTTGCCATCAGTTATCAGAGATTAATGGATGAGTGCAAACTCACACAGGAAAGCATGTCAGAAAGAGTGGGCAAGAAACGTTCCACCATTTCCAATTATCTGCGATTGCTAAAACTTCCGGCAGAAATTCAGCTTGGATTGCGTGAAAAACAAATAACCATGGGTCATGCCCGTGCGCTTATTAATCTAGACGATCAGAAAGCAAGAATTAAAATCTTCAACGAAACAGTCAAGAACGATTTAAGCGTTAGGAAAGTAGAAGATTTAGTAAGAGATATTGCACAGCGACAAAGCACGCCAAAAAAAGAGAAGAAAAAAGACGAATTACCAACCGAATACGAACACCTTCGTCAGCAATTATCCAATTTCTTTAAAACGAATATCCAATTTTCGCGGGCAGATAACGGAAAAGGGAAAATTGTTATTCCTTTCCATTCTGATGAGGAACTGGAAAAAATTGTCAATGAGCTGGACAAAGCCAAAACCAAATAACACTCAAAAACAGGAGAAGATGGATTGTAAAATGTTACAAAGTGCAGTCAATAAACTGCTCATTCTTTTAGTACTTCTCTTTGTATCAGGAGTGTATATTTCAAAAGCCCAATTCCGAGAAAACCCCGACTCAGTTCAAACCAGCGACTCCAGGGTTGACACAGTTAAAATGGGACAGGAAGAATCCGTAAAGGACATTTTTCAATTAGAAAAAGAGGAAAAGATTCATTCCCCCCACAAAGCTACTTTTTACTCGGCCATTTTCCCTGGCCTGGGGCAGATATACAACAAAAAATACTGGAAACTCCCAATCATCTATGGTGCAATCGGAAGTCTGGGATATGCCATCCATTTTAACTCCACAAATTACGTTAAATACAAAAATGCTTATCGTGATTTTCTTATTCAGGATCCGGGTAATAAATCATACATCGAAGTGATTCCGGTTAATCTTACCATCGAAGACGTGGAGGGACAATATGCCGAGTGGTTTAGTCAGGCATTGGAAAACAAACGCGAGTATTACAGACGTTATCGTGATCTCAGTTATATCGGAATGGCAGCGATTTATGTGCTCAACATGATTGATGCCACGGTCGATGCTCACTTTTATAACTTTGATGTCAGCGATGATTTGTCAATGAAGCTGCAACCCGCTATTTTGGATCACAATCCGGTAAAAGGCAATACCCTGGGATTTCAACTGGCATTAAAATTTTGAAAATCATTCTAATTGAAACTTTGCATTCAAAATACCGTATCAACAGACATTCCGCGGACAGAACCGGCCATTTCTGATTCCGCAAAGGACTGCAACAATACAAACGAAGTACCAATAAAGGGATTGAACATGATTAAGAGACTTATTCGCAGCTTCAAGCTGATGTCTGTTTCTGCCGGACTATTTATTTCAGCAAGCGCAGGGGCATCCGATAACCCACAAACTATTGAAAATGATACCATTATCACCATCCCAACACAAGAAACCATTGATCAGTTTGCCGAATCGCTCGACAGCCTGGTCAACATCTGGTATATGAATTCCAACCCCGGACTGGTGGTGGATACCATTTACAACAGTGATCTGGTAGAACAAAGTGACCTTTCAGACTCAGTATATATTCAACGGTTGGAAAATATTTTTTCTCCTTTCAAATTCTCCTACAACAGTCATGTAAAGGCATATATCAATCTCTACACCAATAAACGCAGAGATCAGGTAGAAACAATGCTGGGCCTGTCGGACTACTATTTTCCGATTTTTGAAGAAGCCCTTGACGCCAAAGGACTTCCGCTGGAATTGAAATATCTGTCTGTAATTGAATCCGCACTTAATCCACGAGCATTTTCTCGTGCCGGCGCATCCGGATTATGGCAGTTTATGTATTATACCGGCAAGCAGTATGGCCTGGAGGTCAACTCCTATGTGGACGAGCGAAGAGATCCCCATAAATCGACCCTGGCGGCCGTAAATTTCCTCAGTGATCTTTATGATATTTACGGAGACTGGCAACTGGTGATTGCAGCTTACAACTGCGGACCGGGAAATGTAAACAAAGCCATCCGGCGAAGTGGAGGCAAAAGAAATTTCTGGGAAATATTCTACCTGTTGCCCAGAGAAACCCGGGGTTATGTTCCGGCTTTTATTGCAGCCACTTATGTTTTCACCTATCACAGAGAGCATAACCTTAAACCCATGGCGTCAAACTTGCCGGTTGCATCGGATACCATTATGATATCAAAACCTTTGCATTTTGCTCAGATATCTGAAACAATGAAGGTTCCCATAGATGTGATCCGACATCTGAATCCGCAATACAGAAAAGATATAATTCCGGCACAAAAAGATAGTTATCCACTGCGGCTGGCATTTGATCTTTCCAATCAGTTTGTATCGCTCGAAGACTCAGTTCTCAATTACAACAGAAGTAAATATTTTCCCGAAAACCAGCTTGTGATTAAACCGGGAAATACTTCTGTACAAGCAGCGGCTCCCCCTCCGGGCAAAGAAAAAATTTACTACACAGTAAAATCGGGAGATGTAGTAGGACTTATTGCCGATTGGTTTGATATTTACACCTCCAGTCTAAGGTACTGGAACAATATCAGGAATAATGTCATAAGGGTAGGGCAAAAACTGGTAATATACGTGGACAAAAATAAAGTACAGCATTATCAGAATATCGCCCGCCAGAAAAGCGGCTATTCTGCTAATTCCATTTCTTCTTCGGCCGGGAACCAGCTTGCCGACTCGGGAAATGACGGTAATTTCATTTACCACACTGTAGGCAGAGGAGACAGTGTGTGGTCCATCGCCAGAGAGTATCCCGGGGTATCCGATTCGGACATTCTCCGTTTAAACAATATTACCAACGCACAGAAAATAAAGCCCGGGCAGCGACTTAAAATTAAACCCAAGTCATAAAAAGCCATGCTTCAAAAGGATTAATCAGTCTGCGGATGATACGTCCGATAAAGATATTTTTGTATTTTCTCCTTATCTCGCTACTGGTCGTACTGTTCGATCAGTGGCTTAAGTATGTCAACTTCTCAATCCCGGCATATATCAGCAAAATCCAGGAATCACAATTACCGGACACTACCGACAATGGGTTATTAATTGCTGATGCAGAAAAAATTGAAGCCGACAGCATTGAAGCCGCCTTTGAGGATACCATACAAAAAAAAGAATCCATCCCTGATATCAAAAAAAGAGTTATCGTTTCTGATTCGATTCTGACGGTTCCTCCCCTGTTTCAGGAATTATTTTTATCCTTTTGCGAGAAAGCAGGGAGTGCCGACAGCATCAACCGCGTAGTCAGAGTCCTCCACATTGGAGACAGCCAGATAGAAGCCGACAGGATCACGGGCGTTTTAAGGAAGCATTTTCAGCAATTATACGGAGGCTCCGGGCCAGGATTTGTAATGCCTGTTGATCCTCTCAGAATCAACGCCAATGTCACCCTCTCCAATTCGGACAACTGGAGGCTGTCGTACAGCTACAGACCAGAAGATTCCCCAGCTTCTATTCCATATGGTTTTCCCGGTAAAGCTGCCTGGTTTTCCGACACCACAGGAACTATTTCCATTAAACCCATTGCATGGAAATCTTCAGTACTGCGAAAATTCCCCAATATCCGTTTAATGCTTTCTTCCGGAAAAGTCCCCACATATATCGAAACAACGATTGATAACGAACTTAGCGTTGATACCATCTTGGACTCAAAGAAAAAACTTCATCTTCTGAGTTATCGGGCAGCAGCCTATCCTAAAGAAGTCACTTTTCGTTTTACTGCTCCCGAAAGTCCGGTTATTCATGGCATTACCCTGGATCATACCGGTGGTGTTGCGGTTGACAACCTGGCTATGAGGGGAAGACCGTGGCCCGGAATAAGAATTGCCGACAACAAAATGCTTCAGGAGATGTCGGAACAACTCAACCTTGGGTTTATTATACTTCAGTTTGGCACCAACGTTTTACCCACAATAACAGACAATTACAATTTTTATCGGATTCATTTCCTTAAGGAATTACAACTTCTGAGAAGGCTGCTGCCTGATGTTCCGGTTTTAGTAATTGGAGTGCAGGCTGCAGCTGATTCTGAAGAAGGTGAAATGATAGCCATGGATCATGCCGGCTTAATATCTGAAGCCCAAAAATCTGCCACCCTGGCCTGTGATATGGCCTTCTTCGATCTATTCAGAGCTATGGGAGGAACAAACGGAGCTATCGAATGGGCCAATGAATCTCCCTCTCTGATACTTTCAGATCATATGCACTTTAGTGCACGGGGGGCAGAAATTGTCGGGGACCAGATATGGAACGCTCTGGATTCATTGCAAAATCACCTGAAAAAACCATTGGCTCCATGAATGGGCTTCAGGAAATATGGGAACATCAGGCCGGAGAACCATTTATGTTTACCTCTTCGCTGTTCTGGGTATTTTTTGGGATCGTATTGCTGGGCAATGCATTGATTTACAAACAACGGGTAGCCCGCACAGGGTTTTTATTTCTGGCCAGTCTGTTTTTCTATTACAAAGCCGGAGGCTATTTCTTTTTTCTGTTGGTTATCTCCACTCTTACAGACTTTTACATAGGTATGGGTCTGGAACATTTTACTCGTCAATGGAAACGTAAACTTCTTCTGATACTCAGCCTGACGGTCAATCTGGGGATGTTGGGATACTTTAAATATGCCTGGTTTGTGGCCGACATATGGTCAGATATTACCAATCAGAATGTGGAAGTCAAAGACTGGCTGGCTGTTTTTTCCAATGCTGTTTTCGGAAGCTCTTTTGATATTGACGACATTGTACTGCCGGTGGGCATATCTTTTTTTACGTTCCAGACCATCAGCTATACAATGGATGTTTACCGCCGTCATTTGGCACCCGTTCACAACATCGTGGACTTCGGATTTTATGTTTCTTTTTTCCCGCAGCTGGTTGCAGGGCCCATTGTCCGGGCAAGAGATTTTGTGCCTCAGTTGTACCGAAATTTTTCACTGACCGAAAAGCAAGCCTGGCACGCTACTTTCCTTATTATTTCTGGACTATTGAAAAAAATGGTTCTCTCCGACTATATTGCCATTAATCTGGTAGACCGGGTATTTGAAAACCCTTATCTTTACTCTGGATTTGAAGTATTGAGCGCCATTTATGGCTATACCCTGCAGATTTATTGTGATTTCAGCGGATATACCGACATAGCTATCGGACTGGCCCTCCTGCTGGGCTTCAGGTTGCCACTAAACTTTAACAGTCCTTACAAAGCACTCTCTGTAACCGAATTCTGGCACCGGTGGCATATTTCTTTGTCCAGCTGGCTACGCGATTACCTTTATATACCGCTTGGCGGCAACAGGAAGGGAAAAATCCGCACCTACATCAATTTATTCATAACCATGACCTTGGGCGGACTTTGGCACGGAGCCTCGTGGCGTTTCGTATTGTGGGGAATGTGGCATGGTTTGGGACTCATTACGGAAAAAATATTCAACCCACTCACACGATTTTTGCCAAAATGGTTAGCAAAACCAGCAGGATTTCTGCTTACCTTTCATTTTGTAGTAGCCGGATGGATTCTATTCCGTGCCAACGACGTGAACAGAGCCTCTGAAATGGTCAGTAGGATTTTCTCAGCATTTAATACTGATATGGTTATCCCCGCCATTCAATACAACCTTTCATCATATTTACTGATAGGTCTGGGGTTTCTACTTCATTGGCTTCCTGATGCATTTAAGGAAAGCCTGAGAGGTCGTTTCATCACTCTCCACTGGACTGCCAAAGTGGCACTGGCAGCACTGGCAATTGTTCTTCTGCTGCAATTCAGGACAGCAGAGGTAGTGCCGTTTATTTATTTTAGGTTTTAAAGGTTGGTGCCGAAACTGGAGAATAGAGATTAGATTCTGGAAATAAGAACTTAGAGACTGGAATTTAGATATCAGAAGTAGGAAGCCAAAATCGAATTCAGAGGCTTGGAGAGCGCAACCCTCTGATAACAGCCATAGCGGCAAACTCAAACCCTAAAACAGCGAAAGCAGAGAATTCATTACTCGTCACAGAACAGAAATTACAAAATTCGCTACTCAAAACTCATAACCTCATCAACTAGTTCACTTGGCACTCTTTTTGATGAAAAAATTATATATTTACGACCTAAAAGTAATTAATCTATGACGTTGTTATTTATATTTCTATTCTTTCTGATTGCCAGCTGGATTGTCAGCTCACAGTTGAAAAGCCGTTTCAAAAAATATTCAAAAACACCTTTAAGCAGTAATCTTTCCGGACGCGAAGTTGCTGAAAAAATGCTGCACGACAATGGGATTTATGATGTTAAAGTATTACCGTCACGCGGACACCTATCGGACAATTACAATCCGGCCAACAAAACCGTAAATCTGAGTGAGAATGTTTATCACGGCCGCAATGTGGCAGCGGCTTCTGTGGCTGCTCATGAATGCGGACACGCTGTTCAGCATGCCCGCAGCTATGCTCCTTTAAAATTAAGGTCGGCATTGGTTCCCATCCAAAATGTCAGTTCCAAAATCTTAAATGCTGTATTCATAATGATGTTTCTGGGAGCTTTCATGCTACCTAGTTTTATTTCGTTCGACATGGCACTTCAGATTATCATTGCCTGTTATGCCATATTCACAGCCTTTGCATTTATTACTCTTCCGGTGGAGATTAATGCCACCCGGCGAGCGCTGGTATGGCTGCATTCTGCTAATATTACCAACGGTCGAAATCATAACGAGGCTCGCGATGCTCTGAAATGGGCGGCTTACACTTATGTAGTTGCTGCTCTCTCTGCACTTGCGACACTGGCATACTATGTAATGCTATTTCTGGGAAACAGGGAATAAGATCCCATCATCATATTAATAATTATAGCCGTTATCGAGATAGTTCGGGAGCGGCTATTTTAGTTAAAAGACTTTTTTGATAAAAAGTAGATCTGACTCAAAACGGCTCTATTCATAAATTATTTAGAAACTTCTGAAAATTGTACTTCATGGGTTCCTCTTTTGTGTTCTACGTTTATTTGTCTATGGACAAAGACAAATTGCAGATTACAGAGCAAACGCTCGATCCAACAAGATGATTATTTAACAGCAAAAAAATACCCTCTTCGAAAATAAAAATAATAAATCCGGTTTTTCCCTAAAAGATATAAAACGTTGTTATCTTGTAAGTGGACAAACCAACACAGGTACAGATTGTTCACTACTAAACCGATAAACAATCTTACATCCCCATAGCTCCGGCCAATCGGGGAATCCGCTTTTTCTGATTATTCATCTCCTCCGATTGGGCCATTTCAATCATTCTTTCCACAACATAGGTTACATTATCAGGATAGTTCACTGATATTTCCGTGGAACCGGCAACCCATTGCTGCAACCGAGGAATAACATCTGAAGAGAGCTTTTGCAAAACAGGAACCCCCATGCTTTTGAGCATTTCAGCATTACAAGCCTGTTCATACTGATGTTTCATAGGAATGACAAACAGTTTCTTACGCAAAAACAATGCTTCCGAAGGAGTTTCGAAGCCGGCATTGCAAAGTACCCCCGCACTATTGGCCATACTTTTTACAAATCCTTCACTCTCCACCGGGCGAATGGAAACATTGTTAAAAGAATAGGAGACTTTTGCATGTTTCGAAAAAACCTGCCATTGCACATCTCTGATTTCGGACAATATACTAATAATCGTTAAATCAGAATAAGCAGGGAGGTAAACCGTATAATGACCTTGATTTCCGGGAACAATCTCTCTGATGGATTTTCTGATTACCGGGGTGGAAATGTGTCCGTTTAACCTGCGAAAATGAAATCCGAGACTATCAGTAACCGGGCAATAATGCTTCAGGATGGCTTTTCCCCACCAATGTCGACCTGAAGGAGCGGGAGCCTCCCGGTCTACAACAGCAGATTGGTGGCTCATGCCAAAACAAGATTTCCCTTTGATGCGGCAGGCCCAGGCAGAAACCGGCTCAAAGTCGGAAATCACCAAATCATATTCCTGAACAGGCAACTTTGAAATCTCTCTGAGGAATCGGCCCAACGAATTTTTACGCCAGGTTTTACCTAAATCTATACCACCGTTCTGCCCAAAGAAGAATCCAAAACCCTTTAAACGGTATTTCACGTCAAATGGCAGGTTAAGTTCGCTATGCTGCCCACTGAGCAAAACATCAACCTTGCCATATTTCCTGAATTCAGGAACCAAATCTATAGCCCTTGCAACATGCCCGTTTCCGGTTCCCTGTATTGCATATAGTATTGTCATAATTTATAATTCAAAAAGTCAGCTGCCCATTACCTCTTTAAATGCACTAATAAAAACCGATTTTGAGGGCTTGGAGAAAGTCTCTTCAACCATAATATCTGTAGTCTCCCCCCAATGCGGCTCCCAGTATTTTAAATCCCATTCACCATTCTCGTACTCCAAAGCGGTCATATGCTCCACCCAATCACCCGAGTTCAAATACCGAATCTGTCCTTTTTCTGTATTAATTGTTTTATCGGCAGGAGTATGAATGTGCCCGCAAATGGCATAATCATAACCTTTCTCCACACCCAGTCCTCCGACGGTTCTCTCAAATCTGGAAATAGCCTGACCACTTCCTTTTACCCGTTGCTTGATTGACTTGGAAATAGAAAGACGTTTTTTACCAAAGAAAGCCAGGAAGCCGTTTACCAGCTTATTAATAATAGTAAGGATTCCGTATCCCTGGGCACCGAGTCGGGCCAGCCATTTTGAGTGGTGCATAAAGACATCGAAAACATCACCATGGAAAATCCATGATTTTTTTCCGTCCATATTAAGCACTACCTTATTAACAAATGAAAAATTACCCAGTTTAATCCCCGAAAAACGCCGCATAACCTCATCATGATTCCCAGCCACATAAATGACTCTGGTTCCTTCTTCCATCATTTTAATAATTTGGCGAACAACCTTTAAGTGAGAAGCAGGAAAATAGGATCGTGTAAATTGCCATCCATCTACAATATCCCCGTTGAGAACAAGAATCCCGGGATTAATTCCCTGAAGATAATCCAATATCTGTGGTGCTTTACAACCATAGGTTCCCAAGTGCAGATCAGAAATGACCGACACTTTTATTTTTCGCTTTGGAATGTGTTTTACTTTTTGCATCGAAATTCTGTTATGATTTCTGATGCAAGATTAGTGAT
>CAYOFH010000130.1:0-9603 GCA_964403175.1 uncultured Marinilabiliaceae bacterium
TCAGTACCATCCCATTGATTATTATCTTCCAGATTGGATGCTTTGTAAACGACTTTTCCGTTTTGGTCAAATATGATTAATTCATTTTGTGGGATGGTATGCGCTCCTTTTATTGTAAAAAAATCGTTGAGTCCGTCTTTGGGACTGGGGGAGATTCCGGTATAATAAGTCAGTCCCTTAACTGTCACTACAAGCTGGTCTGAGACCGGGGGACACACTCCGTTGGTCACTTCCCATTCTATTTTGGTAGTTCCGTGCTGCAGCTGTGCAAGGGTTGCATCAATATTTGTTGAAGTGGAAATGTTTCCTGAGCCTGATAAGATATACCATTCTCCGGTCCAATCCTGATCCGAAGTCAAAGGATTTCTTGCCCTGACAGTGGTTTGGGTTTGGTTATAAACCGTAAAATCTTCGCCGGCATTGGGTTCCGGAGTTTCATCGAACCGAACAGACACTTCGTCTGATGCCGTACAATGGCCGTTAGACTCAGACCATGTTAAGGTATAGGTACCCCATTCCGAAGCAGAAACCGAACTGGCCGGATTCGTGGGAGAGGTAATGTTTATCTGTGGAGAGGAGGATGACCAGATTCCGTTTCCCTGATCGGGAATTGCGGCCAGTTCTGCAGAGAGACCGCATACTTCAGTGTCCTGACCTGCATTTGTTTCGGGCAGTAAATCCGTTACAATAGCATTTCCTGTAAGGTCTTTTAGGCGGGCCGGGCATCCTTTACTGTCTACGACGCTAACGAGTGAATAGGTGGTTTCTCCTTCTGCTACAATGGTTTCCGTGTAACTTGGAATAGAAGAGATGCCTGTTATTTTGTCGTTATTGTTATCAGTAATGGTATAAGACCATGGACTGTTATTCCCCTCGAAAGAAATGTTGAGCGTGGCTTCCTGCGGGTCGGTTCCACAAACTTCTGATGTGGTTGAGATCGAAGCAGAGGGAGATCCTCTGAATATTACTTCGACGTTATTCTGGGCGAGGCATGCTCCGTTTTCCTGAGTAAAAGTAAGTGGATAATTGCCAGGGTTATTTACGCTGTATGTGCTATTTATGTCATTGAGATCGGAAAGTTCGCCCTCGGAAGGTGTTTCCCAGTAGTACGTAGAAGAGATGGGATCAGGAGTTGCATCCAGGGTTGCGGTCAATCCACATGAGTCAATGTCGAGTCCTGCATTGGGTGTGGGCATAGCCCAATTGGTGAAGGTGATTCCGGGATCGGTTGTCTTTTCCCATGTTGTTCCGTTATTGGTAATCTCGGTTATTTGAATCAGGTGCGAGGCATTGCGCTGCCCGTCCGGAATAGTTAAATCAAGTGTATAGGTGAATTGATAAACATTGTCCGGATCCAGATCCTCCGCGTAAACCCATCCACCTGAGCCTTCAATAACTCCTGGTCGTGATTTGAACTTGAACTGATATGGTGTAACCCCGTAGAATTTGATGTCAAGCGTAACCTGAACGGCTCCTGAATTACAAACATCAATATCTCCACTGATGATTTCTGCATCAAGCTCATTTTGAGCGTAATTCAATGTTGATATCCCACAGGTAAAGAGAAGAAAAAGGATTGCTTTTAGTTTGCCCATTTTGATGTTGCTGAAAATTTGACCCTAATTATTCCACGTAAAAAACACTTATTTACAAACCTAATAAAAAAGTTAATGTAAAACACAATTGTTCAGGTTGCTAAAACAGGTTTTTGTAAATAGAATTAGTCTTTTCATCAAAAAAGGACGACAGTTTACGGCTTTTGCCGTCAGGAAACGGAACGAAAGCTTAATTCAACGGTTGAAAATAGATCTTTGTTCGCTGGGTGTTTTTCTTTGTAAATTCCTTTCATATTCCCTGTATTGTTGAACAAAATTATCATGAAAGTTTTCTCCCGGAGCCGGGGCAGGAGAGAGTACCAGTTTGCCTTCCGGATTAATAAGAAAATACTGTGGAACGGCTCTTATGTTATAACGGTTCAGTACGTTTGCATTCATTCCAAAATGAAGAAAAGTCCATTGGTAATCGGAACTGTTTACAAGTGATAAGGCCTGTTCGAAGTTTTCGTCAATTAAAATAGTGATGATTTCCAGATCGCGACCAAATTTTTCATGAAACTGCGGCATGAGTCTGAGTTCCCTTTTGCATGCATAGTTTTCGCTGTGCATAAAATTGAGATAGACAAATTTTCCTCTGAAATCTTCCAGCCGGTGCTCATTTCGGTCGAAGTCGGAAAGTGTAAATTCAGGAGCAGGAGACCCCGGTTGCAGTGCAGAAATTTTGCGGTGAATTGTGCGGGCCATGGCCTTTATTTGCTCAGTTAGAGCCCTTGATGCACATTCAGAAAGGAGATCTAATGCTCTCTTGGAAGGCAGTAATTTTTGGTGATAACTTTGGTAGATGGTCCATAATGCCAGCAATTCAGCAACATCAGTGCGGTGAAAAATACCGTCTGTTTGTATTGACCGGACTAATTTTCCGAAAGTAAGTGGTGGGGCCTGTTGGTTGTTTTCAAGTGCTTTCCGTCCAAATCCACGGAATACATCTCTGAAAGTATCCCAATAAGCCGGCAAGTTGAAATGTACCGGATTAGCAGCAAAATACTTTTCAATAATCTCTTTTTCCGGATTCCTGCTGGTAAGCATCTCCAATCTGGCATATCTGAATTTTTTATGCATCTTGAAAAACTTATTGGAATCCACTGGAAACCTGGCTTCAAGAGAATCAATGATTGCTGTGACGGCCTTTTTATTTTTGGAGGCCATGAGCCTGATTGCGTTGGCATCCAGATGGAAATAAAAGGCATCATCAAAATTTCTTATCCTCGCATTTAATGAATTACTGTCCTGGTTGGCAATACCTAATGATATCAGTTCCGGTTCAAAAAAGGGGTTTAATTTTTGAGATTGTGGAACAGGCTTAAATGGAGGAAGTTTTAGCTCATATTCTTTTCCCGGCTCCAGGTAAATAAATCCTCTGTAATTCCCCAGATCAGAGAATGCATAAGTTGTTTCTTCGAGATTAAAGGACAGTGAAAAATTTCCGGTCGAATCCACTCTTAGGGAAAATAGTTCCTCCTCTTCAAAGTTCAGATGGTTTTGATAGTATTCAAACACAAGTCCCATGTTTTTATATTCCGAAGCATTACCGAAAATGCGGGTTTCCACAGGTTGTGCAAAGCCGTTTGGAAATATGGCCAGGCAAATAAGCAGGATGGTCAGATATGACAATTTATATTTTCTAAAAAGAGAAATCATTCGTGGGGTTTAAATGTAATAAAACATGAACCGTGCCAATTTTATTATTGCTCACGGCTTATACGGGCTACCTGTATTTTTATTCTTTCTGGAATAAATTTGGAGGCATCTCCACCGTGTTTCAGGATGTCCCTTACGATGGAAGAATTAACGGGAGTATGTTCCGGAGAGGTCAGTAAGAATACGGTGTCGATTCCTGACATTGATTTATTGACCTGGGCTATAGCGCGCTCATATTCAAAGTCAGCAGACGTTCGAATACCCCTGAGTATGAAGCCGCAGTTCTTTTCTTTTGCAAAATCAACGGTCAGTCCTTCGTAAGTAACTACTTCAATGCCTTTTTCTCTTTCAAAGACCGACTGAATCCACTCTACTCTCTGTTTTACCGGGAAGAAATCCTTTTTGTTGGCATTGAAGCCAATGGCAATATAGATTTTGTCGAATAGTGACAAACCGCGCCTGACAATGTTCTCATGCCCTATGGTAAAAGGATCGAATGACCCTGGGAAAAGTGCTATTTTTTGCATGTTTCCTGTTCTTTACGTTTTTGAATCAACCAAAATTCATTATTGTGTCTCAATTCCTCTTATGAGATGAATTGCAATGAGGATGTAAAAATCTTAAAAAATAGTCAGAACAACAATTTCAAGGGGATGTTTTATGATATTCATTGGGATCCAAGTCCTGTCGGATTTGAAAGGGATTATTTAATTAGCTTTTTGCTAACTCTTCAAATTCCATTACCAGAATTTGATTTTCGCTGCCGCAAATGCAGCCATTTTTAAAAGTATAAACCCGTGCGAAAACCGGTTAATGTTGGTGTCTCCGTATTTTCTTTCCTGATAACGAATGGGGAGATCAATGATTTTTAGGTTTAATTTGTATGCGCCGAACAAAAGATCGAAATCTCCAAAGGGGTCGAATTCGCCAAAGAAAGGTCTGTTGGCGGCCAGTTTAAGATAGTCAGATTTGTACATAGCTTTTGTTCCGCACAGAGTGTCTTTTATTGGTTGTTCCAGTAACCATGAAAATAAAATGCTAAAGAAATAATTCCCTACTGTATTAAGGGGTCTCATTGCATTTTTTTCCATCGGATAAACCAGTCGTACACCATTGATGAAATCACCTTTGCAGCTTGTCAGGGCATTGTAAAATCTGGGGAGATCTTCCGGACGAACTGTCAGGTCGGCATCTAAAATCATGAGAATATCACCTGTGGATTCTTTAAATCCTGCCCTTACTGCGTCTCCTTTTCCTTTCCCGGGCTGCTGAAGGATTTTTATATGATGGCTCCCGGAGTATTTTTTCTGCATTTCACAGATGACTTCCCACGTATCGTCAGTTGAATTTCCTTCAACAAAGATGATTTCCACAAATTTTCCGAAATGCGGAATTCGGTGAATTGCATTTTCAATGTTGCCTGCTTCATTGCGTGCCGGAATAATAATACTTGTTGATAAATCGTCAGTAAACATGCTTTTGTCGGGCAGAGGTCTGGCAAACAGGTAATTATTGAGGGAGAGATGTCTAATGACAGGGAGTCTTGATACTATCTTGTTGAAAAACCATGAAATACCTGGAATATAAAAGGGAATCAATAAATTTTTATTTACCCGGTACGTCTCAAAACCTGCGAGGTAAAGAAGATTCTGGAGGTCGTTGGTTGAGAGCCAGTTTTGAAGCGGGGAAGGTCTTTTTAACTTCAACTTCTCGGCCAGACGCAAAGCTGGTTCCCATAGTCTGTTGTAATAGGTCACAATTATTCTTGTTCCTGGATGACTGATTTTCGGGAGCTGGCCGAATGCTTTTTCCACATCGGGAAGAACACCCACCAGATTGGACAGAATTATGGTGTCATACTTTTCTGAGAGATTAATTTTTTCAGCACGCATTGTCTGAAAATCAATGTTGGGAAATTGCTTTTGAGCAACTTTGATCATTTGGGGACTAAAATCGATTCCTGTTTTGTCCTTAGCATCCAGTTCGTTTAATAGTTCACCCGTGGCACAGCCTATTTCCAATACTTTGTGTTCTGCAGGAATAAAATAGTTGCAGAATCTGGAAATGTTCTCCCAATAATAAGATTTTTTTCGTCGGTATCGGGGCCATGTGGATGCAGCTTTATTGTAATATTCAAGTATATGATTCATCTTAATTTTGTTGACTGTTTTTTGTTGCGGATTTATTCTTGTTACTGAGAAATCGGGTGTAGTTAATTTCAAAGAGCCATGCACTTTCATCATCTCCGATTTGTTTGCGTAGAATAAAAGCTTCCGGGTATTTTTTGGCAATAATTGACATATACCGGTGGATGGTATTGATCACCTGGTCGGTTTTTACTCTTGGGTTTTTTCGTAACGATGCGACCATGATATGGGAAACGTTTTTTCTGTACAGAGTCATTAACAAACTGTCGGGGTCCTGGGAGTCAAAAGTATAAATGCCGTAAAACTTTTTCCCTCCTGAATGGATCCGGGCCATGTTGGGTTTTCTGCAGGCAACATACGCCTCGCCCGGTAATTCCTTGGCTACGTATTCAGACATCTTTAAATAATTCTGCCAGTCAGGGGTATATCCGTAAAGCTTATCTCCTTTAATGTTTCTGAAAACTGATGTAAAGTCGGTTTGTCTGATGGTTTGGGCACCTGACAAAATAATTGCAGCAGAAATAAGAATGATTGGGATACGTTGCACCTGCTTGCTTTGACTTTTTTTGGTAAGATCAATTATAGTTTCCATAAAGAAAATTAGAATAAGTGGGAAAAAAGGAATAATTAATCTTTTCTGATCCCACAAAGGCTGGAGGGCAAAAAAAGTAAGACCCACTGAGAAAGCAACATAAATACCTGTAAAAAGCAGGACTTGATTGTTCTTTTTAAAGAAACGAATAATTGCGAAAATGAAAAACAAGAATAGAATGATAGCTGGCAAAGAAGGCTTCGAAAGTGACATTGCCTGTTTAAATCCTGTCAGAATAAAAAAATGTTTTGACAGGTAGGTTTTCGAGTTTTCCCAAAACCTGGTCAGAAAGCCATTTATTGTTTCCATTCCCTGACTTTTGTCGTAAGGGTGTTTTTGAAGCAGGGAAGTTAGTTGCTCATTGCCTGATACTGTTTTGTCAGGGAGAAAATTTAGAAAAACATAATATGCTGTCAGAAATATTATGATGAAAGAAGCGGTATAGAGAAAAGCCCGTTTTTGTTTTTGGGTTGCAAAATATACTAATACTGCCGGTGTTGCTGCAATAGCAACTGTTCGTGTAAGGTATAATCCCACCAAAAACAGAGCGATAATGGCTGCATGTACAATTTTTATCCGGTTTTGTTGTTGCCATTCAATGGTATGAAACAAATACAGAAAGAAGGCTCCCTGTAGCATCATGAAAAATGCTTCGGAGTAAGTTTGACTGGCAAAATAAAGTAAATGATGATTTATTATCAGGAGAAAGATGCTTCCTGTCAGAGTGGTTGCGAAGACCCTTTTTGAAAATGCTTTCCATAGAAAGATGAAAAATATCGTCATGAAGATCCATGATGAAAGTTTTAACAATAAGGTGTTCATGCCAAAGATAGCTGCAAATCCACTTAGCACAAGTGGATATAAGGGCCCCTGGAATCGCGGGAAACGACCTTCCTCAAGAAACTGTAGGGCGCGAATAATATATGCACTGTCGTCACCGCCTTCGCTTATGCGCAAATTGAAGGTCAGAAAGCTAATGGAAATGTAAGCAATACCGAATAAAACAATGAGGAGCTGATTATTTCCTGAAAGGAACGTGTTGAACCCCTCTAACAGATATGCAGCTTGTTTTTGCTTGTTTTTTTTTACCATGACGGGTTGGTTGTTAGATTGTTTGGAGTCCCAAAAATAACAAGAACAATGACACGATCTCTCTGCGGGTGTCTCTTTTTTTTGAACTTGCAGATCTTCTGCTTTTCAGCTAAGGGATGCCGAACTTATGCCGACAAATGATGTTAATCTGTAGATGGAAATTAGGAACAGGTTCTATAGAAACTGTTTGGAAAGACATGAAATAACCTATACCTTTGCAGCCGCTTTAGCCATTTCAGGGTGATTGTTTTTTCTTTCGAATTTTGTTGGTATAGGAATAAGGTTGTTTTAATAAAAATTGAAACATGGTAATTGGTTCGATAGGATGTAAGTTATCAAATTGATTTTTTTGTGAATTATTGAGTTCTGCCTTGATTATAAACAAGGTTATATATTAACTTTTGTAAGCCATGAGAGATTAGTGTAATGGAGACCGTTAAAGTTAAACTGCTGTTATTCATTCAAGTATTGTCTTCAATGTAATTTATATAGTATGTTGTGTCTGGCATTTTGCCGGTTAAAAGAAAAGGAATAGAAGTTTAATCTAAATATTTAAATTATTTAATTATGACTAAAGCATTATTTACAATTTTTGCCGTAGCAGGACTTCTAACCCATGGGGCGTTGCAAGCTCAGGAAGCCAACGAGGATTACGTGAAATTTGGAGGGGCAGTTCGTTACAACATTCATGATAAGAGCTGGAATGATGATAAAACAGATCCCCAGTTTACATGGGACACATGGCGACTGAATGTGGATGCACGTACCGCTGGCGTGGATCTGAGTTTTGAATATCGTTTTTATCCTGTGGATAACAGTCATTTCTTGCACCACGGTTGGTTAGGCTATGGCTTTAACGAGGATCTTTATATGAAGTTAGGTGTAACTCAGGTGCCCTTTGGTATAACCAAGTTTGCTTCTCACTCATGGTGGTTTCAGATCCCATATTATGTAGGTTTGGAAGACGACTATGATATGGGGATCAAGTTCGATTATACAGGTATTGAAAATCTGACATTAAATTTTGCCTACTTCCATCAGCCTGAACCTAAGGGTGATCCTAACTATGCTGCCCGTTACTCTTATGACATTACTCCATCAGAAGATGCTTCATTGAAAGAGACTAGTCAGTTTAATGTTCGTGCAGCCTATAATTTGTCAGATGACTGGGAAATTGGTCTTTCAGGACAATTTGGTAGTAATTACAACAGCGTGCTTGATGAGTCAGAAAGCTCCAATGCTTATGCTGCTCATGTGGTAGGTAACTTTGGTGATGGATTCAACTTCAAGGGAGAATATATTTCTTATGATTACGGTGCAAAGAATAATTCCGGAAATGATATGGATGCCGTTCAGATGGGAGCTTATGGATACAACTACAATGTTGCAGCCAAAGCAAATATCTGGGTAGCAGGTCTGGCTTACACTATTCCTGTAGATTTTGGTCCTATCTCCAGCATTCAACCCTATATTGATTATTCAGTAATCACAAAGGATGTTGAAGGTTTTGAAAATACTGAGCACCTTGTTCCGGGAATGTTGATTACAGCTGGTAGCATTTACACTTATGTTGATTATGCCATGGGTAAAAACAATGCCTGGCTGGGAGGTTCAATCGGAGAGGATTATAGCACATGGAATAGTGGTTTAGCAGAAGGTCATCCCGATGCGGAATGGGAAAGCCGTTTCAATATTAACATTGGCTACTATTTCTAGAAACTGAAATCTAAATTAATGAGTAAAATAGAAGTCAAAGACTTGTATCTTATATTTGGTTCAAAGCACAAAGAGGCTCTCAAGCTTGTAAAAAAAGGAGTGAGCAAAGACGAAGTGCTTGAAAAAACCAAATGTACGGTGGCGGTTAAAGATGCCAATTTTTCGATTGAGCAGGGCGAGATATTTGTAGTGATGGGACTTTCTGGTAGCGGAAAGTCCTCACTCATTCGCTGTTTTAACCGCTTGAATGAACCTACTGCCGGCTCTATTATTGTTGATGGAAAGGATGTGGTAAAGATGAATGATGAGCAGCTTCGTGCGCTGCGCAGATCCGAAATGTCGATGGTATTTCAGCATTTTGGATTGCTTCCGCACCGTTCAGTGCTTGCCAATACGGCTTTTGGTCTTGAAATTCAGGGTGTATCAGAAGCTGAGAGTTATGAAAAGGCCCGCGAGATGATTAAAACTGTGGGGCTTGTTGGCTATGAGGATATGATGACCGGAGAGTTGAGTGGTGGTATGCAGCAACGCGTAGGACTAGCCCGTGCACTTACCACCGATCCCGAGATTTTATTGATGGATGAGGCATTTAGTGCACTCGACCCGTTGATTAGGGCTAATATGCAGGATGAGCTTATAGAACTCCAGCGTAAGTTGAAAAAGACCATTGTCTTTATTACACACGACCTGGATGAAGCACTGAAGCTGGGTGACCGGATTGCCATTCTTAAAGACGGTATGATTGTTCAGATTGGTACCCCCGAAGAAATTCTGGTAAAACCGGCTGATGACTATGTTCGTG
>CAYOFH010000131.1:0-4099 GCA_964403175.1 uncultured Marinilabiliaceae bacterium
CAGCCGGGTCTCCCTTCGCAGGGACGGCCTTAAAAGTGCCTGAGCCGTGTGCCGGAAAACTGGCACGCACGGTTCTTAGGGGGCGTAAGCTACCCGGTTGGCGCATTAAAACAAACAATACCACCAAAACGATAAATTTTAAAATTATGAAAAGTAAAACACTAATTATTCTTTTCTTATTGATCACAACTAGTTCATTTTCTCAATTGGAAGGAAATCTCGTGCGAGTACAAGGAAAAGCAATTATCAGTGAGATTCCAGAGTTAATGATGGTTGATATTACCATTAATTCAAAAGATTCAATTTATACAAAGTGTTCTGATTTACTAATATCCTATTACAATCAGCTTGAAAAGGCATTTGCTAAAAATGGCATTTCAAAAGAGAATTTAAAATCTGGAGGATTAAATATTACTGAAAGTTATTCTTGGTCTCCAGAAACAAGAACTCGAAAAAAAGATGGTTTTTCAGGAAGCCTCACAGTTGCCCTTGAACTTCCCTACAATTCAAACTCCTTAAATACGGTAATGAAAACCCTGAAAAATAAAGGATTTCCTACTAATTATTACTTATCGTTTAAATTGAGTAACGAACAAAAAAATAAACTACTAAAACAATCGATTGAATTAGCAATTGAGGATGCCAAAAAGAAAGCCAATTACATAGCCGAATCTTTGAACATAAAACTCTCTAAAATTAAAGATGTAAATTTTGGCTTTTCAAACTATCAGGATGACTTACTCACAAACGAACCACCAATTTTTTATATTGTGGAAGATGAAGAAGGTAATCAACAAGATTTAAATCTAAATCCCCAAAAGATAGAAATTAAAAAGACAATAGGAGTTGTTTGGAATATTGAAGAATAACGCACCACAATCGAGTAGACTGCCGCTAGGTCAATGACCTAGCGGAAAGCCTCTCACACCACCGTACGTACGGGTCTCGTATATGCTTACGCCGAAGCTTCAGCATAGGCGCTACGGCTTAAATAACCCAAAACTCAGATTGAGAAAAACTGAAATATCATAGAAGCAAATGCGCATAACACTTATTCTCCGATCAAGCGTTTGCAAGCAACGCTTGATCGGAGGCTAAATGTTTACACCAATTTTAGAAAAAACCTTGCTATTAAATATCGGTTTCACTGAAAACCAACCACTCCTTCCCACAAGAAAGCCGAGATATCTTACAAACGCTCCAGCATTATTTGATCCAAAAGGAATTGATTAATTTCATCATTCATATTCTCATTAAACGGCTCAAATCCTATTTCCAGCTGATTAAGCCCTTTTTTAAGATTCACTTTTATCGTATTGGTAATGCCCCAGTTCGACCACTCATTAGCCCCTCGTTGAGGAAATACAACTGATGAAGCATATTGATTATTTACAAACAGTGTGCGAATACCACATTTGTTATCCGTATTTACCGGGCCACTGCCGTTGGCATATCGGAAAGACAAAAACCATTCCCCTGCTTCCGGAACAGTAACAGAAAATTTCAACCGTGCATTATTCTCCTTTGAAAATTCAACATATCCATTGCCCTGAAAACCTTGAGTTTTGTTCTTTGCAGGTAAATTAAAGTCTTCTGCCTCCATAATAAGCAGGTTTTCCTCATATCTGGTTACGGGCTCACTCAGAAAAGACTCTATACCGGCATCGGTTATGGCCAGCACCTGATATTCACCATGTGACTGATTCTCTTCTAACTCATAGCTGGCGTTACCAGTTTTCGCAACCATTTCTCCATCACGGTAAACCAGATAAGTTACTCCACTGGCAACCGGTTCCCATGAGAGTTGATCTCCGTTAAGGGTTAGAACCGGTGTTTCGGGACTCACCTTAAACTCTGCCTGATTAAATGATTCTTGTTCCACCTTATTATTCATGACCATTTTGATGGAATGTTCTCCTGAAAGATCGGAAGGGATAAAATAGTCATCTTGCTGCACTTTATTAATATAGAATTCCTCCACATCATCACCAAAACCTTCAACGGTAATATCTAAAACAGCATCCCGGTACCGGAAATTTTCTAACTGATAAGTTCCGGAAAAACTCTGCGGAATAACCGGTTTAAAAGCCAACCGGTCTGTTTCCAGGTTCATTCCAAACAATACTCTGTAATTCATGGCCAGTTGACCGGCAACACTCCACTGCTGCCAGTCCGAATTAATTTCCGTGCCGGCAAAATCACCGGTCTCGGCAACAAAATTCTCTTTATTGGTGAGAAACAGTGCCGCTGAACGCAAAAGTGAACCATAACCGTACTGTACCAATGAAGTATGTTGTTGCTGTGCAGCAGCCAAAGTCCAGTATGCTTGCACAAACGGCCAGATACCATTGTTATGATAAGGAGGAATATTGGGAATCTGAGGCCATACACACGGCGTTCCATACTCCAGATTAGGAACATTGGTCAACATCTGAGCTTTTTGCTCCTCTTCTGCCACATCAAAGAGAACCCCGAGAGCTTCCCCAAGTGTTTCCGATTTTTTGGAGAGGCTCAGGTACCGGTCACCATATAAATATTGCCCGTAATAGCCCTTTTCTGAAATCCAGAAATGTTCATTAATATTGGTTTTTAACCGCTCTGCCTTTTCTTTCCAGACTGGTGCATTCATGCCCAATTCTCCGGCCATTTGATCAAGAATATTCAACGTCTGATAAAACACCATATTGGTTCCAAGATTCAGGGAAGCATAGATGTCAGTGGGCTCCATCCACCTAGGATAGGTCTGCTTGCGCCAGTCCAGAAAAGATGACTCCCCCGAAAAAATTCCGAAATCCTCATTTAAAACCGTCTTTTCATCATCTTTAATGGTATTACTGATGATTTCGTAAGATTGGCTTAACCAGTCGCGATCTCCGGTATATTTATATATCTCCCAGGCAGCAACAGACCACACCACGCGGTCGGACGACACCGGCCAGGCACCGCCGGTACCGGTATCCTGAATTATCCGGTTGTTTTTCACCTTACGCATCAGACTGGTCATACTCATTTCCGGTTCCAGCATTGCCAATGAAAGATATACACTGTAACTTATATCACGAGTCCATACGCCCGACCATTCTTTACCTGTCCGGAATGTTCCATCCTCTTCCTTTAATTTTTCCAGCTCATCCAGAGACAAGTTGTAAATGGCATTTAAAAGTTGGTGATCACTTGAAAACCGGGGATGTTTCCTGATGTCATTTATTGGCTTCCACTCGGAAGAAACATGTGCCGATGGATCATAATCATTGAATATGAGGGTGGTTTCGTAAATTCCGTCTCCATCCTCATCCTTTAGTCCTGCCTGGGGATTATTCACGAGGTTTTCGAAGTCCCAGCTTAACGGATAGGCACTTCCGGCAATAAACAGGCCCTTAAAATCCTCTTTGTAAATTTTATTCCCGTGCGGATCTTCATAAAAGCCTTTAGATTCAAAAGACTCCAGCACAGGTGTTAAATCCACTCTGAATGTTACCGGTGTATTGGGAGGGACACTCTCATCAGCACTTACATCTGACCTCAGATCTGCCTGTTCTCCAAAGGTCACATCAAGGACTACTGTATCTTCGCCGGCAGGATAGATATTTGCCCGATGGTCTTTGTTATACCCCATTTCATTATCAGCGCCGTTAATGCTGAACTTGAATTGTATCATCGAGGAAAAGTCCTGGCTTTCGTGACTTTGATAATCACTTTCCAAATGATTTTCGCTCCGGGCGATGGCTGTATATTCACCCTGCTCAACGCGGTCGGAATAGACCGAATAAGTTTCCGACTCATACAAGGGCGGATTCGAATTGCAGGCTGTAACTCCCGTTAAAATCGACATGAGATAAAATAAATTCTTTACAGAATACATCATAATTTTTTAGTTATTATTAGCTTACTTCCAATATTCGTGTTTTTTTTCAAAATATTTTTAATCATATTCTGCAGGCGTCTCATAACAGGTGCTTCGGCATATGAGATGGTGCAGTGATGATTGATTGAGTTTACCACTCTGCCACAACTCCGCGGTTTTAACAAACCTGGAATTAATAACCGCGGAGCGGCGATAGAGCGGTAGTAGTAGAACAAATGTGATTAATAAAAAATA
>CAYOFH010000131.1:4199-9487 GCA_964403175.1 uncultured Marinilabiliaceae bacterium
CCGCGGAGCGGCGATAGAGCGGTAGTAGTAGAACAAATGTGATTAATAAAAAATAAGCTGCGGAGCTGCGTCAGATATTATGAAAAATTATTTGGTTCTGGCTCGTCCAGGTTCAGTTTATTGTAATTCAACAGTCATTCCTTTCACAGCAGATTGGGCCGGTACCTGAATCACACAAACGCCATTATCCTTGTCATAGTGCCAGGCCTGTCGTCCCTTATCAAAATGTCTTTCCCCTTTCTTTAACTTATCGCCTTCGGAAGTCGTTACTTTCCGGGGTTTCTTATCGGTATGAATCCGGATAATCACATCTCTTTCAACAGACTGATAACCATTACTATTTTCACGATCCAGAGAGATTTCATAACCATTGCGGGTTGATTTACTTTGGAAAGACCTTTTTACAAATAGATTTTCTTTGTAATCGTTAGTTTCTCCGTCATCTTCATAAACTTCAAAAGAAGCAGTCCTGTTTATCCTGGCCGGAAACACATTATAGGTCAATGTATATCCAGGATCCTCATGAATGTATTGCATTACAGGCATGGTCGGGATAACTGCTCCCTGTTTTACAAAAACAGGAATGGATTCCAGGATTACGGGATATTCAATCCATTGTCCGCCCTGATAGGTAACACCTGGCTCATGATAATCGTACCATTCGCCCTCGGGCAGATAAACCCGTTTAACTGCAGCAGCCTCCTCTGTCACAGGTGCTACAAGTAACTCTTCCCCAAACATAAACTGGGTGCCAAGATTTTCAGTCTCCGGGTCATCAGGATATTCTAAAAACATGGCTCGCATCAACGGCAATCCGGAATCATGAGCCTCACGTGCATAAGTATAGATGTAAGGGAAAAGAGTGTACTTCAATTCGATTGCAGCTTTACTTGCCTCTTCCACAGCTTCTCCGAACAGCCAGGGCTCTACAGCATTGTTCCCTTCATGATGTGCTCTGCTTAAGGGATTAAATACTCCGAACTGCATCCAGCGGGCATACAATTCCCCCATTGCATTGTAGTCTTCTATATCGCCGCAATATCCGGAGATATCACTACTCCAAAAAGGAATGCCCCCAAGCCCGGCAGATAGCCCAACAGGTATTTGATTGGTCAGCTGAGTCCAGCCTTCGGTCACTTCATACCCGTTTCCTGCATCTCCTGACCAGCCAAAAGTATAGCGTTGCATACCTGCAAATGCAGCACGTGTCATCTGAAAAACACGGATATTAGGATTCCGCTTTTCGAACTGCTCGGTAACCACTTTATCCCAGGTTAATCCGTAAACATTATGGATTTCATCATGCATTCCATCGTGGTGATTCATGTTCAGACGGTCGGTATTTTCTTCGTTACTCCAGGCGGGCTCTCCCATATCGGTCCAGAAACCTTTTACACCATCGTCAATGACTTTCTGTTGATAAGCTCCCCACCAGTCAGCCACTTCAGGATTTGTAAAGTCCACCACTCCGCAATTTCCACCCCAGGGCCAGGGCATATCATAAGATTTCCCGTTACGCACATCAGTAGCAAAATAGCCCAGGGAATCGGCTTCTGCCCATTGCTTTTCATTTGCCTGCGAGATTACCGGATCCTGTGATACAATCACCTTAAACCCGCTTTTTCCCAGATCTGACAGCATTTTTTCGGGGTTATCATAATTTCCGTCACGCCACTCAAAATCCTGTAGGTATTGCGTCCATCCAATGTCCTGATAAATGATGTCGCAGGGGATATTTCTTTCCCGAAAACCGGAGGCAATATCACGCGTCAGTTTCTCATTGGTCAGCAAACCCCGGCTCTGAGAAAAGCCCAGACCCCACTTAGGCGGCATGATGGGTTTTCCGGTCAGTTCTGTGTAGCGTGCAATAATCTCTTTATAAGTAGGGCCAAACAGGAAATAGTAAATCATTTCCCCTCCGGGAGTACCAAATGTATATGCTCCCTCCTGCTTTTCTCCAAAATCATAGGTGGTTTTGTAGGTATTATCGAAGAATATTCCGTAACCATAGTTACTCATAAAAAATGGAATGCTTTTATAGAGCGGGTCTTCATTAATTCCATAGCAGGGCTTATCGCTGTTCCACATTTTAAACGAGCGCCCTCTTCGGTTCAGCGAACCAGTTTTTTCTCCCAGCCCGTAAATATTTTCATCCGGACGCATGGTTTTTGTTACTGTCATCGCCTCCTCATCTGCCACAAATCCACGATCCTGATAATCTTCCAGCAAGAGTTTTTGATATTTATCGAAAAAACGTATCTGAAATGGTGATTTATTGATTCTGATTATTAAATCACCGGTATAAACTTCATAACCCTGTGGTGTTTCTGAAACATTCACATCCTCCCCCGTTTTATTGGGAAGCACAGCATAAGATGAGTTATTGCGTTCAAAAGTACCTTCCGGGTCAATCCAGACCTTTACAATTCCCTGACCGTAAAGTTCCATTTGCATTTTTGTACTGTCGGAAAAATAAAACTCCACTCTGTGGTCTTTCACTTCATATCCCTCAATTTCTCCTGTCTTTGTTCCTGTTGCAACAGCCTTATCCCTAAAGGACGATACAACTAAGATTATAGCCAGAAGAACCAACCCTTTAAAACAGTTTCCTTGCATAATTAATTTTCTTTTAGTTTTTAATTCCATTTTGCCTGGAGCTTCTTTCCATTTCAGACTAACCTGGACAAGCCAGAACCAAACCAGATTTTCACAGTTTCTGTCGCAGCTCCGCAGCTTTATACTTTTCCATCCCATTTTCTCTATCATTCTATCGCCCAATCTGCGGATATTGATAGCTGATGAGTTGGTGAAGAATCCGAAAATATTCTTATAAGCAAGGCCCATTATTAGAGCCTTGCTTATTTTTGATTAATTCTTCACAAATTTAAAAACTCGATTTCCTGCCTTTTCAGATTTGATTTTGAGGATATACATACCTGTCTGGAAACCGGAAACATCAATAGCTGAGCCATTAGAATAACCTGTTTTAACCTGATTACCGGAAATGTTGTAAATCACATAATCATATCCGCTCAAACCGGATGTTATAAGATTGTTATTCGACTTATCCATTACAATATTTTCTTCAGGTGTTTCTATGGATCCAATAGAAGTTGCAGTTCCCTCCTCAATTTCAATTGTTTGAGCTTCCAGGTTAACCGTAACAGTATATTCGCCGGCCGAAGAAGCATCAACAACCCACTGATTATCGGTACCTGAGCCAGCCTCTAAAATTTCATAAGACGTATTGCTCAAATCCTGCCCATGGGTTAATGGATGTAACCAGTCCCAGCCATCATCAAAGGTTTTGGCGGTTCCAATTTTAAAGCTGCCCGCGGAGAGTGAACCTTCCCATGTAAACACTGCAGGATTTGATGGATCTCCCGTCATATCGGGTGCTAAGTCCATATCCCATCCTGATGATAAAGCATCGCCAAGGAGGAACAGTTTGGGATAATAATCCAGGGAAACGATATTTATTGTTGCTGCATCTAAATCAACCGTTATGGAATAACTTCCTTTTTGAGTGACCTGCCATTGATTGTCCGGTCCATCACATCCGGTTGTAATAATATAATCTGTATCAGTTAGCGATTGATCAGGCACAGCAGAATTAAGCCAATCTCCGATGCACCAATCCGCGGCTTCGGTATGAATTTTAAAATTCCCGGGTTTGAAAACACTCTCATAAATGAAAACATTTGGATTAGATGGATCCAGAGTCATTGGGTCACCCTCCGGCACATACCCGACAGGTGCTGCATCACCCACCATTCCGAGGTAATTGTACTGTGCGGTAGCTGTAAACATGGAAAAAACACCAATAACCATTAAAACCATTCTTAATGTAAACTTTTTCATGACTTGTTTTTTTAAAATTAGACGTAAGATTTTTTTATTTTTTAGCCTGAACTATTCATGAATAATCGTGATGAGATGTTCAAACATCACGAAATATTGGCAACCGCAGATAAAAAGGATGAATGGAATAGTGAACTATTTTCAAATCATTTTTATTGAGGACGTCCATATTTAACAGATGGTTGAGTATCGTAATAGATAATTTGAATAGATCAGGTTAGATACAACATTCCCATTAAGCCGCATAAGGACTTTTAAATGAATAGTCAAAAAACAAGGAGAACACATGAGCAAATACAGAAACCAAATTCTACATCCGAGGCCTGACTTGTTAATTCGGATAAATGATGGTTCCTGTAATACTCATTTTATGTGTGGGAGTTATTCCATAACAACCATGCCCCAATATTGCATGGTTGGAACCATTACAGTTACGGTATTTCCTGATTGAACAAAATCCAATGTGTGCATTACACCTCCATTGTAATCGGGAGAAGCAAACCAGACTTTACTGATGCTTTTATCTGTTTGAATCTCAACGCTGAGATCATTTATCTCATCAGGATACTGCTGGTCTCCATTGTTATCGCGCCATAATAAAGAATTGGCATTGGTGAAATTAATTAGATGAATCACCTGCCTCTCCTCTACCTGTTTTCCAATGGCAGCAATACTGCCTGTTTGAGGAGGCCAGTTATTAATGCTTCTTTGTCCGTCCAATGAATTAACCTCCGGACTATTGAATTCTCCTCCATCCCGAAGCAGGTTTTGATAAGCAACCAGAAAATCATAGAACTTAACAATGCCATCCTTTAAGTCGGCTCGCATAAGTAAGTTATCATTGGGGAAATACTCATTGGCAAGCATGTGTTCACCCAGTTCTAGATGCGCACCACCAAATGCAAATATCACAGCATCGGTCAATAATACAGCCGGAGTATTCAAATAACCGGATGAATGAGACATGTCATAGTTCATATAAGCAGCCAGCACGGTATTTCTGGACTCACCACCCATGCGGTAATTATCCAGAATAACTTGTGAGAGTGCCTCAAAACTATTGTACGACCATATTTCGGAATAAGCAAAATCAACACCCGAATCCATAATCTCCTGTTGTCCATATTGGTCAACAGCATTGAGGGCCATTTTCTTATCGGGGAAGCGGGTTTTCAGATTACTCATGAATGATTGATACCCTGAAGGTAAGTCAACCCGGTTTCCATCATAATCATAAACATCTCCCCGGTTTCCTAACTGATCCACATGCCAGCCATCAAAATCAAGGTGTTCATAAACCTGGGCAGTTTTTTCGAAAATATAATCCTGCCAGTTGGAATTATGCGGATTGGCAAGCAAAATATCACTCATAGCCCAGCTTTCGTCCAGATCGTGTTTATTGATATACTGATGATTCTGATCACTAA
>CAYOFH010000132.1:0-9248 GCA_964403175.1 uncultured Marinilabiliaceae bacterium
ACCTGATGTCCGGCTATGTACATTATAAAAAGGAAAACGGTTGGTTTAGGGAAGTTCTGGCAGGCCGGTATTTTGCCAGTGCAGGACAGGGACTGGTGTTACAGGCCGGTATGCCTGTGCGAAAAAGTTCAATGACAACCAGCATCAGAAACCGCAGGGCTTCCTTCAGCCCATCTTTATCTGCTTCGGAAGCTATGGCTATGCAGGGTGGCTATGCTGTGTTTAAATACAGAAAATTAGAGATCATTCCGTTTTATTCTCTCAATTACAGAGACGGTCGTATCGATGAGGACGGCACCCTTACCAGTCTTCGAGACGATGGGTTCCATCGCACCGAATCCGAAATAGACCAGCGACACAATGTTCAGCAACAGTCAGCAGGTGGAAAATTTTCGTGGTCGGGACGCCAAATAAAACTTGAAGCAGGTCATTTGCATTACCGTCTTGACCGGGTATTACAACCTAATATTCAACCCTTTAATCAGTTTTATTTCAGAGGAAAAGAGAATTCCAACAGTTGGCTGGGATATATGATCAGCCTGAAAGATCTGCTTCTTTTTGGAGAGGCAGCCTCTAATGAACTTCAAAACTATGCTTTTTTCAATGGGTTGGTATGGGGAGCTGCTCCCGGTTTTTCGCTTTCTCTGAGTTACCGGTCTTTTTCCATTCGGTACAAGGCTCCTCTTGCCGGGCCTATGACCGAGAGTGGAAGTTTTCAGGGGGAAGAGGGCCTTTATAGCGGAATACGATGGGAGTTACCGTGTCAGTTGGTCTTTTCATCTTACTTTGATTACTACAGGTTTAATTGGCTCAGGTTCCGGGTAGATGCACCTGCATCCGGATTTGACTGGCTTGGGCATATTGAAAAGAACTTTGGTAGAGATGCAGAATTGCTTGTCAAATTAAGGCATAGGGAAAAGCCGGTTAATGAAAGCGCTGATGTTTCTGAGAATCGGGTTTTATATCAGAAACATGATCAGTTGAAACTGCAATACAGGCAAAGAGTATCTCCCGGATGGCAGTTGACGACTCAGCTTCAGTGGCATTTTGTGAGTAATGAGAAAAACGACCAACAGGGACAGATGCTGGCACAGGATTTAAAGTGGAGCAATAACAAACAGACGCTTACACTTACCGGGCGTCTGGCAGTCTTTTCTACCAATGGGTATGAAGCACGCCTTTACTCCTACGAACCTCATGTTTTGTATATGTTTTCAGTGCCGGCCTATTCCGGAAAAGGAAGCCGTTTTTTGTTTATGGCAAATTACAAACTGGCAAAAAACATACACTTTTGGCTGAGGTGTGCCCGCTGGCAATATACCGACAGAGATGAAATTGGCTCGGGAAATCAAATGATTTCGTCAAATAAAAAAACGGAATTTACTTTTCAGGCTCGGTTGAAGTTTTGACCTGAGTTGTCAGTTTAATTTCCGACTTCCGAAATAAATTTGATGCGAACCATGCGTATTTCTTCTTCAGAGTATTCATCTTCGCCAAGTTCTTCCAGTGCCGTCCCTATATCATCGCTTTCGGCATCTTCTTTAAAATAAAAGAATATGTCATCACGGTGTTCCTCATCCATTACCTGATCTATGTAATAATCGATGTTGACGCGGGTTCCGGAATAAACGATGGACTCAATTTCCTGAAGCAGATCACGCAGTTCAATCCCTTTGGAGTTGGCAATGTCTTCGAGTGATACCTGACGATCGATGCTCTGAATGATACTAACCTTTGATTTACTTTTGTTGGCCACTGTTTTTACGACCAGATCCATGGGGCGCTCTATTTCATTCTCATCCACATGTCGCTGGATTAGTTCCACGAAATCTTTTCCAAACCGTTTGGCCTTTCCTGCACCCACGCCCGGCATGTTCTGAAGTTCCTCCAGAGTTACGGGATAATAAGTGGACATGGCTTCTAATGATGGGTCCTGGAAAATGACAAAAGGAGGGAGGTTTTTCTTCTTTGAAATTTTCTTACGCAAGTCTTTCAGCATCGAAAACAGCACGGTGTCAACAGCTGCTGTCCCGCCGGCCGACCTGGTTTCCTCTTCCATCTCATCGTAATTGTGGTCACGCGCAATCATGATGCTGTATGGCTTTTCAATATATTGAATACCTTTTTCAGTCATCTTTAACAGACCGTAGCTTTCAATATCCTTGGAAATTAGCCCGTTTACCAGTGCCTGTCTTGTTACTGCATGCCAGAATTTTTCATCTTCTTCGCCACCACACCCGAAAATATCAAGCTCGTGGTGGTGATATGACTTTATTATACTGGTTACTTTTCCGATCATTACGTGAATAATGTGCTCGGTTTTGAAGCGCTCTTTAAGCTCATTGATAACTTTCAGCAGTTTTACAATGTGATCTTTTCCTTCGAATTGTTCTTTGGGATGAACACAATTATCGCACGTAGAGCAGTTATCCTGGGTGTATGTTTCACCAAAGTAGTGGAGCAGCATTTTTCGGCGGCACACAGATGATTCTGCATAAGCCACTGTTTCCAGCAGGAGTTGTTTTCCAATCTCCTGTTCAGCCAGAGGTTTGCCCTGCATGAATTTCTCCAGTTTCTGTATGTCCTTGTAGCTGTAAAATGCTATGCACCTGCCCTCTCCGCCGTCACGTCCGCCACGACCTGTTTCCTGATAGTAACCTTCAAGGCTTTTAGGGATGTCGTAGTGGATGACAATACGTACATCGGGCTTATCAATTCCCATTCCAAAAGCAATGGTGGCTACAATGACATCAATTTCTTCCATCAGGAATTTATCCTGATTCCCCGAACGGGTAGCTGCATCCATTCCTGCATGATAAGGGAGAGCTTTTATTCCGTTCACGATAAGGGTTTCTGCCAGCTCTTCCACTTTTTTACGGCTCAGGCAATAGATGATGGCTGATTTACCCGCATTTTCTTTTAGTATTCTTATTATTTCGCGGGTTGCACTGACTTTGGGTCTTACTTCATAAAAAAGATTGGCCCGGTTAAAAGAGGACTTGAAAATGCTTGCATTCAACATTCCCAGGTTTTTTTGGATGTCGTGCTGCACTTTTGGGGTGGCAGTAGCAGTCAGGGCTATTACAGGGGCTTCTCCTATTTCGCTGATAATAGGTCTGATGCGGCGGTATTCAGGACGGAAATCGTGTCCCCACTCCGAAATACAATGAGCTTCATCTACAGCATAAAAAGATATTGTTACCTGTTTGAGAAATTGTATGTTATCTTCCTTTGTTAAGGATTCGGGTGCTACATATAAGAGCCGGGTTTTGCCCGAAACCACATCATCTTTGACCTGTTGAATGGCCGATTTTGTCAGCGACGAATTCAGGAAATGAGCAATCCCATCATCTTCACTGAAGTTTCGCATTGCATCCACCTGGTTTTTCATCAGGGCAATCAGAGGGGATATTATGATGGCGGTTCCGTCCAGAATGAGCGCCGGTAACTGGTAGCAAAGAGATTTGCCACCTCCGGTGGGCATTAGAACAAAAGTATCGTTCCCGTCCAGAACGTTTTGGATAATCGCTTCCTGGTTTCCTTTAAATGTATCGAAACCAAAATGTTGTTTTAAATAACCACTAAGGTCAACTTGCTTAGTCATAACAAATTCTAACTATTTCACATTTTCCGGCCCAAATTCAGTTTGTTATTGCTTTTTCATGACCCTCAAAAGCAAACAAAATTAATAGAATATTTAGGAAATTAATATACAAAACTGATTTTTATCAAAGCACTTTGAAACACTCTGTTTTAACGTACATTTTTCTCTAATTTGTGATTGATTAATACTCAAAAAGTTGTTTGGTTTTTGTAATAATAATGTTTGCCGGTTGATTTAGCATTACTCTATCCAGATCTAAAAAATGACCAGTAACTTGACAGGTTTCAACTGACATTTGTTACCAAAATTCCAATCAATCTATTGAAATTAATTTATAATATATATTCATGAAACTGGCGGAGCCGGTATTTTTTAACAACTTGGGGTGATCGGGAACATCGGTTTATTTATTGAAGGTATAAAATAGCCCAAGTAAAAACAAATTATTTGGAAAGTGTTTTTATCTTCGCAATCATGTTTAACAATTCAGATAATAGAATAAAATGGGAAAAGCAGACCGGAAAGAAATGTCTTTTTTAGAGCACCTGGAAGAACTTCGGTGGCATCTTGTACGGTCTTTTCTGTACATTTTTGTTTTTGCGGTGCTTGCGTTTATTTTTAAGGATATTGTATTTGATGTTGTGCTTCTAGGTCCCGGAAATCCCGAGTTTTTTACCAATAGGTTTCTTTGTGGACTGGCTGACAATTTAAATCTGCCCGCGCTTTGTATAAATCAGGTTCAACTATCTCTGCAGAACATAAATATGACCGGACAGTTTACCACCCATTTGTGGATATCCTTTCTTGCCGGTATTGTTGTGGCATTCCCTTTAATATTCTGGGAGTTTTGGAAATTTATAAAACCGGCACTTTACAAGAATGAAATTCAGCACAGTCGAGGGGCCATTTTCTTCGCATCTATTCTGTTTACAATCGGCATCCTTTTTGCTTATTATATTATCAGTCCCTTGTCTGTTCATTTTCTGGGAAATTATCAAGTAAGCGAAAAGGTTGAGAACATTGTCAATCTCGGGTCCTATATAGGTACTGTTTCTTCTATTATTCTGGCAAGTGGTATTTTATTTGAGTTGCCTATGTTTATTTATTTTATGAGTAAAGTAGGGTTGGTTACGGCAGATACATTAAAGAAATATCGCAGACATTCTGTGGTGGTAACACTTGCTGTGGCAGCGGTTATTACCCCTCCCGATGTTATTAGTCAGATTTTGGTTTGTTTGCCACTTATTCTGCTTTATGAAGCTGGTATAATGATTGCAAGAGGAGTAGAGCGCAATAAGCAGAAAGAACTGGCCAGGCAGGGCTAAAAAATTTAGATTATGGAAGATCATAAGATGAAATTGCATACCGATACCCTCGTTAAAAGGTATCGCAAACGGACAGTGGTAAAAGGTGTTTCAGTAGAAGTGAATCAGGGAGAGATTGTGGGATTACTGGGACCTAACGGAGCCGGAAAAACAACAACTTTTTATATGATTGTGGGGCTTATTACTCCCAATAACGGAAAGATTTTTCTGGATAAGGAAGAAATAACCAATGAACCTGTCTATCGAAGAGCTCAGAAAGGGATTGGCTATCTTGCTCAGGAAGCCAGTGTTTTTCGTAAGTTGAGTGTGGAAGACAATATTAAGGCAGTCCTTGAGATGACCAAATACTCAAAGGAGTATCAAAAGGAACGCCTGGAAGAGTTAATAGGTGAATTTGGACTCTCACATATTCGTAAGAGTCTTGGCATCCAATTGTCAGGAGGAGAACGGAGACGTACTGAAATTGCCAGAGCGCTGGCTATTAATCCCAGTTTTATTTTGCTTGATGAGCCATTTGCAGGCGTTGACCCGATTGCAGTGAGAGACATACAGGAAATTGTAGCTCGCCTGAAGTATAAAAACATAGGAATTTTGATTACCGATCATAATGTGCATGAAACACTTTCCATTACTGATCGTGCTTACCTGCTTTTTGAAGGGGATATTCTTAAGGCGGGTTCTGCTGAAGAGCTGGCTGAAGATCCTGATGTACGTAGGGTTTACCTGGGAGATGATTTTGAATTGAAGCGCAGAATCTTTGACCATGCAAAAAATCTTTAAGCCCTATAGCCCTGTTAAATAATGTTTTGGCTGGAAAAGCGAAGCAATCTTTTTCTACGAAAAATGAGTTTCTCCTGAGTTTAGTGGTTTTTTAAAAATATCTTTTTATGCAATGGGACAAGGTCAAGGAGAGAAAAAGCGGCAATTTTAAAGGAGAAAAATAATTCACGGGAAGTATTGAAAAAAAAGACATTTTATTTGGAAATTGGAATAAAAATATCGTACTTTGCAACCGCAAAATCAGGCGGACGTGGCGTAATTGGTAGCCGCGCTAGATTTAGGATCTAGTGCCGAGAGGCGTGTGGGTTCGAGTCCCTCCGTCCGCACAAAGAATTTTTTAAACCGCCTTGGGTGGCCGATGGTCGCAAAAGGCGGTTTTTTTAATTACGATTTTCCGGCAATAGCAGGAAAAGAAGAGAAAAATGCCTGGCTGTGAATTTATGGTTTGGCAACTTGTAAATGCTTCATTACCTTTGCACTCGTTTTTGTCTGATCATCAGGACTGAATGATTTCTGATTTACAGACAAAACGGCCTTATTAATAGTTTTTCGAAGCCGATCAGTTGCTGGGTTTCTTTATTTAGACATTGACTGGTTTTAGTGTTGGCTAAAAAATTGAAAATTGTTTTCACATGAAAATTGAGAAAGAACAAATTGATGATTTGAATGCCGTTGTGCATATCACCATTGAGAAGGACGATTATGAACCACGTGTAGATAAAGTCCTGAAAGATTATAAGAAGAAAGTGAATATGCCAGGATTTCGTCCCGGAAAAGTTCCTGCCAGTCTGGTTAAAAAGATGTATGGTAAGGCTGTTTTAGTGGATGAAATCAACAAACTGGTTTCCGAGAACCTTTCTTCGTACATTTCTGAAAATAAATTGGACATTCTTGGAGAGCCATTGCCATCTGAGAAGCAGCAGACCATCGATTTCGATAATGATGAGCAGTTTAAATTCTCCTTTGATCTGGGGCTGACTCCCGAAGTTGATGTCAAGCTTACCAAACGAGAGAAGTTGCCTTTTTACAACATTATGGTTACTGATGATATGCTGGAAGGCCAGAAGAAAAATGTCACCAGTCGTTTTGGGACTACCCAGCCACGTGAGGAAGCAGGGGAGAAGAGCATGCTGAAAGGAGATTTTGTGCAGCTTGATAAAAAAGGAGAACCCGTTGATGATGGTATTAAAGCAGAAGACGCTGTGATGTCATCAGCCATCATAAAAGATGATAAAGAGAAAAAGAAGATTGTTGGAGCTAAAGTGGGAGATGAGATTGTTTTCGAACCCAAAAAAGCATTTCCCAATGCTACGGAAATCTCGTATCTCCTGAAAATCTCCAAAGAAGAGGCTGAGGCTGTGTCGGGAAAGTTTAAATTTACCGTTAAAGAGATTAATGAATTTGTGGATCCTGAGTTAAATCAGGAGCTTTTTGATAAAATATTTGGCCCCGGTAAGGTCACCAATGAAGAAGAATTTACCGCACAGGTTAAAGAAGATCTGGAGAATACCCTAAAAATGGAGTCTGAGTACAAATTTACCCAGGATGCTAAAGAAAAGCTGATGAGTAAAGTTGATATCAAACTTCCTGAAGAATTCCTTAAGCGTTGGATCAAAGCTACTAATCAAAACAAAGAGGAGAAGGATTTCACAGATGAGCAGATTGATCAGGAAATGCCCCGTTTCCTTGAAGACCTAAAATGGCAGATTATCCGGAACAAACTGATTCAGGATAATGACTTGAAGATAGAGCAGCAGGATGTAATTAATTTTGCCAAAAAATCAGCCAAATTGCAGTTTATGCAGTATGGATTGAATAATGTTCCTGATGAACATATTGAGAGCTATGCCATGGATATGATGAAAAACGAGGATCAGCAACGCAGTATGGCTGAAGGTGCGATCAATGATAAAGTGATGGACTTTGTGAAAGAATCCGTAAAAATAGAAGAGAAAGAGGTCTCACGCGACGACTTTAATAAAATGTTTGACGAGAGTCAAAAGAAATAATTCATTTATCCTTCCTCTTTTTACAGGAAGATAATGATTATCTTTAACCTGGAAATATTTCCAACAGGGAAAACTTTTTAGTTTTTCAGATGGTTATGTTTTCAGGTTAAAATGTTTTTAACCCGTTTGTTTGAGTCACGCAAATATTTTTTAAATTAGTAAGTTGAAAACTTAAAATATAAGATATGATTGATCCAAAAGATTTTCAGAAATATGCCACCAAACATATGGGCATTAATAGTTTGGTGCTAGATAAGTACACTGCTGTTACCAATAGCTATATTTCGCCCACTATTATTGAGGAACGTCAATTGAATATTGCAAGTATGGACGTTTTCTCCCGGCTGATGATGGATCGCATTATTTTTCTTGGTGTTCCTATCGATGATTATGTAGCCAATATCATTCAGGCTCAATTGCTCTATCTGGACTCGGTTGATTCCTCAAAAGACATCAGTATTTATTTAAATACTCCGGGAGGATCCGTTCATTCAGGATTGGGAATTTATGATACTATGCAGTTTATAACTTCTGAAGTCCAAACTATCTGCACGGGAATGGCAGCTTCCATGGGAGCTGTTCTTCTAACGGCCGGGTCAAAAGGTAAGCGCTCAGCCCTTACACATTCACGCATTATGATTCATCAGCCTATGGGAGGTGCCCAGGGACAGGCTTCCGACATTGAAATTACCGCCAGGGAGATTATTAAACTCAAAAAGGAGCTGTATGAGATTATTGCTGCACACTCAGGCAATACCGTTAAGAAGGTGGAAAAAGACGCAGATCGTGATTACTGGATGACTTCTGAAGAAGCTCAGAAATATGGGATGATTGATGAGGTTCTTAAACGTGTAAAAGACAAAAAATAATTTACTGTTTGGTTTCCTGAATTTTTTATCAGATGCCGTCAACTTAAAAGGAAGAAGAGGAAGGTTATATTTTTATGGATAAGTGTTCATTTTGTGGAAGAAGCAGAAAAGATACCAACTTACTGGTGGCCGGGATTTCCGGGCATATATGTGATAGTTGTATCGGACAGGCCCATTCCATCCTCGAGGAGGAAGTAAAGAAAAAAAGTTCTTTCGATGTGGGAGAACTTAAATTGATGAAACCCGCTGAAATAAATGGTTTTCTGGATCAATATGTTATTGGTCAGGAAGAGGCCAAAAAATATCTCTCTGTTGCAGTTTACAATCATTATAAGCGATTGTTACAAGAGGATGGCGCAGATGAAGTGGAGATAGAAAAATCCAATATAATTTTAGTTGGAGAAACCGGTACGGGTAAGACACTTTTAGCAAGAACAATTGCACGTATGTTGCATGTTCCTTTTACCATTGTTGATGCTACCGTTCTGACGGAAGCTGGTTACGTTGGGGAGGATATCGAAAGTATTCTGAGTCGTTTACTTCAGGCCGCCGATTTTAATACACAGGCCGCTGAGAAGGGAATTGTTTTTATTGACGAGATAGACAAAATAGCCCGTAAAGGAGATAACCCCTCAATTACCCGTGATGTGTCCGGGGAGGG
>CAYOFH010000133.1:0-9237 GCA_964403175.1 uncultured Marinilabiliaceae bacterium
AAAAAGCAGATTATATAAAACGTGAAGGCTCAGCAAAGAGCGGATATTGGCTTTTAAAAAAGAAGCCTCTGTCGAATAACAAATAAGATTTTAATAAACACAAGTTATGACTGACCTGGACAAAAAGGTAAATAAATATTTCGGAGGCAAAGTTGTCCGAAAAGACCTGACCAAACTGGTTAAAGGGAATGCCATTGTGCCCACTTATGTGTTGGAATATTTATTGGGCCAGTATTGTGCCACCGACGATGAAGAGACGATCAATCAGGGGGTTGAAACGGTCAAAAACATCATTGCCAGACATTTTGTGCACCGGGATGAAGCCCAGGTCATTAAATCCACCATTCGCGAGAAAGGATCGCATCGGATTATAGACAAAGTAGCCGTCAGGTTAAACGACAAGAAAGACCACTACGAAGCCTCTTTTGCCAATCTGGGATTAAACCGCATTCCCATTTCCGATCAAATCATTCGCAGTCACCAAAAACTATTATCCAGCGGTGTTTGGTGTATTCTTACCCTTGCCTATATGCCATCGGAAGACAAAGAAAATTCTCCCTGGATCATTGAGCAACTTAAACCCATACAGATATCCAATGTGGATATTGAAGAATACAAAGACAGCAGGAAACAATTTTCAAAAGAAGAATGGATCAACTTATTGATGCAATCCATCGGACTGAATCCGGACGAATTTACCGATAGAACCAAGCTGCTGCAATTAAGCAGTCTGATTCCTTTTGTTGCAAACAATTACAATCTCATAGAACTTGGGCCCAAAGGAACGGGAAAATCTCATATATACTCCGAATTATCCCCTCATGGCATGCTTATTTCCGGAGGCGAAGTTTCCAAAGCCAAACTTTTTGTAAACAACAGCACAGGCGAAATTGGGCTGGTCGGATACTGGGATGTTGTCGCCTATGACGAATTTGCCGGAAAAACGAAAAAATCAGATCGCGGACTTGTTGACATCCTGAAAAACTACATGGCCAACAAATCCTTTTCACGGGGTACAGAGCTCTATGGTGCTTCTGCTTCAATGGTATTTGTAGGTAATACAGACCATTCCGTTTCTTATATGATTAAGCACAGCAACCTGTTTGATGCTTTACCAAAAGATTATTATGACACTGCCTTTCTGGATCGCATGCATGCATACCTTCCGGGTTGGGAAGTTCAAAAATTACGCAATGAAATGTTTACTTCCGATTATGGTTTCATCGTAGATTACCTGGCCGAAATTTTAAAATACCTCAGAAAAGAAGACCGAACCAACGATTACACTCAATTTTTTGATCTTTCTGATTCCATCACAACACGCGATAAAACATCCATTGCAAAAACATTTTCCGGTCTGACCAAAGTGATATTTCCCAATGGAGACTTGTCAGAAAAAGATGCCAGGGTGATTCTTGATTTTGCCATAGAAAACCGGAAACGCGTAAAACAGGAACTTCGTAAAATGGATGAAACATTCGAAGAGGTTGATTTCAGTTATGTTTGCAAAAGTACTGGAGAACACGTTTCTGTTGAAACACTGGAGGAGATGGAATACGGTGCCAGTCACATTAATCCGGAACAAATAATAACTGAAGAAGACAACAACAACCAATCCCGGGAACAAAACAATACAGAGCAAGAAGTAAAACTCCGCGAAGGACAAATTATCATTCGCGATAACCAGTCCGGCATTTCTTATGAAAAACTATTTGGGCCGTATCTCGAATATGCCCAAAATATTCAGGTTATTGACCCCTACATTCGCCTTCCCTATCAGTTACGTAACTTCATGGAATTTGCAACTCTAATTTCTAAAAAGAAAGACCCCGAATCAGAAGTAAAGCTTCATCTTGTAACCAACAATAATGAAGATTTTATCGCTGACGCCCGGGAAGCATTTTCACAGATGATTCTTTCTCTGGAATCAATCGGCATAATATTCAATTATGAATTTGACAATCACATTCATGATCGTTCAATGATAATTGATAACAGTTGGAAAATAGTATTGGGGCGTGGACTGGATATCTGGCAAAAAACAGGAGGCTGGTTCGATATCAATGAATACATTCAGGAAAAAAGGATTTGCAAAGCGTGTGAGATTACCTATATGAAGGTGTAAGAAAGATCTTTGAGTTCAATAAAAACGACCGCTATTTTTGCCCTAGATCTCATGCCGGAGAAACAAATAAAATTAGAAATGTTTCTTCCTATAAAAAATAAAAATCCCATTAAGCACTCCCTAAATGCAGACAGGCTGCATGGTTTTATTTTACTTTTGAAGCGTTGCCAGCGCAATTTGAACACCATACAATGTTGAAGAAAACCAAAATAAAAATCGTATTTCATGAAAAAAATCCTGCTTTTGATTGCTTTAGTTGTTGCCACACAACTGATTGGAGCTCAAAATGAATTCATTTCAGGTTCCAGAACTTCATATCAAATATCTAGTGAAACCGGAGATCTTGTTCCTATTAACTCCGAAGCGTTTTTATCCTACTTTATTATCGACAATGAAGAAGGAACTCTTGAACATTTAACAATTGAGGGAAACTCACTTTTCTATACACAATTACAAAAAAAAGATGAACAAAACCGAGAAATATATCGTGTAGTAGATCAGACAGGTAGTCCTGTTGAAGAAATTCACTATTCACAGAAAACAGGAGAGTTGATATTCCTATATTCTAAAAACATAACACCCCGGATTGAATCTTACAAACTGCAGGATCCATATCCTGTAGATCAACAAATGTTCTTAATTTACCGTGAATTAATACAGGATCAGTCTAATGCCATCCGTGAAAACGAAAATAACCTTGAGCCTTTCCAGGTAAGATCAACAGCATATCATCTCCTTAAACAAGAGGAACTGGCTCTGAAAGACATAAAAAAAGCCATTGCTATTGCGAATAGAGAGGAGTCAGAAAATCTTCATGAGCTTTATGAACTTAAAGGGAGTATCCTTTTAAGCATGAATCATACCGAAGAAGCTTTAAACAGCTTCACCAGATCAATTGAGCAAACGATTGACTCAAACTATTATTCATACTACCAACGGGGCATTATTTATTTAAAAAAAGAAGACTATCAAAAAGCAAAAGAGGATTTGCTTGTGGCCATAAGGACTATACCTTTCGATTACATAGAAGACCGCCATAACATACAAATGCAGCTTGGGAAAATCTTTACTTTCCTTGACAGTCCCGAAAAGGCAATTCATTACTTCAGCGAAGCAATTTCGTTAAATCCTAAAAACTATGCGGCCTATTTTTATAGAGGAATCCTTTATGTGGAAAAGATGGATTTGGAAATTCCTGGATATGCTGAAAAAGTAATCAACGATTTCAGCATATTCCTAAACAATAGGACTCCTGATGATTACGACAAGATCTATATTTTAAATAACAGAGGGCAGGCTTTTATGGAAACCGGGAATTATGAGATGGCCATTGATGATTTTACAGAAAGCATCAATCTGGAGCCCCAGACCTACTCCTTGGCTATGCGTGGTGACAGCCGGCGCCTGAAAGGCAATTATGAAGAAGCCGTTGAAGACTTTACTTTGGCTTTAGAAATTGACCCAGAGTTCTATTGGGCTTATTATCGCAGAGGATGGACTAAAGAATTTATGAAAGAGTATGAAGTGGCTTTGAATGATTACACCCAGGCAATCGAAAAAAACCCCGGTTATGCCTACTCCTACCTTGCCAGAGGTGAACTATTGAAAAACCATTTCAATCCTGAAAAAGCCATTCCGGATTTCAAAAAAGTGGTGGAATTGGAAACAACCCCACTCCCGAGTGGAAATGCCAAACCGTTTGCCCTTCTTCATCTTGAAAGAGAGAATGAAGCGATCAGCTGGATGCTCAAAGCTGTAGATATACACCCCACCAGTAGCAACTTTTATGACCTGGCTTGCCTATATTCGAGAACCATGCAAACAGACAAAGCCATGGAAGCTTTAAATACTGCTATAAATAAGGGATACACCGGGTTCACTCATATGCAAAACGACCCGGGACTGAAAAATTTAAAAGAGGATGCAAGGTTTGTGGAACTTGTTGATAGGGTTTGCCCGTAAGGCATATGGGATGTGTCTCCACGGGCCCACTGTATTGATTGGGACTAACCTTAGCTGGTAAGGCTAAAAACAAAGTTGTTTTATCGAAAAATCGTCTCTATTCGAATCTCGTGCGCGTAGCACGCGAAATAACATTTTACCATTTCGACAAAAGCAACTCAGGCTAACAGCAAACGAAGTCAACGGAAGTCAAGTGTGGCGGCTTCTATGTTCAAACGCGGCAGAGCCGAAGCCTTTTCACCCCTTTTAAAACTTAAAACTAAGTTCCTTTTGCGACACACCCAAATATCTGACAGAAGACTGACTTCAGGTTTATGTGTGACTTAAGTTTGACTAATGAACCTTAGCTTTAAGCGAAAGCTGCCGAACGGTTGAATTAAATAGCTTTAAATCATAATAAAGGATAACGACATGACCTCCAACCATCAAAAACAAGCCCTCTTCAACCAATTCATAGAAAAATGGGACCTCAAGTTCTCAATAGTTCCGGAGATTCTTAAAGCCTTGAGAAAACAACCGGTAATCTCCGGGGTAATGGAAAAAGAAAGCCCGTTAATTCATCCTGATGCACTAAAAGAATCTCAAAAAGAGTGGATTTGGTTGACAACCAAGTTTGATAATCCTCTGGAATTAAACTTTTTTAAACCCTATTGGGTGCCACTGCAAAGTCATGTTTATGATTATTTCATTGACCTTTCCGATCCCGGGTTTAAAATTTTTCAAATGGACTATATTTTTTTTGAACCTTATGCCTGGCATAAGAATCTCTTTTTTAAGAACACGATCTCACTGATTAACAAAAAAACAAAAATCAAAACTACTGAATTCAATATAATACAAGACGAAACCATAAAAATCAGCAGCCGGAACAAAAAACAGGTATGGAAAAATTGCACACTTCAGGGAATCACAGATAAACTTCCTGTCGGTAAATTTCCAATCAGAATGGAAGACAAAACCTTTGAAATAGTGCGCGATGAAGACGATGGGAACTTCTTTTTAATCTACGGTTCTTATCCAGGCATCATTACCTTTTTCCCCTGGGATGCAAAAATTAAACTCAAAGCTATTGTTTCTGATCCAGAAGGTGATCATCCCATTCATTTAATCACAACCATCAAAGAATTGTTGTTTTACTTTCAAAAATATGCAACAGTACTTTTTCATATTAAAAGCTTTTTCTTCTCTTTTTACGACCATCCTGATATAGTGATCTCATACAATTATTTCACTTTATCTTTCAAAGACACTCCCAATCCTCTTATCCAAAACTTTCTGAACAAGGCAAAAACATTTCCGGACGTCTCATATTCGCCACCTTCATAATCCTCTTCATCAACAAAACTTTTGCCCTAAGTATTCGTATAATTGAATACCCATTGGTCGCAGTCAATAATCTTATCTTTCGTACCAGATTACAACCTTCTGCTTTGGGAATTTGCCTATTACTCCTAATCTCAGTTTTAATTACATACAAAAATTCCGGTACAAGGCACAATAGTTACCTTAAACAAGGATGGAAAAGACAAAGCCAACAATAACTTCCAAAATACACTGGAGCTGTTAGTTAGTCCAATGCAGAATCTGCAATACAACAATATTGCAACTCATATAATAAAGGACATACAAATCTGGGCTTAGTAAAACAAATTTGAATCTTGCAATTAAATCGGTTCATTAATCTGAAACAAAGTGGGTTACAAAAACATTCTATTTATATTATTGTCTTGTAGTATTATCCTGTTCGGATGTTCTTCTGCTAAATTGGATCTCCTGGAAGAGCCAAAACATGCAGGTGATTCTACATACATTAAGCATTATGCCTATTCCCTCTCATATAATGAGGAAACCGAACAAGCCAGATGGGTTGCCTATAAACTTGAACCTTCAAAACTGATTCCTAACCATCAAAGGACAAATAGATTTTTTATGGATACGTTGGTATCTTCAAATACGGCAAATCGTGAAGATTACAGATATTCAGGATATGACCGTGGACACCTTGCTCCCGCCGCAGATATGGTTTGGAATGAACAAGCAATGCAAGAGAGCTTCAATTATAGTAATATATCCCCGCAATTACCCGGCTTCAATCGGGGAATATGGAAAGTGCTGGAAACAGAGATAAGAAACTGGGTCAAGGATAAGGGAAGCCTTTATATTACTTCAGGTCCCATATTCATAAATACTGACAGTACCATTGGTAAAAACCAGGTCGTTATCCCAACTCATTTCTTTAAAACTATATTGATCTATAATTCCAACGAGAAGCAAAGCATAGGCTTTATACTTCCACATAAAAAATATCAGGGCGATATTTTTGACTTTGCTGTTCCGGTTGATAGTGTAGAAAAAATAACCGGCTTAGACTTGTACCACAAATTACCTGATTCAGAAGAAGAGGAGATCGAGGCGAAGGTAATCGAATCTTTGTGGAAATAATTTTTTCTGGTACTCCTTCATCTAATTGAAATTACAAATCGCCACATCTGTGCTATTTACATTATATTCCCGGATATATTGGCTATAACGGTTCAAAATCTGCTTTCCAACATCTAACGATATAAGATGCCGTCATCCCTTCTTTATAAGTGGATAAATTTCAGGAGAATTCTCAAACATCACCTTTTCATCCAGGTATTCAATAATTATTCGGTTTTGGTTAAATGTCTGTATCAGATCTCCTACAAGCAACTCTATTCCCTGCTTCAAGACCGCCTCTTTCAGAATTTATCTGGTAAAAATTAATACATTTTCCGGACCAACTGTGACAATAATACAGGAAAAATCCCCCGATGTCATCAAAACAATGACACCAGAGAAATCAATATTTAACAGCTACTTTAATTAATGTTCCCAGCCCTCATTTCCTTTCTTATACCGGATAAAAAACTCATCCGGAGAGGTTTCTTTAAAGAATGTTTTTTCCAGCAGACTTTCTTGTCCGCAGAAATTTTCTTTTCTGTTCTCAAGCACTTTGTCTTTTGGCATATTTGATACTTTGGACACATAAAACCGGTGATTCATCTCGTTTTCCTGATTTTCTCCAATACGATATACCAGACGATTTTCAAAAACCACCGGACTGTTGTCACTTTCGAAACGGAGCACACTAACCTCTTTTCGCTTTGGGTACAATAACAAATCACAATCGCGGATTCTGGAATCATGAATTACGAACTCTGACACAACCTTGGAAGCATACGCGGGAATACAGATAATCTCCTTTTCCGGTATCGACACAGAAGAACTTTCCGAAGTACTTAAAGCAGATGTTACACCCGACGAGAGACCTCCGGTTAGCAACAATCCTGAATAATCTAATCCTGTTACTGCTTTAGATGCAGAAGTACTTTTGCTACCCCCCGTTGATGTCCCGGAGGAATAAGTGTAAACCCTCTGCTTATAATAATCCTTAGCGGTACCATTTAACACAAAGTAGCTTTTCCCCATGTCTAAATAAAGAGGCTGATCAGTTTTATTTTCCAACCTAAAACCCATATCGCCTTGCTCGCCCCAGAAATTGTAAAATACTGCGCAGGTCTCATTTTCATAGACCAGGTTTTCAGACCGGTGATCTATCCCTTCTGTGTCGGATTTAGTCTCAAAAACCTGATAATAAACCTTTGGGGCACACGATGACAGTAAAAACAGAATAGCTAAAAAGGAAATAATCATTTTTTTATAATAATAAAAATTTGTAGTTTAAACATTTGTACAAGCTCTTTTTTAAAGCCTGGTAATCCGGAAGCAGACTACTGGTTTCCGACATTCTCAGCAAAGCTAACTCTAACCTGTGCACCCAATCTGCATCACGTTTCTCTAAGACACCACTCTGAATTCATTGTCTTCCCTCCTTCATGCAGCAATCCAAACACACTATATAGGACTATCCGAAGCATTTTCACTATTAAAAATCAAAATTCAACACAAAAATTCCTCTCCCAAAAGCATATTTTACTCAATAATGCAGGTCAAGGTGCCGGAAAGCTGCCGGAAAGCTGGAAAAAGGAAGCGCTTTCAAGGAAAAAGGTGGAGAAAGCTCAGGAAAGGTGGAGTTTTTAAGAAAAATGATGGAAGAATCTTTAAATTATCAACAAATCCCCACTCTAATTCTTTATAAAACAAGTTTCTTTATTAAGAATCAATGGGAAGTGAGTTTTTTCTTACAAGCTGAACCACAACAAAAATATAGCTACACCTTTATTTTTACCCCCAAAAGCAGTAAAATTACAGATATATCTACATTTTTATGCATTACAACTTATACGCAAAATCGGGAGCAGAATTAATTCGTGTGTTAGGCCAGGTTTTCGGGACTACCGAAAACGAATGGGCCTGACACAAAAAGAGGTATCTCATAAATCCGGGTTAAGTGTATTTACGATCAGTGGGGTGAACCCGCAACACTTTTACATCTTTCTTATCTATGCGGTTTTAGAAAAATTAAACTTAAGTACTCGTTCGAATCGCACGTTCACTGGGCGGAAATTTTAACTTGATGCAAAAACAAGAAGGTTCTCATTTTAGTAATATTTGCTCCATTTTATTCAGCACGATTTCATACCTGTCCTCTACTACTAACGGATGAATGTGCGAGGAGATTGCCACTTCAGCCATAACAGCAGTATTAATTATCCTGTTTTGCATTTAAAATCCTATTCTTTAGCTCATTAACCGCAATTTCCTTTTCTCTGACACGTCCTACTCTTATTGCATCGACAAGAGCTATTACTTCATGCAATCAGGAATCAATACGACACGCATCGATAACACCCGGATAAAGGGGAACTATACTTTGTCCTTTTACTGTATCCTTTCCGTTTGGCCAAATATGATTTTCACCACTTTGGATGAAATTCGCCAAGGGAGGTGCCGCATGAGAAATGGAAAAACCCTCTAACAATAGAACCAGGTTAATGAATATTCTCCTGACACTATTGACTACATAGTATTGAAAGAAATAAAGAAAGAAAATCGAAGGAAGTTTTGGTAAGAAAAACGGGAAGAAAAAAATCCAATAGAGAAAAAGGTATGATATATTAACATTAAAATTTAATACAATAACTACTCACCCGTCACACATGCTGTCAAAATGATAAATCCAGTTCCAATGAAAAGGCTCTGTAATCTTGAAGCGTACTACTCTG
>CAYOFH010000134.1:0-9217 GCA_964403175.1 uncultured Marinilabiliaceae bacterium
CCCACATCGCCCAGGAATGCCCATCCGTCATCATCGGCAATATCGTCAATAGAGCTTGAAATCAGCCGAATTACTTTAGGCGTAATTTTATCTACGGAACTCTTAGGGGGCTTTTTATCTTCTTCATTTTCATCATCCTCGTCGGAGGTATTCTTCAAAATCTCAATATAGATAAATTTATCGCAGGCTACAATAAAAGGATCAGGTGTTTTCTTCTCACCAATGCCAATTACCTGCATACCGGCTTCCCTCAGACGGGTGGCCAGACGCGTAAAATCACTGTCACTGGATACCAGACAGAACCCGTTCACCCGCTCGGAATACAAAATATCCATGGCATCGATGATCATGGCCGAGTCGGTGGCGTTCTTGCCGGTGGTATATCCATATTGCTGAATAGGCGTAATAGCATTCTCCAGCAGAATATTTTTCCAGCGGGAAAGATTTGGTTTCGTCCAGTCGCCATAGATGCGTTTAATGGTAGGATTGCCATACTTTGCAATCTCTTCCATCATCTCTTTCACATAGGCCGAGGGAATATTATCCCCGTCAATGAGTACTGCTAATTTTAAGTCCATGTCTGCAATTTACAAATAAATTGAAGTTCTAACTACCGGTAAGTTCAATACCTGCGCAATCGAGAGGAAGAAACCCATTTTGAATGGCTTCAAGTTTAGTAAACCGCAGGGCTGTGAATAGTTGTTTCTTTTCAAAAGATACCGGTAAAAAGAGGTCATAAGATCTTTGGTTTTCTCATCATCCACTTTCCACAGCGTTGAATGACATTGTGAACAATATTCCACCGAAAGGGTGTCGTGATGATTTTTAAAAACTTGTGCAGCTTTGTGTAAATACAAATAACCATCATTAAAACGACTCACGAAACTATAAAAATTGGCTGCTTCATTTTTCAACATCAAAAACGAAATGTAATTATTTTTTGCCAAAGCTATGGTTGACAGACTGTCGAGTGCTTCTATTGTTTTACCCGTGTTTTTTCTTCATTGTAACGATCAATGATACGGACATATTCATCATAGAAGGCACGCTCTGAAAAATTTCGGTTTTCGGGCCAGAAAGTAGCATACTGCCCATACGCTGTATCCGTAAAAAATAAGGAGATCAACAAAACGGCTGACCCTAAATACAACCTGGTAAATTGTTTCATATCAGGGATATTGTTATATTTTAGATGCTTAAAGTTAGATTTGAAAGATGAACAATTACTTTTGCGGGAATGGTTTTTCTGTAATACGGGCACAGTATTTTATCCTGACTTTTTATTTCCCCAGGGTTTCTGCACAGAAATAACCGGAACAAAAAGCAGTAGTGCCAGCTGTAGCAATAGCCCCGCCAATCCACAAAACCACAAACAGTAAGTGACCCATTTTCAGGATTTTGAGGCCTTGTTTTTTGAGTGTCGGCATAATAATATCTTTGGCGAATAGATCAGACTAACAAAAATCCATCCACCCGCTTTTCTCCCTGTAGGTTTGAACAGGCTCCACTCCGGAAGCAAATTTAAAGGAGTTAACGAGAGTGGCCACTTCATGCTTCAGCATTTCGAGGCTGTCTCTTACCAAATCATCCCGGAAGCCATTATCGCCAAGTGAAACTACATAATCGGCCGATACGATCCGGCTGATGATCCGTCCCAGATCCACCTGTTTGCGCTGGGGGAGTACCTGATCTACTTTGAAATTAACGAGCGACTTAAAATAGCCGGCGGTTTTGGACGTGAGATTAAACTGACTGAGAAAATCAGCCAGGTTCATTTCCTTTTTCTTTACCATGGTTTTAAGCACCATATCGGAAATTTGTGTATAAAGCATCTCATTTGATCCTTCAAAAATCTGAAAGGGTCTAGAATCGACAATCCCTCTGGAGGAGACACTTTCTATTTTAAATCCGTTGGCTCCATGCAACTGGGTAAGTGTCTGGGAAGCTTCCTGCATAAGATCGGTCACATAAGCTTTCATGGAGTTGGCCTCCAGACCGTAAGTGGCAAGATCATTTTCAATTCCGCTAATCCGGGCACTTCTGGCACACATGGCCGAGCTGACAGTAAAGGCCGACTGAATACGTGCAATCTGATATTTTACCTGATCCAGCGCTATCAGGGGCTTACCTCCGATAATGCGTTTAGATGTATGCTCAATGGCATCATCGAGCATTCGCCTTATAAAACCTATGGCCATCCCGGGAAACTGAAACCGGCTGCGGTGCAGAAGATCCATCATCAGCTTTAAACCGGTAGATTTGGGTTTCATTTTATTTTCAGCAGGAACATGAATATCAATTTCATTTTTTCCGTAAGGAATGGGATATACTCCTATGTTATTATAATATTCCAGAACTTCAATATGCTGGCGGGGTTGCTGAACATCGCAAATAAAAAAGTCAAGGTCTCTGGCCAGATGCCCATTCTCCAGTTTTTGGCGGGAAACAATAATCCAGTAATCGGCCATTCCGGTCAGTCCCTGCCAGTGCTTGATCCCCTTAATATCAAAACCTCCGTCATTAGGAACATTCGAAGTTTGCATATTCAGAGCATCACTACCAAAATCGGGTTCTGTAATCATGAGCCCGCCCATATTCTGCTTTTCCAGAAATCGTTTGAAAATATTTCCCTTTACCGACTCGTTGGCGTATTTTGACACGGGGCCTAAAAAAAGCCCGATGTTAATCCCGAAAAGCAAGGATAATGGAAGTGACTCATAAGACGCTGTATCTAAAAGACCGAGGCATTCTTTGGGGTTGGCGCCTCTTCCGCCATATTGCTCCGGAATGGCAACAGAGAACGGATTGGTAGCCATAATATCGCGTAAAACCAAAGCAGGGAATCCCCGCTGAAGAATAAACCTGGTAATATCCGCCTTTTCGTAAAAAACACTTTTCAGGGCTTTTCTCAGGTTACTTAAAAAATCTGCATAGGGAAGCTTTCCTTCTGATTCAAAGGTATCCATCATTAATCCATTTTAAAGTTTAAAAAGCTGTTTGAGAAAGATATTCTTTGAAAAAAATTGCCATGTCGCAATAAAGTATTGCAAAACATTTTAACGGAAACATGACGCCTATTATCAAAAAACTTTAACAATAAAACTTAACACCGCTTCTGTTACTCACGTGTATTCAGTGGTAATATCATTAACAACCATATCCTTTTCTTTGTTTAAGACCATTGAGATTGTCTTCATGAAGTCAGCATTTCCCACGATTTAGGCAGTAGTTTACAGGCAGTACTCAGTAGTGTGGATTCCGGATACTGACATTCCCGGAGAACTAACACAATCATATAAATAGCACATTTTGAAGGGCTTATATCTTTGGTGAAATAAAAGGGACTTACATCAACTTAGAATCAGGGACATGAAAATCATTTTGTCCGGTAAACAAACAGAGATTGCTTCACTGCGTTCGCAATGAACCGGAAATTAACATCAATTTGAAATTCCCATCTTTACTCTTTTCTTCTTAATCTTTTCATCTTTTATCAGTTGAAGAGTTTTACTGATCTTATCGCTCTTTACTGCCACGTAAGCCGAATGATCCAGCACTTCAATTTTACCCAGATCATCTTTCTGCAACTGACCATTTCGCAGCATCATACCTACGATATCCATCTTGTTGATTTTGTCTTTTTTCCCCGCTCCTATGTACAGAGTCTTCCACTGGCAGGGATTTGGAAGGGTTAATTTTTCAGGTAAGTTTTCTTCTTCAGGGACAGTTCTTATAAAATCAGGTAAATAATCATCAGAATCCAACAGGAAATAGGCAGTGCCACCTGCGTTCATCCGGGCTGTTCTTCCATTGCGATGAATCATAACATCCTGGGTCGCCGGCAGCTGATAATGAATAACCGCTTCGATTTCCGGAATATCCAGTCCCCGCGCGGCCAAATCAGTAGTAATTAATATGTTAATGCTGCCGTTTCGGAATTTTATGAGTGTTTTCTCCCTGGCTGTCTGATCCAGTCCTCCATGATAAAACCCATGTTCCACACCATTTATTTTCAATTGTTGTGATATCCGGGTTACAGCATCACGGTGATTACAAAATACCAATGTTGACTGAGCATTGATATAACCGAGCAATAGCATAAGTCCATGCAGCTTATCCCTACCCTGTACGCGCACCGATTTCATTATCAGTTCCGGCTTTGAGGCCAGTTGACGGGCAGCATATTTTAACTCAATCAGATTATTGATACCCACAAATTCCGGGATTCCTTTTAAAGGGGTTGCAGAAGTAAGAATTCGTTTTTTAACGCCTTTGCATTGTTTCAATACGTGTTCTATCTCGCTGGTAAAACCAAGCTCTAAGGATTTATCAAATTCATCTAAAATAATTGTTTAAGTATCGTCCAGCTCCAGATTTTTCCGGCGCAAATGATGGGCTATTCTTCCAGGGGTGCCTACCAAAACGGCAGGTAACTGCTGAAAGTTATTTTTTTCTATGCGAACCGAATGTCCTCCGTAACAGGAATTAATTTTAAAGTCAGTTCCCATTTGTTTAAATACCTGCTCCACCTGTATGGCCAGCTCCCTGGACGGCACCAGAATTAAAACCTGAACGCCCGGTTTATCAGCCGATAATAATTCTAACACCGGCAAAAGAAAACCGATGGTTTTACCCGAACCGGTGGGAGAAATTAATACAATATCATTGGGTTTTTGGATGACAGAAAGCATTTCATGCTGCATATCATTCAGAGCATCAATATTGAAGCGGGAAAGTATAGAAGAATAGGACATTTTATTAAAATTGATTGATGTTAGTATTTTATTTTGTATCAGTGAGGGTTTAACTCGAAGTGAAGCCCTTACTTAATCCCGGGGTTAGATTGCTTCGGAACGAGGCACTACTGTCATAACCGCATTATGCCCCTTTTTTGGGGCAGTCATTCGCAATAACCTGTTTTTCTATACGTTGTGGTGTAATATAATTCCCAAAACGAGAACTTAATTCAGCTCTTCTAAAACCGCAAAGCAATGGAGCATATGAAAGTATTTCGAGTACAACACCGCCTTATAAATTAATTTTCTGGGTGTTAATGTCGCCCATTTTGCCTCCCCCCATCGGCCGGCCCGGAAAGCAGACAGGCCATCGCGTCTTTGAACATTGGACAACTTTTAATCACTAAAGAATTCTTTCGCGAAGCAAGTTCTTAATAACTTTCCTCCTCAAATGTAAATTTATTATCACGCTCAAATATATCATTTTGAGATTCCGCAAAGGTACGATTAAAAAGAGGTAAAATATTATATCGTAGTTCTTTTCAGTGTATCTTTGCGCCCGGAGCAAGTAAAACCAACATTTATCAACCTGCATTTTATGTCATTCTCATCACTTGGACTATCGCCGGCTTTGTTAAAAGCAGTTGCCGAACAAAAATATAAAAAGCCTTACCCCATACAAAAAGAGGCAATCCCTGCTGTTTTAAGCGGAAAAGATATTTTAGGCATAGCACAAACAGGCTCCGGTAAAACGGCTGGTTTTGTATTGCCCGTTCTGGAAAAATTTCAGAAAAGAACCCGGCCCCTGAAAAACAGGCATGTAAATGCATTGGTTTTGGTGCCTACCCACGAACTGGCGATTCAGATCAATACTGCTTTTAATACCCTGGGCAGGCATTTGCCTGTAAAAACCAAGAGTCTGGCGGTTTATGGCGGCGTTTCCATCAATCCCCAGATGATCGGCCTGCAGGGTGTGAATATCCTGGTTGCCACCCCCGGAAGACTGTTGGATTTAATATCTTCCAAAGCTACTTATCTCGCCGATGTTGAAATATTGGTGCTCGATGAGGCTGATAAAATGCTCAACCTCGGCTTTAAAGACGAAATGACCAAAATCCTCAGCCTGCTGCCTGCAAAACGACAAACTCTTTTGTTTTCGGCAACCCTGAGCGACGATTTGAGTACATTCCAGAAAAAATTACTTCGTCAGCCGGTGGTAATTAAGGCAGAAGAGGAAAAAGCCAACCTGGATTTAATAGAACAAACCGCCTATCTGATTTCTGAAGAAAAGAAAGGCCCTTTGTTGCGCTACCTGATCAGGAAGGAAAATATGGAGCAGGTATTGGTATTTACATCGTCGGTACACCGGGCAGATGCCGTGGTGTTAAAACTACAGGCAAACGGCATTAACGCCGAAGCCATCCACAGCAAAAAGAGTCAGGGAAACCGGGCATCCGTTCTGCGCATGTTTAAAGAAGGAAAACTTAAAGCACTGGTGGCAACTGATTTAATGGCACGAGGCATTGACATTAAGTTTTTACCTTATGTTATTAATTACGAATTGCCCCGGTCACCCAAGGACTATGTGCACCGGATAGGCCGAACAGGGCGCGCAGGAAACAAAGGAAACGCCATTGCTTTTGTTTCGCCCGAAGATGAGCATCATTTTAAAATTATTCAGAAAAAAATGGGCAAAAGAGCGACGCAGGTGGATGGGGATGCATTTGACCTACAAGGGGTTTAGTTTACTAACATACAAAAGAATACCCCTCCAACTCACTGAAATCGAAGGCAACAGGAACAAAAGTCTCATCGTCATCTCCCAGATCAATAACAGCTAATAAGAGAATTGGCTTGTGTGGTGCAGGACCATAAGCGGTAACTCCTTGCTTTAAAGATAATATGTCTTCCTGAAGTCGGTTCATAAATTTTCAACACTAAGATAGTGAATCGGCATGGGATTCAAATCACTCTTTGAGATGAAATTTTCCTGTACTTGAATTTTACCATATTCAAGGCTTTTTGTTTTTCCAAAATTCTCTATTCTTTTAAGAAAATGTTTTTCCGGATTAAATGGAGGCCCACATTCGGTAAAAAAATGAAAACCATCTGAAAATCATGAGGATGTTTAGCCCCAACGGGACAGACCAATAATCCTAAATTATTCAGGAACTTTCCCCCACAAAAAGCTCATCGATCCGCTTTTTCAGTTCCTCTATTTCCTGCTCTACAGGCAGTTTTTTATCGAGAACATGAACAATAATGGTGTCTCCGTTAATGACAGTACTGGCTGTACCCGGAAGCAGGCTGATGATCCAGACAAGTACCAGGGTTTTTCGCTGATCCCGGCCCTTTTCAATGGATATAAATCCGGGGTCTATGGGAACCTTCCTGAAAAAGACGCGTCGGGCCACATCCCAGCCTCCCCGCAAAGACGTTATGAGAAAAAACGGGAAAAAGCGGGCGACTGCCAGGGGCCGAAAAACCCATTTTCCGGGAGGAATAGTGTACATACTGATGGCTGCGGTAGCAACTAAAAAGAGAATAACGAACCAAATATCACTAAATTGAAGTTCCCCTAACAAAACCAGCCAACCTGTTGCAAATATTACAAATCGCAGAAGGAAACTTTTTAGAAGTGTACTCCTTTTCATTTTTTTTACATCCGGTTGCTTCATAGCTATCTTAGAACGAAAAACAAAGTTAAGAAAAAGATAAAAAAGCCGATTCCCACATATTCCCAGCGCCGGAGTAACGATTCTGCTGCTGCACTGATTTGTAATATCCGTTTGCTATCTGAAATTCTGTAAAATATTTTCTCAGGCCCGGGTACCGATTGAATCCCGGATGCCAGCAAAGATATTCCTGTCCGCAGTGGTTTTGTAAGCATAGCTCCAGCCCGGAGGATTATGTGCAGAAAATCACCAGGGGGCAGCAGAGGCTTTTCCGTAGGCCACCAGTTGAGAGAGGCAAACTTCAGGGTAAAAGCCATAATTAACAGTCCGACAGCGATTGGCCAAAGTGCGGACCAATTTGTCATCAGATTCAGGAAAAAGGCCACTACTCCTTTTGTTCCGATAACATGAGTGAGAAATTCCCCTGGTAAAAGCAAAGGAGACATTGTCCACCATCCTCCGGCAAACAAAAGGATTACCCATGGCAGAAAAAATGCAGGTGCCACATTTCCGGAAGGTGCCTTTATCCTGGACAGAAGGTGCAGGAAACGACTAAGTAACAAAGTGGTGGTTATTGCAGAGAGTGTAACCAATAGTAAAAATGTCTGAACTCCCGGCAGGGCCGTTTGGCCAAGGAAGGTTTTCACCAAATATTTGGTCCAGAGCCCACCGGTCAGAGGTCCTCCGGTGATGGCCAAAACGCCCAAACCTAACCCCACCCACATAAGTTTTCTCCACAAACCACCTACCCTGCCGGGCAGTGCTGTCCCCATAAACAGAAGGGCCTTGGCTGTTCCGTGATTAAACGCGTAAAGAGCAATGGCCGGATAAAGCAACCCGGACGGGAGGTCACCATACAATCCAATGCCTAATAACACGGTCATTACTCCCATTTGACTGATACTCGAATACGCGAGATTGGTTTTTGGGTCAACCTGTGTCAGACCATAGATTGCAGCCCCAAAAACGGCTGCAAAACCCAGCACCACCATTAACAGGCTTATAGAAAACCATTCCACCATTCCCACCGGAGCAAGGTGCATCCAACCAACCAGACCTGCTTTGATCATCGCTCCGCTGAGGACAGCGCTGGCGGGAGCGGGAGCTGCCGGATGCGCCAAAGGAAGCCAGAAATACAAGGGTATTGCACCGGCTTTTACTCCAAAACCAATCAGCCCCAGTAAAAAGATGAACTGACCATTGGAGGCTTCGGCCAGGGCTGGAGGAATATCCGTGAGGAGCGCACTTCCGGCACTTTGTACAGCAAGAAACAATGCACTCAGAAGAAACAGTTCTCCAATAACGGCCATTACCAGATAAATCCTTGCCGCCCGGCGGGCCGAAGCAGTGCGGCTATGGATGACCAGGCCATAGGAGGCAAAAGTCATTAAAGCAAAGAAAGTGTAGAATGAGGTAACTTCTGCGGAAATCAGAAGTCCGAAATTCCCCGCCATAGTGACACCAAAATAAAATGAGAACTCACGCCACCGGACATCATTCTTAAGGTATGAGCCGGCAAAAAGGCCTGCGGTAGCCCACAGAATGGCCGTAAGCAAAAGGATAATCCGACGCGGTGTATCAAGAGAAAAATGAGATCCCATTAAAAACCACTGCGCAGAAACCCCGGACACCTCCACCATTCCAAGCCAAAGGGCGGGTATGGCAGCAACAGCAAAAAGAAGTCCGGTTCCCCGTCTTCCGGAAGGAAGGAACGCCGAAAGAACAGCGGCCAGCAATGGCAGTACTATGGTGAGAAACCAGATCATAAGAAATAAAATTTTTCGACAATTTCACGGGCAATGGAAA
>CAYOFH010000135.1:0-7925 GCA_964403175.1 uncultured Marinilabiliaceae bacterium
AAAAAAACAGAAGCCGGAGATTAAAAAGTTTGGCCAGAAGGGTAGGCTTTCTAATATTTACATTTTTTTTAAATTACAATACTCCGTTAAGCTTTTTTAAAAGGCTATAAAGTAAATTTTTACAATTAAACGCGCATCAAAACCAACATGCTGGCTATCAATATTATATGGTTTATCTTAATTCTTATATCTAAAAGTCTAACGATCTATTGAAATTAATAACCTACCAAAAATAAAAGCATTAACTATGATACCAACCATAAAAAAATTAATCGTTTCCACGATTGCAATTCTAAGCACCATAGCCTGCGAACGAATAGCCTTCGACCCGGGTATTGAGATATTAAACGAAGAGTTGCCTGTCGTTTATGGTGTGATCGGTAATCATCCCGACTATCGCACCATTGAACTCACGCGAACAGCCCCATACATGGATGGTACAGATATTGAAACTATAGATAATGCTATTGTATCAGTGTCTGATGATTACCGGACTTACCCATTTGAACACACCGGAAACGGCAGGTATCAGGCACCTGAAGATTTTTTGCCTGGCGTGGACACTACCTATCATCTCAATATTGAAACAGACGGAAAAACCTACACATCAAAATCGACTATGCGCCCCCCCGTAAATATGCACTCCCTAAAAGTGCAGAAAGATCGCTGGGAAACCGAAGACAATAATATTTATGAGATTACCGGCTGGGTGAAAGACAATGAGATCAAAGATGAAAGGTTCCTGTTTAAATATACCGTCAATGATGTAACTTATGATTCAGTACAGGTATGGTCACATTACACCGATCAACTGAGTAACGACATATGGCTTGAAGATGCCATGTTGTTCGGGAATATTGAAGCCAATCCAAATGACACTATAGATGTTTTTGTATTATCCGTAAGCACAGAATATTACGACTTCGTTCAGGCTGCCGAAAAAAACCGGATCAGTTCCAATCCTTTTACTCCTCCCCCGGGAGTTCCTATTACAGGAAATATAAGCAACGGAGCGCTTGGAATTTTTCAGGTTTCCGCTATTGTACAGGAAACTGTTGTGGTGCCCGGGGATGGTCAATAAAAGTTAGTGGTTAGAAATAATTTAACATAAAGTAACAGAGCGCTTGAAGCAGTGAAAACTTATTGAACAAACGAAGGGACCCCTAGAAGGCCCTAAATCTACGTAAGCGGATTCATTATCTGCCAACGTATAGATTGTTCATCGATCAGTTACACAGAGCGCAATGAGCATATCACAGAGTAAACTGAGAAAAAAGAGATTATATTATCAACCGTTTCTCCAGACAAAATAAGGCTTTACAAATCAATCTTGTCTATCCGTCTTTGATGACGACCACCTTCAAATTCGGTACTCAGAAACGCATCAATAATTTCTTTTATCTGATCAACTTCCAGAAAACGGGCAGGCATTGCACAAACATTGGCATTATTATGTGCCCTGCCCAAACGGGCAATTTCCGGATTCCAGCTATAAGCAGATCGAACCCCTTTATGTTTATTCAAAGAAATGTTGATCCCATTCCCGCTGCCACAAAAAGCAATGCCCTGCTTTAATTCCCCTTCTGATACAGCGTTCCCGAGAGGGTGGGCATAATCAGCATAATCAGCACTCTCTGGTGAATGAGTCCCAAAATCTTTTACTAAATAACCCTTGCTCTCAAGATATTTTTTAGCAACTTCTTTCATCTCATAACCGGCATGATCGGCAGCGATTCCAATTATTTTTTTTTCCATTTTTACTAATATCAATTGTTGTTAGTATGTATCTTTCAGTTGTCTTCCCGTACTAGCTATTACCTGTAAATTTAAACAGATTTTGGAAATTGGATGAATATTTTCCGACAAATAATCCTCCGGACCTGTTATTTCGGTCCTGTCAAAACAATCTGTGTTTGTTAACCGGAAACAGAAACCTATGTCAGGAAAGGACTTCTTTTTCCAGTAAGTACAAAAGTATGCTTTATTTCAAACCGGGTAAAAGAAATATGATTTTTTTCACCTTTTTGCGCAATATATCTACCTTTCAAGTATCACGATAAAGGTACTTTAATTGCTCCGTCAGCACGGATAAACATAATATGACATTTTCCCTTTCCATAAACATGTTCGAGTGTGGTAACATACTCATCAAGTTTTTCCTGAGGCACAAAAGCCTGAATAGTTCCACCGAATCCGCCACCATGAACCCTCCAGGCTCCAGTTCCCTTAAGAACCAATTCACTAAGTGCCAGCCCCAGAGAGACCACCTGCTCTTCTTTGTGTAAAATGTCATAGATATTCTGATTGTACATCCATGAGCTTTGTCCTGATTCAACCACCAACTTCAGAAAAATCTGAAAATCATTATTTTCCAAAGCCTTAACCTGTTCTGCCACACGGTGATTATCTCCCTGAAAATGAATAGCACGCAAAATGGCACGATCTCCGGTTTTTTCACGAATTTCAGGAATCTTGTCCACAATTTGTTCCAGCGAAACTTCACGAAGCACTTGCGCTCCCAACTCTTTGGCTACTGACTTCATTTCATTGGGAAGAGATGCATACTCAGCCTGAGAAGCCGGATCATCATGACCGCCACCCACATCGGTAATTACCAATGAGTAACCGGTGGAAACAAAATCGAAATCCACAGGCTTAACAATGGGATTTGAAGGATCTTCAAAATCAATGGAAATCAGCCCTCCAACAGAACAAGCTGTCTGGTCCATCAGTCCACATGGTTTTCCAAAGAAATTGTTTTCAGCCCATTGCCCTATTATGGCATTTTCCACCGCATCTATCTTCCCATCATTGAACAAATGACTGATAATTGCTCCAATCAGTACCTCAAAAGAAGCTGAGGAGCTCAGGCCCGAGCCTTTAGGCACACGCCCCTCAATACAGGCATCAAAACCACCGGTTTCATAACCATTGGTTTTCATTTTGGCCACAATTCCTCTTACCAGGGCTTTGGAGGTATAATATTCCTTTTCATCAGGCTCAAGATCTGTCAAATCTACCTGGAATTCAGGGTACCCGGCTGATTTTATACGGATAACATTTGTTCCGTTTTTCCCTGCCACAGCAATGTTATCCAGATTAACTGCCCCGGCAAGTACACGCCCGTGATTATGATCGGTATGATTCCCTCCTATTTCTGTGCGCCCGGGAGAAGAAAAAAGTTCAACTTCTTTAGTGAGAAAGGTAGATTTAAACTCATTCATCAACTTCAGATAACGCTCGGCCTGCATCTGGAGTTCGGGTTCGCTGTTTCCATAAAGCCGTTTAAATACCTCGGGACGGCCATTATTAAAGGCCTGAATAAGAGATTCGATTTTTGTCATAATTTGGATTCTTCTGCGGTTTTTTTTGATTCAAACTGCTAATTTAAAAAGTATTTTTTACTTTTTAATGGTTATTTTTAAGAAATTAATAGTGGTTTATCAGAATAATGCTAACCTGTTTAATACTTACAACAGGTCATTGATCGGGAAACCTTAGCATCATTCCATTACCAGCTTTCCTGGGTAACCAATGCAGTCATTCTGACAGTTATCCGGAGTAAGAAAACCAGAACTAAATTCAAAACAAAAAACCATCTATCCTGAGGTTTATCAACAACCCTGGGAAAGATGGCTCTTCCTTTCTTTTGTTCTGGAAAAATTCAGTTAAACTTAAAACCTGGTATTTACCACATTCGAAAATTCAGAACCAAAGCGGTAAGATATCCCCACATTGGTATAAATCTGATAACTGGTGGATTGAGCACGTTCCTGTAATAACAGTTCTTCCAGAGATGCATCCCCGGCCGGAATCGTCAACAGGTCGTTGGTCAAATCCAGGTCGCTGCGAAAACTGAGCGAAAGACCCTTGACCAAACGAAGATGAAACCCTGAATAAAATTCCAATCTGTTAGCCTCGAAATCATGAAAGTAATGAGACCCTTTCATCCCTCCCCACAAGGAACCCCAGGGCTGATCAAATTTTACGGCAATGCGTAGTGCCTGTTTGACCAGCGTTTCCTCTTTTTTCAAAAAAATTGTTTCTTCCAGATAATAGTTCTGTGCTGCTCCCATGGTGTAGGCAAATGTGATTGCTTTATCTGTAGCTTCAGAATAAGGAAACAAACTATACTCTATTCCCGGAGTAGGTTCAACATTGAATTCTATATTGTGGAAAGTACTGGCCAACATATTCAAAAATAATCCGGCCGACCAGTGTTCCCCAAGACTACGGATCATATATCCTTCAAAACCATGTCGGTAGTTATTGCTTTCAATGTCTCCATCATCTGAAGACGAATATGTACTTTGATTAATATTAAAATAGGGACGCATTCTGATTTTCCAATCATCGGAAACTTTATCTGCATAAAAACCCCACCGGGAATTGAACTTACTTTGCGAAGATTCTTTATACAAATTAGCTCCTCCGTAAATTTCAAAAACCCAGTTATTCCATGGATCTTCCAGCGGTTCTCTATCCATCGACATAATACTGTCATTAATATTGACCGAGATCAAACCATTTAGATTAGAATTAGCCAGATAAGGTGCGAGCCCCAGCTTTATTCTTTCTATAAGTCCGCGCCTTGTATCATCCTGTGTATTGGTTGAAGGTGCCCAGAAAGTGATTTCATTATTCATACCATCGAAATGCTGACGCCCCAAAAAAGAAATCACATAGTTTTCGCCTCCTGATCCGGATCTCTGACGACTGATCTTGACATGCACCTGCGAGACCTGACGATCCCGCACATAGTTAATCACCGGAAGAGATTCACGGATATACTGGTTAAAGTATGGAAAATCTAAAAAGACAGATATGATATCATTCGAATTTATCTTCCCCGGTTCATCACAACCTTTTGATTCCTGAGGCATAAACAACGTAACGATAATCCCGATAAAGACAAAAAATCGTCGGATAAAATGAATCTTAAATCGTATGTTCAGTAAATACATAAATATTATGGTATATCATTAATAACAATGGATCGTTAGACTTTTAGATATAAGATTTAAGCTAAATCATATAACATTGATAATCTGTACTTTAAGACAAAAACTCATTCGCTTACAAACGCTTGAACTTCAGGCTTTTATAAAAGTTTAACGAAGTATTGTAATAACCTGCTCAAAATAAAAGAAAAAAGATTGTTTTTTTATCTTCAGCAAAGCATTCGCAAAGATAGTACACAGTGTAATATGGTACAAGAGATGATCTGTGCTGAAAACAAAACACATGAAAAATTCATTGATTGTTTAAATTCCAGACACATAACATTATCCTAATATTCTGCATTTTAAACTCGATTACATACCATTTTTTTAAAATTCAGATAAATTTCACCCCCTTATTTTTTAAACTTTTTAACACTTATCCATGGTGCATCATAAACAACTGACCAGCAACCTATTTTCAAATTATGAACTAAATTGAGTAATGGTAACTCCATTAATATTCTGACCTTCTTTCATCTTCTCAAATATCAGAGATTTCTCCTGAGCAGGATTCTCCTTTTTCTCTGTTAAACCGGATTTTACCGTCTTTCCGTTAAGCGACAATACTTCAAAAAATTGAATAGAAAATGAATACAAATCCTGAAAATAATTTTATTGTAATTGGTTTTTAAGATAAATATTATTTAAAATACCAATAAGTTGCATTCATCTTCGCTTTTTGAAAAACGGATTATTCTAATATACCTCCACAATTATTACAAAAACGGGCATCAGTATTGTTTTCCATTTTACAGTTTTGACAGCGAATCCGCAATTTATCCCGACGTGTAATTTCTGAAGTTACAATGCCTGTAGGAACTGCTATAATGGCATAACCTATCAGCATGATAAAAGAGGCAATAAATTTGCCCAAATCGGTTTGCGGAATTAAATCACCATAACCTACCGTGGTAATGGTGATAATGGCCCAGTAAATACTTTTGGGAATGCTGTCAAACCCTTCTTCGCCACCTTCCACAACATACATCAGGGTACCCATAAATAAAACCAAAATCAGAACAGCAGTAAAAAAGATGGTAATCTTGTAAAGGCTTGCCTTTAAAGCATCACCTAAAGAACGGGCTTCAGATGTAAAACGAGCCAGCTTTAAAACTCTGAAAATACGAACAAAACGCAAAAAGCGAATTACAAACAATAATTGCGTGACAGGAATTAAAAAACTCAACCAAAGAGGAATGGCAGCCAGAAAATCAATGACTCCCCAAAAGCTGAAAATATATCGACGTGGTTGCGGACTTATGTATATACGCAAAAGGTATTCAAGAGTAAAGAGCGTGGTAAAAAACCATTCCACCCCTTCAAAAAAATCATTGTACTTAAGATTCAGTGCCGGAACACTTTCCAATACAACTGTGAGCACACTCATTAAAATAGCCCAAAGTAAAAATACATCAAAGACTTTGCCTGCCCTGGTATTCGAATAAAAAACGATAATGTTAAGTTTGCTTCGAAAATTCATAATATCATTTTTCTTCTAAAATAACAGAAAAAATTCACACATCATATCATCTTCTGACCTTCATTGAGACTACACCAATACAACTTCATTATAAATAAGTTTTTAATTTATTATTAAGTCATTATAAAGTCATATTAAATACAATTTTAATTGAATTTAATATGACTTTACTATGACTTTAATTTGAGTTTAATTTGAATTTAACTTGAATCAATTACGAGGTTGATTCGAAGCAGATAAAAAAAAGATTTGAGTAAAGATTTTTTTCATCCGGCACCCACTCTCCCGGAGTTTCATTCGTATAAAATTCCTCTAAGTTATTGGTCTGATGGAACTGGCAATTCTTTTACACATACACTTTTATGCAGAGTTGAGAAATCAAAACTCCATGCTCGTTTCATCCTGATAAATGGCTAACTTTGTTATCCTGATTTTACCCTGACCATTAAAAACTAACAACTAATTTTCTAATTTCTAAAATATGCTTACCACATTTTTACTACTGCTGCTTGGATTGGCATTGTTACTTAAAGGAGGTGACTGGCTGGTGGATGGTGCATCAACAATGGCCCGTAAGTACAGAGTTTCTGAACTGGCTATCGGTCTGACTATTGTAGCATTCGGCACCTCGGCTCCCGAATTGGTGGTAAACGTTATGGCTTCTGCAGAAGGTCATGCCGACATTGCTTTCGGTAATGTGATAGGGAGTAACAACTTTAATCTTTTCCTGATTCTGGGGCTATCCGGACTTCTCGTCCCTGTAGCTGTTAGTGCGGGCACAGTATGGAAAGAAATTCCCATGTCACTGGTAGCTGCCATAGCGCTTTTGCTCCTGGCAAATGATCAGCTTTACGGGCAGGATACTATGATGTTGTCACGTATAGATGGCATCATTCTTCTGGCACTTTTTGTGTTATTTCTGGTTTACATCTCCAGGAATATGAGAGTTGAGCCCAATGAAGATGAAAAAAAACAAGTAGCCCGCTCTACTCTCAAGACTTTTTTCTTTATTGCTGGTGGACTTGCAGGATTGATTATAGGAGGACGACTGGTGGTAGATTCAGCCGTAGAAATAGCCCGCTATTTTCAGTGGAGTGAAAAGATTATCGGACTTACTATAGTGGCTGCCGGAACCTCACTCCCCGAACTTGTAACCTCACTAATGGCCGTAAAAAAGAAAAGCAATGACATAGCGGTTGGTAACATCCTCGGATCAAATATTTTCAATATTTTCCTGATCCTGGGAATAAGCTCAACTATCAGCCCTATGCCATTTAGTACCGTTTTCAACATTGACATTACCATATTGCTGGCAGGCACTGTTTTCCTCTTTATAGCTATGTTTACAGGAGGAAGAAAAAAACTGGATCGTTGGGAAGCATCACTGCTGGTGACGTTTTTTATCGGTTACATGTTTTATTTGACAATGCAATAGAGGCTGG
>CAYOFH010000135.1:8025-9102 GCA_964403175.1 uncultured Marinilabiliaceae bacterium
TTTCCTTTAAGCCAGATGATAGCCGGTGGCATTCATTTCGGCAAGGCGGAACTGCTCATACCCTTCTTCCTCCAGAGGATAATCCCAGCAACCCTGGCGGTGTACTTTTGTTCCACCAAAACCGGTTTTAAAGCGATAGAGTCCGTACATAGGATGCTCCGGATCGGGTGTGGGCGAAATGCCAAACATATCGTATTCCCGACAACCAGCTTCTTTACTGTGCTGAATAGCTCCCCACTGCAGGGCATGGCTGGCCTGCAGATTTCTGTACTGACCACTGGAAGCACCATACAGATAGGTTGCCCTCTCGCCCGAGCGGGCCAAAAACATGCCAGCCAGTGGTTCTCCGTCTTTCTCGGCCAGCAACAGATCCACCTTACCCGGCGAGTTGGTATCTTCGGCACGGGTTCGGAAAACCTGCTCAAAAAATTCAATATCATTTGATGCTAAACGATTTCTGGCATATGTCTCGTCATACAACCGGAACCACTTGTCAAGTTCGTCCATTCCTGCATGTCGTACCGCTACCCCTTTGCGTTGCGACAAACGAATATTATACCGGGTTTTGGACTTCATTTCAGCTAGAAGAGTTTCATCTTTTTTATCAAGATCCAGCATCACGGTATGCGCCGGAAGCATATCAGAAGGAGATTTTCGTAAATTGAAGTGACGGGTATCAAAATTCATACGCATCTCCTGTACACAGGCATCCGGAGCTCCCAGCCATACACCATTTTCAGTAAAGAAATCTTCTTCACGGGCCCATGGAGATTCCCAATAAAGATCGTAACGAATAAAAAGACAATCTTCAGGAAGGAAATTACGCAACTGCTCGGATATTTCCTCCAGCCAGATTCCCCTTCGTTCTTCATCGGGCAATTGCTCGGGGCCAAAAGGAACATACGCCATGAAGCGCCCCCCGCCAATAGCACGTAAAGTAATCAGCACATCTCCTTCTCGTTCATGCTTACAAAAGCGGGTACCCGAAAAAGCCTCACTTTTGCCTAAAGAAAGATCAAAAGCGCGAGTTCCCCATCCCTGCTTTTCCTTCAGACGTGCCCAAAAGGCAGTCTGCTG
>CAYOFH010000136.1:0-8954 GCA_964403175.1 uncultured Marinilabiliaceae bacterium
AATGTCATACGATTCATCTTAATTCTTATATCTAAAAATCTAACGGACTATTGTTTAATGTGAATAAAAAAAGCGAAAATCAGTAATGCCTGGTTCACTTAAAACTCTTAACACTAGGGATATATTATTAAACCACCTTTGCTGTCCACCTGAATGTGAGTATGGGCTCCCATCATTAATGGCTCATTAATGGCCGTATGTCCTGCCGGAAAATCAAAAATGACCGGATAATCGTAATGCTGAATTGCGTCAAAGATTATTTCATTGGCTGACATGCCGAAAGGAACAGATTTATCATTCATTTCCGTAAGTTGACCAACTACCAATCCTGCCAGGCCTTCGAGCTTTCCGGAAAGTTTTAAATTTTGCATCATTCTGTCGAGATGATAGAGCTGTTCTCCCACTTCTTCTATAAAAAGGATTTTCCCATAAGGGTCGAAATCATATTTAGTCCCGTTCAGAGTGCCCAGTAAAGAAAGGTTTCCCCCAATGAGCTGTCCTGCTGCAGTACCTTCCCTGTTTAGCTTGTGCGCAGGTGTATGAAAGGTTACATCATGTCCTTGTAACAAATCCAGCAGATGCTCGAGATCAGGTCTCTCGTGGTTTTCGTGATTCAGGTTAACAGGCATAGGTCCATGAATGGAGACCACATTATAGAGGTTTTGCAAAGCTGCATGAAACACAGTAATATCGCTAAATCCTACCAGCCATTTGGGACTGTTAGGCATGCCGGAAAAATCCAGTTTTTCAATAATGCGCGCAGTGCCGTAACCTCCTCTGCAACACCATATCACTTTTACGTCGGGATTATCTATTAAAGCCTGCATATCGGCAGTTCGTTGTTCATCAGTTCCTGCATACTGGTAATACTGACCGGTTACATATTTTCCTTTGATACTGCGAAAACCATTGGTGGCCAGAAAGTGTTCTGCATTTTCAACTGCTTTAGCATCAATCCTCCCGGCTGGAGAAGCAAGCCCGAAAAGGGCTCCTTTTTTTATGAATGGAGGAACTGCTGTTGACATATCTTATTGCTTTGTGTACAAGATTTTAACATCTTTGGTTATCTTTGTGAAGATAAATAAAACCCTTTAAAAAACTGCTAAAGGGTTTTTTTTTGGAGAAAGTTACAATTTAAAATATTTGTTTTCAAGAAAATACATATACCAGAGATTGAAGAAATTATGAGTAATTTTAAAAGAACACTTGTTACCACCGCCCTCCCTTATGCCAATGGTCCGGTACATGTTGGACATTTGGCAGGGGTTTATGTGCCTGCCGATATTTATGTGAGATATCTGAGGATGAAAGGTGAGGATGTACTGCATATTGGAGGATCGGATGAACACGGAGTGCCCATTACTCTGAAAGCGCGTAAAGAAGGTGTTACCCCCCAGGATATTGTGGATAAGTATCATAATCTGATAAAAGATTCTTTTGAAAAGTTTGGGATTAGTTTTGATGTATATTCACGCACCACAAGTGAAATGCATCATAAAACTGCTTCCGAGTTCTTTAAAAAACTTTACGATAACGGTTCTTTTATTGAAAAAGAGACCGATCAGTATTATGACGAGGAGGCCAAACAGTTTCTGGCCGACCGTTATATCACAGGCACCTGCCCGCAGTGTAACAGCACCGGTGCATATGGAGATCAGTGTGAGAGTTGTGGGTCGTCCCTGAATGCCACAGATCTTATCAATCCTAAATCCATGATTTCGGGGAGTACCCCCGTAATGCGTAAAACCAAGCATTGGTATCTTCCGCTTGATCAGCATCAGGGATTTCTGGAAAAATGGATATTAGAAGACCATAAAGATTGGAAACCCAATGTTTACGGTCAGTGCAAGTCATGGCTTGATCTTGGTTTGCAGCCCCGGGCCGTTAGTCGTGACCTCGAATGGGGTGTTCCTGTGCCGGTTGAAGGCGGTGAGGGAAAGGTTTTATATGTATGGTTTGATGCTCCTATAGGGTACATCTCCGCCACACGTGAATTAACATCCGACTGGGAGAAATACTGGAAAGATCCCGAAACCCGCCTGATTCACTTTATCGGGAAAGACAATATTGTATTCCACTGCATCGTGTTCCCTTCTATGCTGAAAGCCGAAGGTTCTTTTAATTTACCTGACAATGTTCCTGCTAATGAGTTCCTGAACCTGGAGGGAGATAAAATTTCCACCTCACGCAACTGGGCTGTCTGGTTACATGAATATCTTGTCGATTTTAAGGATAAGCAGGATGTATTGCGTTACGTGTTGACAGCCAATGCTCCGGAGACTAAAGATAATGACTTTACCTGGCGTGATTTTCAGGCAAGAAATAATAATGAATTGGTTGCTATTCTTGGAAATTTTGTGAACCGTGCAGTGGTTCTCACTCATAAATATTATGAAGGAGAAGTTCCTATGATGGGAGTGACAGAGCCTTTTGATGTGGAAACGCTGGAAGCTCTTCCCGCAATCGTTAACCGTATTGAGAAAAGTCTGGATCAGTTTAAATTCAGGGAAGCCATTCGTGAAGCTATGAATCTGGCACGTCTGGGCAATAAGTATCTGGCAGATACAGAACCCTGGAAATTGCAGAAAACCAATCCTGAGAGAGTGAAAACCATTATGAATATTTCTCTTCAGATTACCGCGAACCTTGCCCTGGTGATGGAGCCGTTTCTTCCGTTTACAGCAGGAAAAATGAGAGAAATGCTTGCAATGGAAGTGGCTGACTGGCAGCATTGTGGAAGAACAGACTTGTTGAAACCTGCACATAAAATCAATGAAGCCGAATTACTGTTTGAGAAAATTGAGGATGCTCAGATTCAGGAGCAACTGGATCGGCTGGCTCAAACAAAGACCAGCAACGAAGCTGAAAATAAAGAGGCCTCACCTGCAAAGGCGGACATTACTTTCGATGATTTCATGAAAATGGATATGCGGGTAGGCACCATCATTGAAGCTGATAAGGTTCCTAAAACCAAAAAACTCCTTCAGCTTAAGGTTGAAACAGGAATTGATAAACGTACTGTTGTGTCAGGTATTGCAGAATTTTTTGAGCCAGAAAAGATCATAGGAAAACAAGTTTGTATTCTGGTTAACCTGGCACCACGCAAAATTAAAGGAATAGAATCCCAGGGTATGATACTGATGGCGGAAGATGCTGACGGCCGACTTGATTTTGTCGCCCCGGAAACTAAAATTAAACCCGGATCAGAGATTCGTTAGGGATTTATTCGAGAAATAAAAAAAGCCGCTTTTTTAAGCGGTTTTTTTATTTATGATGTTTTCAAAATTAATTCGCTAACAACCATACACTCTTATAGTTTTCCTCTTTGCGCAGTGAATAAAGTTTTTCAACCGCATCTTCTCTTGAGGCAAAAGAAAACAGAGCTATCCTGTATCGGCCATTATCGGAATGAAGTAACTGAGCTTCCTGGAATCCCTTAAGCTTGTATGTGTTCAGTGTTTCCTTTGCCGGCGCTTCATATTTGAAACTGGCAGCAATAATATGATAGGGGGTTTCAATGCTTGGTGAAACGATGGAAATATCTTCTTTTGAATGACCAATATCCTGCTCTTCGGAAGTCTCTGCCTTCAGATTTTCAACAGAAGCTTCAATTTCATGGGTGGATGCCTCAGTACTTTCATTATTGGAAGTGCTCTGAGAAACAGCTGATATCATATTGGAGGTATCCACCTTCTGGTGCCCGGGCATTTGCAGGTCAGGAGAGAAGAGTAACAATCCGGCAATCATTGCCGCTACAGAAGTCCAATACCGGGGTGAACGGCTGCGTAATAACCGGCGAACCGGTTCTTCATGTTTCCGGGTAATAGTTGTGTTATTTAATGGCTCAAAATGGAATTCATCCATTCCGAAAGCATCAGGCAACAATTGATTGCGCTCCACCGGCGTGAACTGTAAATTCCCCAAAGCATCCTTTCGGAAGGATCCAATGTTCTGAATTTTTACAGACTCACCCTCGTCAATGCGGTATTGCAGCTCTTTTACAAATTTACGGATTTGCTCAGAACTTTCCTGCCAGCTCTTTTGCTCACGCATGATTACATGGTTGGTCAAAAGGCCGTCATTGTGGGACAGACTTCTGTTAAACCCGATTTCTTTTGCGGGGGGTATGAACAGGTTTCGTTCCTCTATCACTTCGGCTGCTTTATAGTTAGCCACAAAGCCGCCTAAATCCGGCACGATAACGCAATCGTGCAGACATAATAAATCCGATATGTGCTTTTCTATGCTTGCCATATTGCAAATTTAATCATTTTATACGCTAAGTGCATATTTTTGTTTTAAACAGGTGTTGATAATGTGTTGAAAACTTAAAGTATAATTCCACATTCATTCAGGCCTGTCGTTCCGGAATGTTTTGTCATATGAGCACTAAGTTACCTGTCAAGAGGCTAACATCAGGAGCTAACTGCTCATCTTCTTGTTTCTCAATTCTTTTTAAGTTTTTCTGTTGAGATTTAGGGGACTGTTTTGTGAATAAACTGACTTTCCCTCGCCAATTGTTTTCCTTTTGTTAATTTTACAGTTTAAAAGGAACTAAAAACTAGAAAAATATTTTTATGAGCAAACAGATTCTTGTAACCGGAGGAACCGGTTATATTGGCTCGCATGCGGTGGTAGAGCTCCAAAATGAGGGTTTTGATGTGGTAATTGTGGATGATTTATCCAATTCAGAAATGGAAGTCCTTGATGCCATAAAGAAAATCACCGGTAAACGTCCTGCTTTCGAGCAATTTAATCTGACAGACAGGCAGAAGGCTGTTGCTTTTTTTGAGAAATATCCTGATGTGGAGGCCATTATTCATTTTGCTGCATATAAGGCGGTTGGTGAATCTGTGCAGAAACCTCTGGAGTATTACCGGAACAATCTGGTTTCACTTATGAATCTGCTGGAGAACATGAAAGAATTCAATATTCCGAATCTTGTTTTTAGCTCCAGCTGTACTGTTTACGGACAGCCCGATGAATTGCCAGTTACCGAGTCAACGCCACGTAAGCCTGCTGAATCTCCTTACGGAAATACCAAAGCGGTGTCAGAAGATATTTTACGCGATTACAGTGCTGCCAACGAGGCCATTAATACCATTGCCTTACGTTATTTCAACCCCATTGGGGCCCATCCCTCAGCTCTGATTGGTGAATTGCCGGTGGGTGTCCCCAATAATCTGGTGCCTTTTATTACTCAAACTGCTGCAGGACTGCGTGACGAGCTGAAGATTTTTGGTGATGATTATAATACGCCCGACGGAACTGCTATTCGTGATTACATTAATGTGGTAGATTTGGCCAAAGCTCATGTGGTGGCAATTAATCGTCTTCTGGATAAGAAGCAGAAAGCATCCTATGAGTATTTTAACATAGGAACCGGAAATGGTTATTCGGTAATGCAACTGGTAAAAACTTTTATAAAAGTAAATGGTGTGGATTTGAAATATCAGATTACCGAGCGCAGGGCCGGTGATATCGAGAAAATCTGGGCAGATATAACACTTGCCAATAAAGAATTGGGCTGGAAAGCAGAAAAAACACTTGAAGAAACTCTGAAAAGTGCCTGGGAATGGGAAAAAAAGATAAGAAAAATATAACCGTTATGAATAAAACAATTTTAATTACCGGAGGTGCCGGATTCATTGGCTCACATGTGGTGCGTCTAATGGTAAACAAATACCCGCATTACAGGATTTTGAATCTTGATGTGTTGACCTATGCCGGCAATCTTGAGAACCTAAAGGATGTGGAGGATAAACCCAATTATGAGTTTATTAAGGCTGACATTACAGATGAAAAAGCCATTGCCGGGGTTTTTAAAAAGTTTAAACCTGACGGAGTTATTCATCTTGCCGCTGAATCTCATGTAGACAGGTCTATTAGTGATCCCCTGGCTTTTATTCGTGCCAATGTTATGGGAACAGTGAACCTGCTCAATGCTGCCAGAGATTTATGGGGGGATGATAAAGAGAATAAGCGTTTTTATCATATCTCCACTGATGAGGTCTATGGTTCTTTGGGCGCAGAGGGACTCTTTACGGAGGAAACAGCTTATGATCCTCGCAGCCCTTATTCTGCATCTAAAGCAAGCAGTGACCACATGGTACGGTCATGGTATCATACATACAACCTTCCTGTTGTAATCTCAAATTGTTCAAATAATTACGGTCCAAATCAGTTTCCCGAAAAATTAATTCCTCTGGCCATTAACAACATTAAGCATAATAAGCCTATTCCTGTTTATGGAAAGGGAGAGAATGTACGTGACTGGCTTTATGTGGAGGATCATGCTGCAGCTATTGACCTTATTTTTCATGAAGGCAGAAACGGTGAAACATATAATATCGGAGGTAATAACGAATGGACCAATATCGATCTTATTCATAAGCTTTGTCAGGTAATGGATAAGGCGCTTGGTCGCCAACCGGGTGAATCAGCATCACTTATCACCTTTGTGAAAGACAGGGCCGGACATGATAAACGGTATGCCATTGATTCCGGAAAACTGATGACAGAACTTGGCTGGGAGCCATCTCTGCAGTTTGAGGAAGGGATTGAAAAAACGGTTAACTGGTACCTCGGAAATGAAGCATGGTTGAATCATGTCATTTCAGGAGATTACGCCAATTATTACGCCCGTCAATACGATAATCGTTGAATTATCGGAGTCCGGTTAAAAGAATAAGATTGTTTAAACCTTCTGAAAGTACTATTGGTAGCTGGGCGAAGCAATCTCTTTTGTAAGAAATAAGTTTCTCCGGATGGTAGTGTATTTGAAAAAAAAGCTGTCCAAAAAGTCACTAAAGTCATTGTTTTTACATTTTGAAGATCATTAATTATGATATTCTTCTTCTCTATGTTCAGAAGACAAAAGATCCATGACTTATTTCTTTTTGGACAGCCTTTTTGTGGTGTTACTATTGATTTGCCTATTCCACGGTAACAGATTTGGCCAGGTTACGTGGCTGATCCACATCACAACCTCTCATGACAGCAATCTGGTATGAAATAATTTGCAAAGGGACCACAGCCAGAAGGGGAGACAAAGATCTGTGACATTTGGGGATCTCAATGACATGGTCAGCCATCTTTCGGATGGTTTTTTCACCTTCTGTTACAATCGCCACAACTTTACCGTTTCGGGCTTTTACTTCCTGGATATTGCTGATAATCTTTTCGTATGAATCATCTTTGACAGCCAGAACAAATACTGGCATGTTTTCATCAATGAGGGCAATGGGGCCGTGTTTCATTTCAGCTGCGGGATACCCTTCGGCATGAATGTATGAGATCTCCTTCAGCTTCAGAGCACCTTCAAGAGCAACCGGGTATAAAACACCCCGTCCCAGATAAAGGGCATTGGTAACATTGGTGTATTGATTGGCTACATCCTTAATAAACCCCTCATTTTTCATTATTTCCCGCATCTTATCAGGAACACCGGTTAGGGCATTGACAAGGTTTACATAGTCTGTATTTGAGATATGTTTTTTGCGATGCCCAAGAAGGAAGGCCATCATCGTCAGAATAGTAATTTGGGCAGTGAAAGCCTTGGTTGAGGCTACTCCGATTTCTATTCCGGCATGGGTATAGACTCCTGCATCTGTCTCTCTGGAAATGGAGGATCCGGCTACGTTACAGATCCCCAGAATGGTAGCCTCAGATTGCTCACGTACCATGCGAATGGCCGCCAGTGTATCAGCGGTTTCTCCGCTTTGAGATATTGCGATCACAACATCGTCGTCATAAAGTAAGGGTTTCCGGTACCTGAATTCTGATGCATATTCCACTTCCACCGGTACACGGGCGTATTCTTCAAAGAGGTATTCACTGACAAGCCCTGCATGCCACGAGGTTCCACATGCTAAAATGATTATTCTGCGTGCTTCAATGAGTTTTGGAAGTACATCCATAATGCCTCCAAGGAATATCTTGCTGTGATCCATGGAGATTCTCCCCCTGAAGGTATCTTCAATGGAAGAGGGCTGGTCATGAATTTCTTTCAGCATAAAATGTTCATAATCACCTTTGTCTATTTCGTCAATGCTAAGATCAATTTTCTGAACCAGAGGTGTCTTGATGTCGTTTTTAAGGTTTTTCAGATCGAAGTGGTCGTGGTCTATTACGGCAACTTCCTCATCATTCAAAAAGACAACCTGATCAGTATACTCGATGATGGGTGTGGCGTCGGAAGCCATAAAATATTCGTTCTCTCCGATTCCTATCACCAACGGACTTCCTTTGCGGGCACCAATTAGACGTCCTGGCTCATCGGCACAGAAAACCACCAGTCCGTAAGCCCCGACAACCTTTGTCAGAGCAAGTCGAACAGCCAGTTCAGCAGATACTTTTTGTTCCAGATAGATATTTTCAATAAGGCTGGCCAGTACCTCGGTATCAGTATCGCTTTTAAAACTGTAACCTCTGTTGATAAGCTCTTTTTTAAGGTGGCCGTAATTTTCTATGATTCCGTTATGAACAATGATAAATTTCCCGTTCTCCGACTCATGAGGGTGGGCATTGATATCATTTGGCTCTCCGTGTGTTGCCCATCTGGTATGTCCTATACCGATAGATCCGGATATTTCCTTTCCTTTGGCAAGTGCTTCCAGATCCTTTACCTTCCCTTTACATTTGTAAAGGTGCGTTTCTTCATTCATCAGTGCTATTCCTGCCGAGTCATATCCCCGGTACTCAAGTCGCTGCAAACCTTTTATCAGTATTGGATAGGCGGTTCTTTCTCCTACATAAGCTACAATTCCACACATATTCTGTCCTTTATTTCTTGTTTCTACAATGGGACACTGCCTTTTGGCAGGTTCCACAGGTTTAACCTGGTTTATTCATGAGTTTTCGTTATGAAATGTTCAAATGCCAATAAATACTGGCAACCGCAAAGAAAATTGATGAAGGAAATAGTGAACTATTTTCAAGTCAATTTTATTGAG
>CAYOFH010000137.1:0-8929 GCA_964403175.1 uncultured Marinilabiliaceae bacterium
ACCATGGTATATCATCAGCCTGAAAAAAAATACCTCATCAGCATCAACGACATATTATTTGTAAGAATTCTCACGGGGAATCCGGAAATTTCAGCACTTTACAACAATGCTCCTTCCACCGGCTTCAGTACATCAATGAGCTCAGAAGCCGATCAGTACATCAATGGATTTACGGTAAACAATGAAGGTAGCATAAAACTTCCGGTTTTAGGTTCTTTGGATGTGGAAGGCCTGACTCTTCAGGAAATAGAACAGAGAATTCAGGCAATGGCCGACCAGTATTTAATTGATGCCACCGTAATAGTTAGATTACTTAATTACAAGGTTACTGTCCTGGGAGAAGTCACGCGACCAGGGGTATATAATCATTATAACGACAACCTGACCATACTGGAAGCCATCGGAAAAGCAGGCGATGTAACCGACCTGGGGGACAAAAGAAACATCATGGTAGTAAGATCGGTTCCGGAGGGAAGAACCACCTTTGAACTGGATCTTACAAAGAAAGACTTATTAACCTCCCCTGCTTTTTTCTTAAAACCCAATGATGTCGTTTATGTAAAACCCTCAGGAAGCAAGGCATTCCAAATCAATCTGCCAACCATGAGTATGATTTTATCATCTGTAACCACCATCATTGTTTTATTGCAGTATTTCGATCAATAGATCATACAGGTGTTTAGATGCTGAACAGATTATATCACATAAAACACATATTGAAAGCACAAAGAGAATTAATGTTCCATAAAATTGCCTTACTAACTGACGGGAATTATCAGCAACCCATTATCAATCTTTACAATAGTCCGTAAAACTTTTGTAACGAATAAGGGCGCGCTAAAAAAGGCAAAAACACTGACTAATAATATATTACAGCAATGTAAAACCATTCAGAACATTACAAAAAATGGCCAACCAATATACATCAAATACACAAACTCAGGATACTTTTTCCGGAAACAGTCAGCAGGATCTGTCAAAAACCCTCCGCCGATTCGCCGGTTTATGGTATGTCTTTGTGGCAGGTTTACTGATAGCTGTGGTTTTAGCATTTATCATCAATAAATTCACTCATCCTGTTTACAACGGAAAAACCACCTTACTCGTTCGATCCGAACAAAACAAACCGGTGGGTTCAGAGGCCATCATCCGGGATCTTTCATTCGACACACAAGACAACATCCGCAATGAGATCGGGATTTTGAAATCCTATTCTCTTGCCAGAAGAACCCTGGAAAAACTGGACATTAATACAAGCTATAAAAAAATTCCCCGCCTTCCGGGCAATATCCGCATCAACGCTCTGGGGCGTCATCAAAATCAGGAAGCTCCCATAGAAGTCAGTCAAGATAAAAAAGAAGACCAGTTGTACAACACCCCTTTTTATATTCGCATTCTTTCTTCCAGGGAGTTTTTACTGAGTTTTGAAACCATTATCGACGAGAACGAAGTAGCTCAAACTGATACCTTCCGGTTTGGTCAGCAAATCAGGAGCCCTTATTTTTCATTTCAGGTGAATTTAAGAGACAAATACGCCCCGGAAATATTTGATCTTCAATCAGACTTTTACACCTGCGACTATAGTGTTTCTTTTCACGATTTAGATAAAATGGCATCCGACTTCAGCAATAATCTGCAGGTCAATTTTTACTTTGATGATGCCTCCATTCTGGAATTAAGCCTCCAGGGGCCGCATCCCGGGATCGTCACAAAATTCCTGAACCAACATGCTGCAACATTCATCGAGAGCGGGCTGGAAGAAAAAAATCGAATAGCCAGTGCAACCATAGATTTTATTGATGCACAAATCAGTGGTATCTCCGATTCTCTTGAAGAAGCGGAATCCAATTTTCAAAATTTCCGAACCCGCAACAGAGTGATCAACATCAGCTCGGAAGGCAATTATGCAATGGAAAAAATGGAGACACTGATTACACAAAAAAGCAATCTGCAACGGATGATGAAATATTATGACTATTTATTTGATTACATCCAAAACAGTAATGATTTTGATGATGTCATTGTACCAAACACAATGGGAGTTGAAGATCAATCCATGAACAATCTGGTAAACCGTCTCGCCGAGGCTTATTCAGCCCGAAACCGACTTTTGATGACGGCCCGGGAAAAAAGTCCGCAGATCAGGCAGGCCACCCGCGAGATTGAAACTATCAAAGGTGCACTAACGGAAAACATCCGCAACATTATCCACACCACACAAATTGAATTGGATACTATTGAAGACCAGATTGCAGAGGTTAACCGACAGATTCAGACACTTCCCGGAACAGAGCGGGAATACATTAACATTCAGCGGGATTTCACCCTCAACGATAACATCTACACCTTCCTTTTACAAAAAAGAGCTGAAGCAGGGATTGCCCTTGCATCCAATGTGTCTGATCACAAAATTGTGGACCCTGCTTTAAGCGAAACAACTTCTCAGACAGCTCCGCGTCCCACTGCAAATCTTATCGTTGCAGTTCTCCTGGGGCTCATTCTGCCTGCAGTGGGTATTATCATTACCGATAGTCTGAACACCAGGATAAACTCCAGATTCGTAGTGGAAGACCATACATCTGTCCCTGTTCTTGCGCATATTGAACATTCCCGGAACCGGGAAAAACTTCCGGTGCTGGAACAACCCAAATCTCCATTGGCAGAGTCGTTCCGGGCTCTTCGTGCCAATATAGATTTTATGCTTGGAAAAAATGTACAAAATGCTGTTATCACTGTAACGTCCTCCATTTCGGGAGAGGGTAAATCATTTTGCTCAGCCAATCTGGGCGCCATATTTGCCCTAACCGGAAAAAAAGTACTGGTGGTTGGTATGGATTTGCGAAAACCCCAAACCCATACCGAATTCAACATAGAAAACTCCATGGGCTTAAGCAATATTCTTATTGGCTCGGGAAATCTGGAAAACACAATTACTGAATCCAGATTACCAGGACTGTTTGTGATTCCATCGGGCCCTATTCCTCCCAATCCTGCCGAATTACTTCAAAGCAAAGAGATGGGATGTTTCCTGCAGGATGCCCGGAGCCTGTTTGACCTGATTATCCTTGATACACCTCCTCTGGCCCTGGTGGCAGATACCCTGCTGGTCACTGAAGCATCAGACCTAAACCTGTTTATTGTAAGACAGGGATATTCGAAAAAAGAATCATTACGTTTCATCAATCACCTTGTGGAAACCGGAAGAATTAATAAAACCGGCCTGATGGTTAATGATGTGAAAATCCTGAACGGATACAGTCCGGCTAACAGATACGGATACGGATATGGATATGGCAGGTTTAAAAACAGCGGATATTACAATTAATAATCATCACCGGTTCACAGAGTTTTCGATAGTGACACCCACTAAACGGTCATAACGACCACCGGCAGGCCTGAAATAAACCAGCATTAAATAATCGTTTTCGGCCCGGCCAAAGCTTCCTTCAACAGGCATTACAGAACCAACGGAATCTTCTTCAACAACCAAATACTGATAGTTATAGTAACCTTGTTTTAGCAACAATGTCAGCGTATAAAGTTCTTTATCAAAATCATATTCCATGCGGCTGCGTGGGTTTAACAACCAGTTGGTTAGTCCTCCTGTAAGGTAAACACTGCGTCCATTTACTGGTGGAGCCCAATCGAGAGAAAAATGCACAAATGCATAATCTGCCGAGACATTAGGATCCTGCTCCTCCTGCACCTCTATATAGTACCGCCCGTTAAAATCATTATGGAAATGGTAAGATTCATCGCCCTGTGGCTGATCTGTAAAAATATCAACATGAAAAAAAGGGTCATGAAAATTTATCCCGGCAATATGATCCGATTGAAACCGCAAACTACGAATATCCATCCACCGAAATTCATTTCCGCCATCAAAAATAATCTCCCGGTTGTAGTTGAAATCCATCCGGTCATTGCCAAAGAACAATGGTCTTAGTCCTGTAATAGCATTATCCGTTCTTCCGTTTTGCATTATTGTGACAGTGATCTCTGTAGCCGGATCCATAACTTTCAACCCCGGATAATCTACCACAAAATCTATCTCATGATAATTGCTCCGTCCGGATGATTGCATAGTGTACTTTATCTCAGCTTCAATGGAAACACGTTGTTCGTTGACCATAAATCTTTTCTCAAGAACAGGAGTCTCCGAATTAAAATCATCATAGACTTTTAACAGGTAGTTTCCCGACAACAAAATATCAATATCCTTATTTGGAAAAACAAGTTCATAATGCACATAATCAAATGATGTATTAAAAGAACGCTCATATTCCTCTATCGGGATCATTTCATCTCCATCGGAATATTCTGTTCTCATCAAGGTTGACGGTTTCCAGTCGGAATCACACAATTCCACGGAGTAATAGTAATTTTTTATCTCTGTCCCCAGTTCATCGAATGAAAGAAATAATTTTTGACCTGTATTTAAGCCAATAACAGGATAAGACATTGGCCATCCATTACGATGAAACATCACGGTTTTTATATTATCAGAAATTTTTTCGGGATTTTGAAAATTACGTGACACCTGAGACTGACTAACCTGAGGAAGTAGAAGGCCAGAAAGTAGAGTTGCATTAAAGAAAAAAATACGTAAACAACGAGAACTAAACAATCGTACAAATTGTTTGCCCAATGTGAAAAATAAATAAATGCTCATTTTGAAGACGTTTCAATAGCCATAAAAATGCTCTAAAGTAATAAATTTAACTATTTTTGCAGACAAATTCAAAAACCGTTTTTCAAACATGTCTGAGGTAATCAAAATAAAAAAAGGGTTGGACATACGGATCAAAGGCAAAGCAGATAATGTCTTTGGCCAGGCCCAACTACCCGATTTGTTTGCCATTAAGCCCACCGATTTTCATGGGATGGTGCCCAAGATGGTAATCAAGGAAGGCGAAAAAGTAAAGGCCGGTTCGGTACTTTTTTACGATAAGTACCAGCCCGATGTGAAGTTTGTTTCTCCGGTAAGTGGTGAACTGACGGCCGTTATACGCGGTGAACGCAGAAAAATACTGGAAGTTGTTGTTAAATCGGATGGGAAAAATGAAAGCCTGGATTTTGGTGTTCAGGATATCTCCGGACTGGAACGTGACGCAGTGGTGAGCAGGCTTCTGGAAGCCGGTGCCTGGCCATATCTTCGTCAGCGTCCCTACGATGTCATTGCCCGTACAGGCGACACCCCAAAAGCCATTTTTATCTCCGGTTTTGACTCCGCACCACTGGCCCCCGATTATGACTTCGTAATGAATGACAAAGAGAATGATTTCCAAGCCGGAATTGATGTTCTCAGGAAACTATCGGATCAAATTCATATCGGCGTTAATGATGAAGCTGCTTCAAAGCTCTATACCAACACAAAAGGGGTGGAAATCCATCGCTTCAAGGGGCCTCATCCTGCAGGAAATGTTGGAATACAAATTGGTCATGTGATGCCCATCAATAAAGGGGATCTCATCTGGACCATTCAACCCCAGGAGGTTGCCTCCATCGGGAAATTATTTACAACCGGAAAACCTGATTTTGAAAGAACCGTGGTAGTTACCGGTTCGGAAATTAAGAAACAGGCTTATTTCCATACCATCCTGGGAGCGTGTGTGTCTAATTTCATCAAAGACAATCTTAATTCCAACGAAAACATCCGGCTCATCAGTGGCAATATTCTTACCGGATCACAAATTAGTAATGACGGTTATCTGGGATTTTATCATTCACAAATTACCGCAATTCCGGAAGGCGACGAATATGAATTCATGGGATGGGCTGCTCCGGGATTCGATAAATACAGTGCTTCACGATCATTCTTTAGCTGGCTGCGTCCCAACAAGGAATACCGACTGAATGCCAACATGCATGGAGGGAAACGAGCCATCGTTATTTCTGGCCAATACGAAAGTGTATTGCCACTGGACATCATGGCAGAACAGTTATTTAAATCCATTTTGATAGAAGACATCGATAAAATGGAGCAACTGGGAATTTATGAGCTTGCCGAAGAAGACGTTGCTCTCTGTGAATTTGTATGTACCTCCAAAATGGAATTGCAAAAAATTCTTCGCAACGGAATAGAGTTAATGATCAAAGAACTGGGGTAGGGTTTTCATACCCGACTGCTTTGTGACATTGATGCAGAAAAACAAACCAAAGCATAGTTCGATAACAAAAAAAAACAAATACTTTCGAATGAAGGCATTACGGAATTTTATAGATACAATCAAACCCCACTTTGAAAAAGGCGGGAAGTTTGAAAAGCTGCACTCCACATTCGATGCATTCGAAACCCTGTTGTTTGTGCCAAATACAACCAACAAAAACGGGGTTCATGTACGCGATGCCATCGACATGAAACGCACAATGGCAACAGTAGTACTGGCAATGATTCCAGCACTACTCTTTGGCATCTGGAATGCAGGTTACCAGCATTTTTTGGCCACCGGGCAGGATCCTGATTTCTGGCCCATGGTATTTCACGGATTACTAAAGATAATTCCGATCATCATAGTTTCCTATGGTACAGGACTGGCCATTGAATTTCTTTTTGCTCAGCTTCGAGGGCATGAAGTCAACGAAGGATTCCTGGTTTCGGGGATGCTTATTCCTTTGGTGTTACCCGTTGACATCCCTTTATGGATGGTAGCAGTAGCCACTGCCTTTGCGGTAGTCATCGGGAAAGAAGTTTTTGGTGGCACCGGAATGAATATCTGGAACCCGGCCTTACTGGCACGTGCGTTCCTGTTTTTTGCCTACCCTGCTTTTATGTCAGGAGACTCCATCTGGATCAGCGGAATGACTAATGGTGAAGGCATTGTTGACGGATACTCGGGAGCTACCCCACTGGGTGCTGCAATAACATCGGGCAATGTGGACAAATTTTCCCTGATGGACAGTTTTCTGGGTTTTATACCCGGTTCTATCGGTGAGACTTCCACTCTTGCCATACTGATAGGAGCAGCGATACTTATCTATACGGGAATCGGAAGTTGGCGTATTATGCTGTCAGTTTTTGTCGGTGGTTTCCTTATGGCACTTGGATTCAACGCCATAGGCTCCACTCCTTTGATGCAGATCCCTGCTCTTCACCATCTGGTGCTTGGAGGATTTGCTTTTGGAGCTGTTTTCATGGCCACCGATCCGGTCTCTGCCACCCGCACAACCAGGGGCAAATACCTGTACGGTTTTCTCATTGGTGTTTTAAGTATTATGATACGGGTATTTAACCCTGCATATCCGGAAGGTGTAATGCTGGCTATCCTCCTGATGAACACCTTCGCTCCGCTGATAGACCATTTCGTAGTACAGGGCAACATCAAACGACGTCTGAAAAGAGCAAGTGTAAACGCATAACAATTGATAAAATGGACAAACAAGGAAATAAATATACTTTTCTTTTTGCTTCGATAATGGTAATTGTAGTGGCTACGGTACTTGCATTTGTTGCCGAGGCACTCAATCCGCTTCAAAAGCAGAATGAAGAGGAAGAAAAAATGACTGATATTCTCAGATCTGTTGAAATTGAGAGTACCACACAAAATGTGGCCGATAAATACGAGGAGTATATTGGCGAAAACGTTTTTATCGTAAATTATGAAGGTGAACGTCAGGATGTTGATGCCCAGGCTGCTTTTAACATCGACCTGAGCAAGGAAGTACGAAAGCCTCTTGAGGACCGTCAGTATCCGGTATATGAATGCCACCTGGACGACGGGGAAGTAAAATACATACTTCCTGTTCGCGGCAAAGGTCTTTGGGGACCAATTTGGGGTTATGTTGCCCTTGATGACAACAAAAACACCATTTACGGAGCCACTTTTGACCATAAAGCTGAAACGCCCGGTTTGGGGGCCGAAGTTGCCAATGATTCTTTTCAGAAACAGTTTAAAGGCAAATCAATTTTTGACGATGACGGCAACCTGGTATCCATCGATGTAGTAAAAGGCGGGGCACCGGAAGATGCACCACATGGTGTAGATGCCGTTTCGGGCGGAACAATAACCAGCCAGGGCCTTGAAGACATGCTGGAAGATTATTTAAACGGCTACAAAGCATTTTTAAAAAAATAAAAAGAGGGAACCATGAGCAGCGAGAAAGAACCTTTGTTCTCATCGAAGAACCTGAAGTTAATAACAACCCCGTTGGGAACAACAAATCCGATTACCGTTCAGGTACTGGGTATTTGTTCGGCACTGGCGGTAACCGCCAAGCTTGAACCATCCATTGTGATGTCCATTTCGGTGGTTTTTGTAATGGTCTTTGCAAATCTTATCATCTCATTATTACGCAAGACAATTCCATCGCGCATTCGAATTATCGTGCAGCTGACAATTGTGGCATCACTGGTAATTCTGGTTGACCAGATTCTTAAAGCTTATGCGTACGATGTAAGTAAGCAGCTTTCAGTTTTCGTCGGTCTTATTATTACCAATTGTATCATTATGGGACGACTTGAAGCTTTTGCATTGGGAAACAAACCCTGGCCTGCAGTGCTTGACGGATTTGGTAATGCGGCAGGATATGGAATTATTCTGGTAGTAGTAGGATTTGTACGCGAATTGTTTGGAACGGGTAACCTTACCCTCCCCGGATTTGGAGAATTACAGATTGTTCCTGATATTTTTTACGAATGGGGATACGTGGACAACGGCCTTATGATTCTGCCTCCTATGGCACTTATTACCGTTGGTATTATTATCTGGATTCAACGCTCTAAAAACAAAGAGCTGGTTGATGTCAGCTAAACTTCAATCCGATATCGGCTTCTTAAAACCCGGCAGATTTAGAACGGGGAAAGTAAAGAAGATGCCAACCATTTAAGAAAAAAAAGAAAAACAAATAATCACAGAGAAATGGAAAATCTGCTAAACATATTTGTTAAAGCCATTTTTATAGAGAACATGATTTTTGCCTATTTTCTGGG
>CAYOFH010000138.1:0-1699 GCA_964403175.1 uncultured Marinilabiliaceae bacterium
TTTCCCTACTCCTTCAAATAAACTGTGGTCATTGTGCTAATGTACCCCTATGCAAATTGGTATAAACGGTATTAAGATCTATTTAGATAGAATTAGTTGTATTTTTTCTACAGTGTAAGCCGACGGAACGTGTGCCCGTCGATCGGAATCAAGGGTTATTATTACAAAGGAAAATGTTCATATTCAGTAAAGAAGAATAGAAGTATGAATTTTAGGTTTATGATATGCGGAACATTGTTGATATTTACAGCTGTTTTTTCGTGTTTAAACATCTCGGGGCAAGGATATAAGACTCTTAAAATCAAAACCGGAAGGATCAATACCAATAAACTATTTACGGAAGGAAGGATTTTTTCATACAATTGCTCTATTGAGTATAACGGGCAGGACAGTAAAGTTTGCTTATTGTGGAAAACGAAAAGTGACACTTCGGAAAAGACACTATCCGGATGGAAGTTGGTTAACTCAGATGATTCTGAATGCAGTGCCCTTGTTAATACTATAAGATATATTGTCCTTGGAAATAATGATGACATTAAAAAAACAAATAGACGCCAAACAGAGGTAAAGATTGAGTATCTTAAAGATTTACCTGTTGGTGAATTTACCGGCGTTGTTGAAAATGATTTAAATATTTGGATGCATCCACCCCGAAGCTATTTTTTCAAAGTTCTCAATATTTGTCCATATCCATTTGTAAAGCTTCCTGTTATAGAAAATGATTCATGGACCGACAAAATGAAAGTTTCATCTTATTGGACAGATTCTCTTTGGGGGTATTGGGATAAAAAGTTGCATATTGATCTTGATTACCGTGTTGCTGGCAAAGAAGAAATATACTTTTCAGGAGAGAATATTGAATGTTTTGTAATTAATAGTTCATCATATTCTGACTTGGGAGTTTCTCAACTACGTATTTATTACAATGAAATTTTCGGATTTGTAAAGCTAAACTACAACGTTTTAGACAAATTCAAGATAGAGTTTATATTGGCAGACATTCAAGATGAAAAATGATGAATTCTTCCACTTTTTCCACTGATCGTTCATTACCATCCTGCCGCCGACTTTCGGTAACTGGCACAGCCCGTCTGAAACGCAGATAGAATTAATGAGCCAAAATCAAAAAGGCCGGACAAAAAAGGCCGGCCTCAATTCAATTTTATTCCTTGTCTAATGCTTCTTTTCCTCAAAACAACTACACAGCAACACTAAAGTCACGCAGTGCGTCATTAAGGGAAGTCTTCTTATCAGTCGATTCTTTACGCTGACCAATAATAAGAGCAGCAGGAACCTGATATTCTCCGGCGGGAAATTTCTTGGTATAACTACCGGGGATCACAACAGAGCGTGGTGGAACATATCCTTTGTATTCTTTAGGCTCGGAACCACTCACATCAATAATCTTTGTAGAGCCGGTAAGCACCACATTGGCTCCCAGAACAGCTTCTTTGCCTACACGGCAGCCTTCAACAACGATGCAACGGGATCCGATAAATGCATTCTCTTCTATGATGACAGGTGCTGCCTGAATAGGCTCCAGAACACCGCCAATGCCTACACCGCCACTCAGGTGAACACCTTTGCCAATTTGAGCGCAGCTACCTACAGTAGCCCAGGTATCCACCATTGTGCCGGACTCCACATAGGCACCAATATTAACATACGAAGGCATCATCACAACGCCTCTCTCCACAAA
>CAYOFH010000138.1:1799-8757 GCA_964403175.1 uncultured Marinilabiliaceae bacterium
CACTTCATTTACTGCTTCCTGTGTTTCTTTGTTTTCCAATTGGCCCCGATCATCCCAGGCTTTTTCAATAATTGCTTTCAAATTTTCACTCATAGGTACAGTTTTTGTTTAAATCGTAAAGATATAGCTTAATTATGAAACAGACCAATTTTTCACTTCTTGTAACAAAGGAGAACAAAATGTAATCAACTGCCTGTAAAACCTTACTCATGAAGAAACAATATACTCTTCTTTTTTTTCTGTTATGGATTCCGGTTATGGCCTTCTGTCAACAACACTCAAAAGTAAAAATAAAAGGAACTGTATTCAATGCTGAAACCAAAAAGCCTCTGGGGTATGTCCAGCTGGTTAGTTACGAAACCCAACTCTCCTACTCTTCCGACCGTGACGGAAACTTCTTAATCTATATGTCCCCCACCGATTCAATCAAGATCGTATCCATGGGATTTGAAGGAGTGGTAATGAAAGCAAAGAATTATTCAGAAACCGGGGAACGAGACTCTGTTTTTCTAAAACCTGCCACCTATTTAATAAACGAAGTGACCGTAAGGGCAGAGAAAAGAGAGATAAAACTCAACCTCCCGGGAAATATCGGGAAGGATGTAGATCCGGATGCTGAACCCGACCGGTCAGTCCCTGCCCCTTCGGTTGGCATGATTATGAGCCCCATGAGTCTGGCTCACTCAGCATTCAGCAAAGAAGCCAAAAGATAAAGAAGAGCAAAAAAGGTCATCGAAAACCAACGAAAAATGTCTGCCTGGGAAGAGGTGATATCCTCCGGTGTTCTCCGGGACTGGATAGAAATTGAGGAAGAACAGCTGGAGAAGTTTATAATTTTCTGCAATCACAACATCAAAACTTCTCCGGAAGATAATATACTTACCCTTAGAAATAAAGTTTTGAAACTGTGGACAGATTATAATCACCATCTCAGTCATTGAGGCAAAAGGTAGAAGTGATCTCTTGATAACAAAATAACCCGGATTGCACTCGGGGTTACTCTGTTATACTCCCTGCGGCTGACGCAATAGTTCTGTCATTGGCAGCCTAGTGAAGCAATCTTTTTACAAAGGATAAGATTCTCCGGACAATAGTGAATATTTATCTAATTCAAAAGAATATATATCCATTGATCATAATCCATTTTTGACAAAATATATCAGGTTCAACAAAGACACTGATAACGGATACCACACAACATATAACAAAAACAAAGAGTTATACCCGAAAATTAATCAGTAAAAGATGTTATTATTGAGAATGTTCAAATTTTTAATCGCTCAAAGCATTGATTTCATCAGTAAAAAGGGTCAAAAACTCATAAAATTGCAAGAAAAATTCATTTTTTTATTACAAAACACTTGATCGTATTGTCAAAATATATACATTTGCAAAGAACAAACAAATTTGAACTTTGAATATGAACCGTTTTTTATCACTCATTCTCGTCAACCTAATTATTCTCGTGGGACAACCAGGCAGAAGTGAGTTCGGTATGTAGCTAATCAAAGCAAACAATATTTCAACCCCTCTCACTTCTGCGTGAGAGGGGTTTTTAATTTAAAAAAGAAAGTTTACAAAGCATGAAGCGACCATTAAGAAGCAATACAACCACACAAGGACGCAGAATGGCCGGAGCCAGAAGTCTTTGGCGCGCCAACGGCATGAAAGATGAACAAATGGGCAAACCGCTTGTGGCAATTGTCAACTCTTTCACTCAGTTTGTTCCCGGCCACGTGCACCTGCATCACATCGGGCAGGAAATAAAGCAGATCGTGGAAAAGCAAGGATGTTTTGCAGCAGAATTCAACACCATTGCCGTGGATGATGGTATTGCAATGGGCCATGACGGAATGCTTTACTCTCTTCCCTCACGCGACCTGATCGCCGATAGTGTGGAATATATGGTCAATGCCCACAGGGCCGATGCCATGATATGCATCAGCAACTGTGACAAAATAACACCGGGAATGCTCATCGCATCCATGCGTCTGAATATCCCCACCATATTTGTTTCCGGAGGGCCAATGGAAGCCGGCAACAACAATGGAACAGCACTTGATCTGATTGACGCTATGGTAATGGCCGCAGATGACAATGTCTCAGACAGTGATGTTTTGGCTGTTGAGCAGAATGCCTGCCCCACGTGCGGATCATGCAGCGGTATGTTTACTGCCAATTCGATGAATTGTCTTAATGAAGCTTTGGGACTTGCACTTCCAGGCAACGGAACCATAGTAGCAACTCACGCCAACCGAAAAAAATTGTTTGAAGAAGCAGCTCATAAAATAGTAAATCTGGCTTACCGGCATTACAGGGATGGCGATGACTCGGTTTTACCCCGGTCTATTGCTACCAAACCTGCATTTATGAATGCCATGACTCTGGACATTGCCATGGGAGGCTCTACCAATACGGTTCTACATCTTTTGGCCATTGCTCATGAAGCAGGAGTGGATTTTACCATGCAGGATATTGATCAGCTTTCAAGAAAAACACCTGTTCTGTCCAAAGTAGCCCCCAACAGTCACTACCACATTCAGGATGTGAACAGGGCAGGTGGTATTATGGGAATTCTCGCAGAACTGGCCCGCCACCAACTGCTTGACACCTCTGTTTACCGGGTTGATTATCCGTCTTTAGCTGATGCTCTAAAAGATTATGACCTTTTGAGCAAAGATGCTTCAGAAAATGCCCGGGAAAAATATAAAAGCGCCCCCGGAGGATTCCGCAACCTGGTGCTTGGCTCCCAAAATGCCATTTATGAAGAATTCGACCTGGATCGTGAGAACGGATGCATCCGGAACGTTGAGAATGCCTACTCTCAAGACGGTGGACTGGCAGTTTTATTCGGAAACATTGCTTCTAAGGGATGCATCGTGAAAACAGCAGGTGTAGATGAATCCATTCTGCACTTTGAGGGAACAGCTAAAGTTTATGAATCGCAGGACAGCGCATGCGAAGCTATTCTTGATGGAGATGTTAAAGCAGGCGACGTGGTAATTATAAAATAGGAAGGTCCTAAAGGAGGCCCGGGAATGCAGGAAATGCTCTATCCCACCTCTTATATCAAATCCCGACATCTGGGAAAGGATTGTGCACTGATAACAGACGGTCGGTTTTCGGGAGGGACTTCCGGATTATCCATTGGACACGTATCCCCCGAAGCAGCTGCAGGCGGGGAAATAGCCCTGGTTGAAACAGGCGACAAAATCATCATTGATATCCCCGAACGAAGCATTAATGTGGATATATCTGATGAAGAAATGGAAAAACGCAGACAAAAAGAAACCAGCAAGGGCGATAAAGCTTTCCAGCCCGGACCCAGAGAACGCCAGGTTTCTAAAGCACTTAAAGCCTATGCATCGATGGTATCATCGGCAGACAAAGGAGCAGTAAGAATGATTTAAAAGAGGGGTCAGCAACAGGTTCCATCAGCAATTTGGATTAGTACTGACAAATCCCGAATTCTGATATAATCCAGGATCCCCGGTAAAAATATGGAGAGCAGGTTTTTTTAATTTTTTTTCTCAAACGCAACCATTATTATTATGGAACTACAATCTCAATTACTAATGAAGGAAAAAGCCACAGAAACAAAGAGGATGAGCGGATCCGAAGCTGTAATGCAGTCTTTACTCCACGAAGGAACCTCGCTAATTTTCGGATACCCGGGTGGGGCCATTATGCCCATCTATGATGCACTTTACAATTATCACGATCAGATGCATCATGTGCTTACCCGCCATGAACAGGGAGCAGTGCATGCTGCTCAGGGCTATGCCAGGGTTACCGGAAAAGTGGGGGTTTGCTTCGCTACATCAGGCCCCGGTGCCACCAACACCATTACCGGACTGGCTGATGCCATGATGGATTCTACTCCTCTGGTAGTTGTCACCGGCCAGGTAGCATCTCCCCTGCTGGGAACCGATGCATTTCAGGAAACCGATGTAGTTGGGGTCACTCAGCCTGTTACTAAATGGAACTATCAGGTACGCAGAGCTGAAGATATTCCTGCCGCACTGGCCAGGGCTTTTTACATTGCCCGTTCCGGTCGGCCCGGACCTGTAGTTGTGGATATTACCAAAGATGCACAGATCAATCAACTGAATTATCATTATGAACCCGTAAAATCCATAAGAAGCTATAAACCCGAAAGTCCAATTGACTTCCATAAGATTGAAGAAGCTGCAAAGCTCATCAATCTGGCCAAAAAACCGTTAGCGCTGGTAGGTCAGGGAGTGGTTCTGGGAAATGCAGAAAAAGAATTACTTGAATTCCTGGAAAAATCGGGGATCCCGGCTGCATGGACTTTGCTTGGGCTCTCGGCAATGCCAACTGAGCATCCACAAAATGTGGGAATGCTGGGCATGCACGGAAATTACGGTCCAAACATAAAAACCAATGAAGCTGATCTGATCATCGCTATAGGAATGCGTTTTGACGATCGAGTAACCGGCGACCTCACAAAATACGCAACCAATGCAAGGATTATCCACATGGAGATCGACCCGGCAGAAATAAACAAAAACGTTCATGCTGATGTTCCTTTACTTGGTAACGTAAAGAAAACACTGCCACTTCTGACAAATAAAATAACCAGTAATAATCATAAGGAATGGCTGGCTGAATTTGATGCCTGTTTCAGGATAGAATACAGCCGCATCATTGAAAATGAAACTGCCCCTGTTGATAAAGGAATGAGAATGGGAGAAGTAATCTCCAAAGTTTCTTCTGCTTTCAACGATGACGCAATCATGGTTACCGATGTGGGACAGCACCAAATGATGGGCGCCCGTTATTTCCGATTTAAGCAAAGCAGAAGTGTCGTTACTTCGGGAGGTTTGGGCACCATGGGATTTGGTCTTCCTGCAGCAATGGGAGCCAAACTGGGAGCTCCGGAACGTCCTGTTTGTGTTTTTGTTGGCGATGGAGGATTCCAGATGACCATTCAGGAATTGGGAACCATTTTCCAGACAAAAATTCCTGTAAAAATTGTGTTGCTCAACAATAATTTTCTTGGAATGGTGCGTCAGTGGCAGGAACTGTTTTTTGATAAAAGATATGCCTCTACCGAACTGATCAATCCTGACTTCCAAACCATAGCCAAAGGATATCATCTTCCCTCGGTCAAAGTAACGGAACGTGACAATCTGGATGATGCTATCAAACAAATGGTGGAAGCAGAAGGCCCCTTCCTGATGGAAGTAGTAGTCGAAAAAGAAGGTAATGTATTCCCAATGGTTCCATCCGGAGCATCAGTATCCGATATCCGTCTGGAATAAAGCTACAGGGGGAACCCTGTGAAAAAATCACTAGTTCCCTTTTTGTTTAAGGTAAAACCAAAAAATGAATTAAACATGAAGACACCAGATAAAGAAGAGTTTACACTCTCCATATACTCGGAAAACCATGTGGGACTGCTAAACCAGATCACCACAGTTTTCACACGCAGACACATCAACATTGAAAGCCTGACCACTTCCGAATCGGCTATTTCAGGCATCCATAAATTTACCATTGTGGTATATGCCACTGCCGATCATATTGAAAAGCTGGCCAAACAGATAGAGAAACGAATTGACGTCCTTAAAGCCTTTGTTTTTAGAGCTGATGAAATAATTCACCAGGAAATTGCTCTTTACAAAGTATCTACCAGCTCGCTTCTTGGAGGCAATGAAATTGAAAAACTGGTTAGACAGTACAGCGCACGCATTCTGGAAATCACACCCGAGTATACAGTGATTGAAAAGACCGGTCACAAAGCTGAAACCCAGGAGTTGTTTGAAAAACTTGACCCCTACGGCGTATCTCAGTTTGTAAGATCCGGACGCATCGCTATTACCAAAACCAAGAAAGAACTTCTTGAAAACTATCTCAAGAAACTGGAAACAGATCAAACTCAATTAAACTAAAACAGTTAACAACAGATTAATCATGGCAAAAATCAACTTTGGAGGAACCGAAGAAAATGTGGTAACCCGCGAGGAGTTCCCATTGGCAAAAGCACAGGAAGTATTAAAAGACGAAACCATTGCCGTTATCGGTTATGGCGTCCAGGGACCCGGACAGGCCCTCAACCTCAAAGACAATGGCTTTAATGTTATTATCGGACAGCGGGAAGATTCCAAATCATGGGACAAAGCCGTTGCCGATGGATGGGAGCCCGGAAAAACCCTCTTCCCCATTGAGAAAGCACTCGACAAAGGAACCATCATTCAGTATCTACTTTCCGATGCCGGACAGATTGCTGTATGGCCAACTGTACAAAAATACCTGAAGCCGGGTAAAGCCCTCTACTTCTCTCATGGGTTTGGCGTTACTTACAAGGAACGAACAGGAATTATACCTCCCAAAGACGTTGACGTGATTCTCGTTGCGCCTAAAGGTTCGGGTACCAGCCTTCGTCGTATGTTCCTCGAAGGCCGTGGATTGAACTCCAGCTACGCCATTTTCCAGGATGCAACCGGAAAAGCTTTCGATCGTGTGGTTGCTCTGGGTATTGGTGTTGGTAGTGGATATCTTTTCGAAACCACTTTCCAGAAAGAGGTATTCAGTGATCTTACCGGAGAGCGGGGTACTTTGATGGGTGCCATCCAGGGAATTTTTGCCGCTCAGTACGAAGTCTTGCGTTCCAACGGGCACTCTCCTTCAGAGGCCTTCAACGAAACCGTTGAAGAATTGACTCAAAGCCTGATGCCTCTGGTTGCTGAAAACGGAATGGACTGGATGTATGCCAACTGCTCTACTACAGCCCAGCGTGGAGCCCTGGACTGGTGGAAAAAATTCCGTGACGCTTCTATGCCTGTATTCAAAGAACTCTACAGTGAAGTAGCCAAAGGAAATGAGGCCCAACGTTCTATCGATGCTAATAGTCAAAGCGACTACAGGGTAAAACTCGAAGAAGAACTCAAAGAATTGCGCGAATCTGAGATGTGGAATGCAGGAGCAGCAGTGC
>CAYOFH010000139.1:0-8738 GCA_964403175.1 uncultured Marinilabiliaceae bacterium
TAAACTGCCCAGCCATCAGAATCATTAAGGTTTCTGATGTTTTGAAACCATTTGGCAAGAAAAAATGTTCCTACTTGTTCTATCTCATCAGCTGTCTGACTATAGGCAAGTTCCAGGTTGTGGCGGATATCCGGATCCTGAGGTTCCAGCAGCAGGGCACGTTCATAGTTGAGAATGGCTTCCGGCAGTTGCCTGTTTTTATAGTAGGCATTGCCCAGATTGTAGTAAAGTGCTTCACTTTCCAATCCGGATTGCAAAATTTCCTCATATAATTCTATGGCTTCTTCGTATTGCCCGTCTGCATAACGCTGATTACCTTGTTCCAGCCGGTCATCCTGAGCCATGAGGCTAATGCTTATGAAAAGTATCGATGCAAGTACTGTTATTTTTGTTTTCATTCGTATAAAAATCGTCTAAGTTATTGGTCTGATGGAATTCGCATGATTTTATTTTATATATGTCCTGTTGTGACAAACTTTGTCATGTTCGTTTCATCCATATTAAATTTATTTCTTAGGGTCGGGATGGAACTTGCAATTCTTTTATACATGCACTTTTGTACAGAATTGAGAAATCAAAGCTCCATGCTTGTTTCATTATATTATATTTCTGCCTTTTCTTCAAATTCCACTAAAAAATGAGGTTGTCTAAAAAGTCTCTTTTTTCTAAGTTCTTTTCTGTGATATGCTATGTGTGTTCTGTGTAGAAAATTAAAAAACAATGCTCGCATCTGGCGAGTATTATTTAATACTTTTTAGACCCTCTATTTAGGGGGCTTGTTTTAAGCCTTTTTCGCTTTCAAATTATTTTCTAACCTGCTGATAACTCCAATGGCTGTTTTGTAAAGTTCTTCTTTCTTTTCAGCGGATCCTGCAGGCGCATATCTTGCATATTCGCAGGCATCCAGAATTTCCAGAAGTTTTTCCGTGTTATCCGGGTGTGCACCGTTGGCTTCAAGTTCCTGTCTTACGTTGTCCTGATTCAAATCGGCCATTGGAATGACCAGTTTGTCGCTGATATATCCCCATAATCCTTTGGACAGTTCTTCATAAAAAGCTTCATGCTCACCTGATTTTAAATGATGGGCTGCTTTTTTAAGTCGTTTGCGTGCCACTCTGTTGGCCTGCTTAGTCTTTTTTAGGGAAATATTGGAATTTTCCTTAATCTTTTGTCTGTATACCAGAGATATGACAATGAAAAGAACTAATGGAAAAAGATATCCTAGAATAAATTTCCATGAACCAAAAAAGAAAGTGTTTACAGGCTCAAGATTTATATTGCTGCTTTTTATGTAACGGATATCTTTTCCCACAAACTTAACTCTTTCTCTATTTCTTGCTCCAGGTGTTGTAACTCCCTGGTCATCAGATGCTACATCTTGTCCGTTAGATTCAATTTCGATATTAAAATTTTGACTTCTCAAAGTTCGGTACTGTTCAATGGAAGGATCGAAATAGACGTATTCTACCGGAGGTATATCAAAAGTTCCCGAATGTCTTGGTATTATTAATTGTTCGAAAGTTTTTGAACCTTTATGGCCATTGCTTGTGACATTCAAATTGCTTGAGGTATTTGGGTCAAAGATGTCGAAGTCTGCAGGAAAATTTACTTCCGGCCCATCAGCTATTTTTAGGTTTCCGGTACCAGAGATAACAGTTTTGAGTGTAATTCCGTCATTTATCTTTGCCTGATTTTTGGAAAGTGAAACATCCATGTCAATTTTTCCAACCACACCCGAAAAATTGCCGGGCTGGGGGGAGGGCAATGGTTGGACATTAAGAGTTATTCCATCGGAAGTGACTGTTCGACGAACAGTGCGGTGCGTATCAAAGAAATTATCAAAAATATTGTTGGATTGTCTGGTCTGCCTGATTCTTACAAGAAATTCCATCGAGACAGGCTCAATTTTTAATTGCCCTGCGGTCTGTGGATAAACTATTTTTTGATTGTAAGTACCTACACGGTATGTTTGTCCATTGACGTTTTCAAGGGACCATTCAATATTTTCATCACCCGTCAGATCTTCCGCAATTAAGTTGCGGAAAGTAGGATGTTGAATATCGGAAATGCCTTCAAGATTGACCCGGGTATAAATTTTGGTTGTAACCAATACGGGTTGATCCTGAAATACCCGTGTTTTATTGGCTTTCATAGTAATAAACAAATCTTCATCACCAATTGCCCCGGACTGATTATTTGCTGTAGCAGCAGTTTGTGATGGTTCTTTTCCCGCTTCCACAACTTTTATTTCCACACTGTTGGATTCATATTTCTTATTATCCACTTCAATGGTTGCTGGTGGAATGGTAAAAGTTCCTGTAGCATTGGCTTTAAGGATATATGTATAAGTATATTCCTCTTCCCGGCTGACTTTCCCGTTTACAATTTGAACCTGTGAACGTTGAGATGTGGTAGGTCCCATTAATATCTGAAATTCATTCATTTCAGGTACGCGGAGATTATCTCCGGATTTGTTTACACTGTAAACCAATTGAAAGCGCTTTCCTTCCTCAACAGAATTAGGAGCGGATGCTTTAAACTCCACATCCTGCGCTATGAGGGTAAGCGGAAATAGAAATAATATGAATAAGAAATATGGCTTCATTTTTAGTTCTTTCTCTCTGTTTAATTTCTGTTACCAGTTTTTGTCAATTTGTTTTGGCTGTGATTTTTCAGCTTTTCTCAGGTTTTCCTGAAGTTTTTTCTCGTCATCATCCAGAGATTGCAGTATCCGTTCGGCTGCTTCCTTTGAAATTCCTTGTTGTTCCTGAGGTTGCTGTTGTTGTTCCTGTTCCTGCTCCTGTTCTTGTTCCTGTTGTTCCTGCTCTTGTTGTTCTTCTTGTTCCTGTTGTTCTTCTTGTTCCTGTTCCTGATCTTCTTCCTGGTCTTCTTCCTGCTGTTGCAACATTTTTTGTGCAACAATCAGGTTATACCTGGTTTCATCGTCCAGCGGATCATTGCGCAGTGCTTCTTTATACGCTTCAATACTTTGTTCCAGGTCCTGCTTCGCAAAAAAGCCATTTCCTATATTATGATATATTTCAGACAATTTTTGTTTGTCATCTGTACTATTCGTTAATGCCTGAAACTGTTCAATGGCTTCGTCCACTTTTTCCTGCTTAAAAAGCGCATCACCAAGATTAAAGCGTCCTTCAAAGCTTTCAGGTTTTTTTTCCAGTGCTTTTCGGTATTCAACTTCCGACTCTACATATTTTTCATTCTCGTAAAAATCGTTGCCTTCCCGTATAAAACGCCTTTCATTTTGAGCAGAAACATTGATGCTTCCTGCTGCTAAAATAATTAAAAGCACAAAGAAATATCTTGATTGCATAGCAAAACTCTTTAAATTTTCGATTTCTTCTACCTGTTAACCTAATGATCCGTTAAATTACTGTGATATTGTTGCTAACCGGGTTTGACAATCTGCTGCCTCACCTGCTGCCTATACCCTAAATCCTATACAATAATCCATAATCAATCCTGCGTAAACAAATCAATTTTATTCAATAGTTTGTTTTTTCTTTCGAGTATAATGAATTCAATTAAAAGAATCAGCAAAGCCAGTGCTATCAGATATTGAAACTGGCTGTCATATTCTGAATATACTTTTGATTCTATTTCGCTTTTTTCCAATTCGCCTAATTCGTCAATCAGATTGTTGATACCGCGTCTTATGTTATTTGCTGCGATATATTCTCCATTACCGGCATCGGCAATCTGTCTCATAAGGTCGCTGTTCATTTTTGTAATAATAACATTTCCGTCTCTGTCTTTCATGAAATTACTTCTGTTTCCCGGACTGACAGGGATCGGTGTTCCTTCAGAACTCCCCATTCCTACTGTGTAAACTTTTATTCCTTCCTTCTGAGCTTCGTTCGCAGCTCCAAGGGCATCATCTTCATGATTTTCCCCATCGGTAATAACCACAATGGCTCTGTTGATATTATCCTGTTGACTAAAAGATTTGGTGGACAGTCTGATGGCTGAACCAATTGCTGTGCCCTGCGTGGAAACTATATCGGTGTTAATGCTGTTAAGAAAAAGTCTTGCCGATGCATAATCGGTGGTAATGGGAAGTTGTACATATGCTTCCCCTGCAAAAACAATAAGTCCGATGCGATCGTTTATAAGGCGTCCGGTTAACCGCTCAATGGCCCGTTTGGCCCTGTCCAGACGGCTGGGTTCAACATCAGTTGCATTCATGCTGTTTGAGACATCCAAAGCTATGATCAATTCAATACCTTTGCGTTTTACTGTTTCCAGTTTTGTCCCGAACTGTGGGGATGCTAATGCCACAATAATTGCTGACAAGGCCAGCAATAACAAATAAAATTTCACAGCCGGTCTCACAAATGAAATATCCGGCATAAGGTGACTCAGCAGTTCAGTATTCCCAAACTTTTTCAGCTTTTTCTTTCTCAAGTACTGAAAATAGAGTTGCATAAACGCGAGTACCGGAATCAGTACCAGTAAATACAGATATTCAGGATGCGCAAATCTAAACATATGCTGTTGTTTTTATTAATCAAACTATTTGAGGGCGGGTTGAGAATGAGACTGGAATTAAGTCGGAAAAGAGATAACTATGAAATACAAAACCCAGAACTCAAAATTTTTTTACGGAAGACTTCTTAAAACCGTATTTCTCAATAATATCTCAGCCAGTAAAAAGACCAGGGCCAGCAGGGCGAACGGTAGAAACTCTTCTGATCGTTTGCTGTATTCCTTGACTTCGATCTTTGTTTTCTCCATCTGGTCAATTTCCTGGTAAATGCCTCTCAACTTTTCTTTATCTGTAGCCCGGAAATATTGCCCTCCGGTGGTAGTTGCAATCTCCTGGAGCATGTCTTCATCAATTTTCACCTCCATATCCTGCACTTGCTGCCCAAAAGCAGTATTCACAGGGTAAGGAGCCATGCCATGACTGCCTACCCCAATGGTATATACCCGAATGTCAAAGCTTTTTGCAATTTCTGCTGCGGTTAGGGGATGAATCTCACCCCGGTTGTTGACTCCGTCGGTAAGCAGAATAATGACCTTGCTTTTGGCTTCACTGTCTTTTATTCGGCTCACAGCTGTTGACAATCCCAGTCCGATGGCTGTACCATCCTGAAGCATTCCCGTCTTAACGTCTCTTATGAGGTTGGTCAGTACCGCATGATCTACGGTAAGAGGACATTGGGTAAAGCTTTCAGCAGCAAAAACCACCAGACCCATTTTGTCATTGGAGCGACCGGCAATAAATTCAGTAGCCACATCTTTGGCTGCCTCCAGGCGGTTGGGCTCAAAATCCATAGCCAGCATACTTCCGGATACATCCAGGGATATCATTATATCAATACCTTCTGTGGTGACATCTCGTAAATTATCTGTTGACTGCGGACGTGCCAAAGCAATGGTCAGCATGATTACTGTCAGACAACGCATTACAAAAGGGACGTGACGCAGATAGGTCTTTCGGCTTTTGCGTATGCGGCTGAATCCCCGCAAGGAGGATATCTGAAGAGACGCATTTAAATCTTTTTGCTTCCAGATGTACCACCCGATCATGGGAATCAGTAGAAGAAGTAAATAAAAAAAATACGGATGCAGAAATGTATATGTCATTCGTGCAATGTTTATTTAGTTTATTGTTGAGATAGGCTCAAACATCATAACTTTTAAATTCTTTTGGGCGTTTATCATATTGGATTGATGCTGCCCCTTAATTCCGGTCTATTGCCCGATTTATGGTTGTTCCTTAAGTTCCTTTGTTTGTTCTTCCAGGGGTTTTGGCTCCTCGTATTTAGTCTGGTTGACAAAGAAATATGCATTCATTAATGCTAAATCGTTTTCATCGGGCAGGGGTTCCATTTTTGCAAATTTTACCAAATCTGCCTGTTCCAAAACCTGTCGTATTTTCAGCAATACTTTTTCGTCAGGTAAATCAACGGATTTTAGTGATTCCAGAATCTCAGATGTGATTTGTTCGGGAGCGGGTATTCCATATCTGTCTTCGATATAGTTTCGTAACACATCAGTCAGATGTGAGTGAAAAGCCTTTACTTCCCCTTTTTGCCATAATTTTTCTTTTTTTATGTGCTCCAGTTCTCTTAGCGCAATTATGTGGGCCGGTTCTTTGGGTTTTTCTTTAATAAGTGCTTTCAGAGGGTTTTGTCGTTTAATGTAGAACCATATACCTGCTGCAATAATCAGGATTATGGCTAAACCGCCAAGGATCCATGGCAGAAAACGATATAATTCAGAAAGCCTGAAAGGAGTTTCTATCGGAGCTTTTATATCTGTTATTCCTTTTTCCGGATCCACTTCTTCAAAAGGATTTACAACCATTATTCCAATGGAACGTGTTTCTTTTTTTGCTTCAAGATTTGCTGAAGCTAATTCAAATTCCATCGGAGGGATGTAATGAAGTCCACTATCGAAAGAGGTGATACGAAATACCTGTTTAACCGATATTCGGTTATTGCCCTGAGCCGTAGTGTCAGGCTCTGACCGATCTACGATTTCGATGTTTTTGGTAATGGTATCAGTAAATTGAGGAAAAGCAATGTTTAGATCAGAAGGTTGCGACACCTCCAGCGTCAAATCCATTTGCCCACCGATAACCATTAATGTTGAGTCGGGGGTTGCACTAACCGAAAAATCCTGTGCCTGCAATTGCAGTGAAACTGCCAAAGCAAATAAAGATATCGTGAAAAACCGTAATGCTTTTGTTTTAAATAATGGTTGTACGCCCATTTTATGCTCGTTTTTTAAAGAGTGAAATGAGTGCTTTAACATAGTCGTCGTTGGTTGGTACTGCCACATTGTCCACCCCGCTTTTTGAGAAAGCCGTCCGCAAAAAATCTTCATTTTCCAGCCACCAGGCCCGGTAAGCTTCTCGGGTTTTTCGGTTTGAGGTATTGGCCCAATAATAATTCCCGGTCTCTGCATCCTTTAATTTTATGAAACCTACATCAGGCATTTCTGCTTCCCGTGGATCATAAACCCGGAGAGCCACTATGTCGTGTTTCTGGTTGGCTATTTTCAAGGCATCTTCAAAACCTTCATCCAAAAAGTCGGAAATGACAAAGGCTGTACATCTCTTTTTTATGGCGTTTGTCAGGTAGCGAAGGGCATCTGATATATTGGTTTCACGGTGGCCGGGTGTGAAACTGATGAGTTCACGGATAATATGAAGGATGTGTTTGCGGCCTTTCTTTGGAGGAATGAACTTTTCAATTCTGTCGGAGAAGAATATTACCCCGATTTTGTCGTTGTTTTGAATAGCCGAAAAAGCCAGAACTGCAGCTATTTCTGTTATTACATTCTTTTTAAACCTCCAGGTTGTGCCAAACTCCCGGGATCCTGATACGTCGATCATCAGCATTACGGTGAGCTCACGTTCTTCTTCAAACACCTTGATATATGGATGATTAAAGCGGGCAGTAACATTCCAGTCAATGTTCCGGATATCATCACCATACTGATATTCACGAACCTCGCTGAAAGTCATTCCACGACCTTTAAAAGCTGAGTGATATTCACCGGCAAAAATATTGCTGGATAATCCCCGTGTCTTTATTTCAATCTGGCGTACACGCTTTAATATATCTGTTGCTTCCGTCATTTTTCAATTATCAGTTACCGGTTATCAATTACCAATTATCAATTACCAATGATCAATTATCAGTTACCAATGATCAATTATTCTTTGATCATTGATTATTGTTCATTGCCTAGGGTACTTCAACCGTATTGAGGATTTCACTGATAATTTCCTCCGAAGTGAAATTATTAGCTTCTGCTTCGTAGGACAGGCCGATACGATGACGCAGCACATCATGACAAATAGCTCTTACATCTTCTGGAATTACATATCCCCGGCGCTTGATAAAAGCATAAGCTTTTGCTGCCATTGATAAACTGATACTGGCGCGGGGTGATCCACCGTAGCTGATCATATCTTTAAATTTCTCCAGACCATACTGGTCGGGGAAACGTGTTGAAAAGACAATGTCCACAATATATTTTTCAATCTTTTCATCCATGTAAACATCCTTAACCACTTCACGGGCTCTGAGAATATCTTCGGGCTTGATGATGCTTGTTGCCTCAGGAAATTTCTGCGCCAGGTTCTGACGGATAATCATTTGCTCTTCTGCTTTTTTGGGGTAATCAATAACTACCTTTAGCATGAAACGGTCAACCTGAGCTTCAGGGAGGGGATATGTACCTTCCTGTTCGATGGGGTTCTGAGTAGCCATTACAAGAAACGGTTTTGGTAAAGGATAGGTGTGATCGCCAATCGTTACCTGGCGTTCCTGCATCGATTCCAGTAAAGCACTTTGAACTTTTGCAGGAGCACGGTTGATCTCATCTGCCAAGACAAAATTAGTGAAAATGGGGCCTTTCTTGACTATAAACTCCTCGTTTTTCTGGCTGTAAATCATTGTACCAACCAAGTCAGCAGGCAACAAATCCGGGGTAAACTGAATTCGGCTGAAATCTGCACTAACTGCCTTGGAAAGTGTGGTTATGGCCAGTGTCTTTGCTAATCCCGGAACACCTTCCAGTAAAATGTGTCCGTCAGAAAGAAGACCAATTAATAAGCTTTCTACGAGATGTTTCTGGCCTACAATTACTTTGTTCATTTCTATGGTTAGCAGATCCACGAATGAACTTTCCTGCTTTATTCGTTCATTCAACTCTTTGATATCAACTGTTTGCTCCATGAGACTAATGAGTTTATATTTCTT
>CAYOFH010000140.1:0-7042 GCA_964403175.1 uncultured Marinilabiliaceae bacterium
ATCGCAAAAATCCATATCTTGTTTTTCATGAAGACGGACGATGGCAACAATTAAGCATTTTTCCGTTATTCCCGTCTGTTAAGTGGCTGGTAGAGTTTTAAAACACAAAAAACACCACAACCCCCGCCACAGCAATAAATGCCCCGACTACTTCCTTTGTAGTAATTTTCTCTTTAAATATGTACCGGGCCGGCAGAATTATCATAACAGGCGTTAGAGCCATCAGCGTGGAAGCAATTCCCGTGGTGGTATATTTTATGGCCAGCAGACTGAATGATACCCCCAGAAACGGGCCAAAAAAGGCTCCGATGCTTATGCGCCCCATGGCAGACTTGTTTTTCAGGGCCATCCAGATATTTCCCCACCTGCGCCAGCCAAAAAAGACAAGCACAAAACCAACGATTCCTGCAATAACCCGTATTTGGGTTGACATGAAAGCATCCAGATCACCCATACCCAGCTTGCTAAGCACGAGCCCGAGGGCCTGGCCTGCCGCGCCCCCTAAAGCCAGCAGTAGTCCGGCCAGAGGGAAGTTAAAAGACAGTCGTTTACCCTTCATGGGACGGCCCAAAATCACCAAAGCAATTCCCAATATGGTTAAAGCCATTCCAAAAGTATTGATTAAGGTCATTTGTTCTCCAAGAATGAGCCAGCCAAACAGTGCTGCCAGGGGAGGGGTTAGGGCCATAATGAGCATGGAAACACGGGCGCCAATGACCACAAAAGCCTGAAACAGGAGAAGATCGCCAATGACAAAGCCCACCAGTCCGGAAAGACTAAGCCAGAACCAGGCGTGCATCCCTGCGGCCACAGGCCAGAAATGCCCCCGTGTAATGGCAGTGAAAATGCCCAGCAGCACCAATGCCATCACCAGCCGGATAAGGTTGACCGATAACGACCCGACTTTTTTTCCGGCTGATTCGAAAGCCATACTGGTGGCTGTCCAGCAGATGGCAGTTACCAGGGCTGCCAGTTCCCCCAGATGTGATGTGATGTATTCCATTTAAAATTATTTCTGAACTTTGTACGGTTTGAGGCGTTAAAGAAAGTAATTTTGGGGCGAATAATACATAATTTTTTTTGGAAACAAATTAAACGTTTTAGATTTCCACACGTCTATGGTAACTGTAATCAATTACTCAGTATAGAGATATATAAAAAACAATGAAAAGAAGATTTTGGATATTCGGGATAGCCGCAGGAATTATTCTGGTAGGCGTGGTGATTATGTTTGTGCTGTTTTCACTTAAGCAGGAACCAGAACCCGCACTTAAACCCCAGGTTGATGTTCATGTGAAAGCCGAAACAGTTGAATACCGCGATTTACAGGCAATAGTGTCTTCATCAGGTCGGTTGCACGCCTTCAATGAGGTGGTGGTAAGTTCTGAAGTTTCAGGCCGGTTGCAGGAAGGGGATATTCCTTTTCGTAACGGACAGAGATTTCGGGAAGGGGAGGTACTTGCAGAAGTGATTAATCCTGAATTTCCACTTGGATTGAAAGCACGAAAAAGTCAATTTCTCCAAAGCCTGGCGGTTATTTTACCCGATTTACGTCTTGATTATCCTGATGCTTTTCCACAGTGGGAAGATTTTTTTGAAGATATTGATATTGAAAAGCCTTTACCGGAGATGCCTGAGCCACAATCTTCCAATGAGCGTATTTTCCTGGCTTCACGAAATATCATCAGCGATTATTATTCTATTCTTTCCGATCAGGCCCGTCTGGAAAAACATCAGATAAGGGCTCCCTTTACCGGGGCTTTTAATGATGTTGTTCAGGATCCTGGTGTCGTAGTGAATCCCGGGACGCAACTTGCAACAATAGTTCGTACCGACCTTTATGAACTGGAAGTTCCCATTGTGTTGGAAGAAATCAGATTCCTTTCAGTCGGAGATTCTGTATTGGTTAAGAATGAGACGTCATCACAATCATGGGAAGGAACTATAAAGCGGATTGGCTCTGTAGTAAACCCCTCTTCACAGGCGGTTAGTGTTTTTGTAGCTGTGCCAGGTGACCCCGGACTTTATGACGGGATGTATCTGACGGCTCATTTGCATGGAAGTAAAGTTGATGATGTAATGGAAATGCCCAGAAATGCTGTTTTCAACAATAACCACGTGTATGTAATTGAAGAAAACAGATTATTTGAAAAGCCTATTGAAATTGTCAAACGTAACGATCAGACTATTTTCTTAAAAGGTCTGAAAGAGGGAGAAGAGCTTGTTGTTGAGCCGTTGCTGAATGTTACCGGAAATCCCATCTATAAAATTCTTCGATAAAGAGAGTTATGCGCAGACTGATAGAAACATTTGTACGATATCCTTTTTATGCCAATTTATTTATAATTGTTATTGTCATATCAGGAGTTTATGGATTTTTGGAACTTAAAAAATCGTTTTTTCCTGAACGGGAGACCCGGAATATTTATGTAACTGTAAATTATCCCGGTGCCAGTCCTAAGGAGATGGAAGAGGGTATTACGGTCCGAATTGAGCAGGCCATCAGAGGTCTGGTCGGTATTAAAGAGATCAATTCTACTTCCCGCGAAAATTCTGCCAGGGTAAGCATTGAAACGACCGGGGAATACGACATTGATGAGGTTCTCCAGGAAGTGAAGAATGCGGTGGACGGCATTTCCAGTATGCCGGTTGATGCCGAGCCCCCAATCGTCTATAAACAGAGATCTACCACACCCGCCATACGCCTGGGATTGTATGGGGAAGCTGATATGATACGTCTCAAAACACTGGCCCAGAGAATGGAGGATGATTTTCTGGAAAGCGGTCTGATGAGCCAGATAAGTATTGGTGGTTATCCTGCTCTGGAAATAGCTGTAGAGGTTAAAGAAGAGGTGCTTTTACGCTACGGTCTGACTCATAACGATATCAGCGATGCCATATCCCGTAACAACCGGGATGTTTCAGGAGGTCATTTACGAAGTGACGATCAATACCTGATTATTCGATCCCGTTCACGAACAGTAGATCCGGACGAGATAGCCGATTATGTGGTGACAGCCGATCCTAATGGAAGGCTTATTCGAATCCGGGATCTGGGCAAAGTCTTTTTACAGTTCTCTGAAACTCCCAGTGGTGCCTGGCTCAACGGGAAAAGAGCTTTGTATGTGTCGGTAAATAAGTTGATTACAGAGGATCTTGAGGCAATTTCTGATTTTGTTAATAACTACGCTGAGGAGTTCAACAGGAATCATGATGATGCTGAACTGATTGTTACTTTTGATTTTCTGGATTTACTGGATTCGCGGCTTAATTTGTTATATAAAAATGGTGGCTTCGGATTATTACTTGTCATAATTATATTGGCGATATTTCTGAGTTTCAGACTTTCCATGTGGGTGGCCTGGGGTATTCCTTCATCCTTTCTGGGAATGTTTCTGGTAGCCGGAATGTATGGGGTTACCATTAATATGATATCCCTTTTCGGGATGATTCTGGTGGTGGGTATTCTGGTGGATGATGGGATTGTAGTGGCTGAAAACATCTTTTCCCATTTTGAGAAAGGGAAATCTCCCCGAAGAGCGGCAGTTGATGGTACTTTGGAAGTATTACCGGCAGTTATTACTTCTGTTACAACCACTATAATTGCTTTCTTCCCGTTAATGTTGATTCAGGGAAATATGGAGATGATGGGTGAAATGGCTTTTGTGGTTGTTGCCAGTCTTGCCTTTTCACTCATTGAAGCCAGCCTTGTATTACCCGCTCATATTGGGTCGCCCCAAATTTTACAACGGAAAAAAGAGGCTGTCAATTTTGGAAATCGTTTTCGTAACCGTCTGGACCGATACATCCTCTGGATGCGCAACCGTTTTTATGGCCGGTCACTCGCTTTTATTCTTCGTCACCGGCATATTGCACTTGCGATTCCGTTAACTTTTTTGTTGATTACGATCGGTTTGTTTGGAGGAGGTTTTATATCTTCTACTTTTTTCCCAAATATTCCACCTGATAGTTTCAATGTAAATGTGGCTTTTACACCAGGTGAAGGCGAGAAACAAACCTACGAGTTTTTGAAAGATTTTGAAAAGGCTGTATGGGAAGTAAATGATACGTTGAAAGAGGAGTACAACGACACCACAAATTTTGTAAATTATACTTATCTGGTAATGGGCAGTTCTTTTGATGGAGATGAATCAGGATCTCATGCCGGTCATATAGCCGTTAACCTTAGAAATCTTGAGGGTAGTGAAATATCTGCCTTCGATATTGCTACCCGGGTTAGAAAACATATCGGTAAAGTTCCCGAAGCTGACAAATTTTCTGTTGCCGGTCGAAATCGGTGGGGAGAGCCTGTTTCCATCAGCTTGATGGGAGAGAACCTTGAGGAGCTTGATGCTGCAAAGGACTTTTTGCTTGAAGAGCTGCAGGATATACCAGAACTTACCGATGTGGTGGACAATGAGGCTCCCGGAGCTCAGGAAGTACGGATACAACTTAAGCCCAAAGCTTATTATCTGGGACTTGATATGTTTACCATCATGAACCAGGTGCGGAATGCTTTTTTTGGTGCCCAGTCGCAACGGCTACAGCAGGGAAAAGATGAAATAAGAGTATGGGTTCGTTTTCCTCCCGGCGATCGTGAGCAGATTGGTCAACTGGAAGATATGAAGATTAAAACTCCGGAGGGAGAATACCCGTTGACAGAACTGGTAACTTACAATCTGGAGCGTGGTCCGGTGGCAATACAACGTTTTAACGGTAAACGGGAAATGCGCATAGATGCTGATCTAATTGATCCTTATGAGCCGGTTCCTCCCATTCTGGAACGGGTAAGCAATGAAATTATGCCGCAGATTCTGTCGAGGTACCCTGGTGTGAGCTACTTTTATCAGGGACAACAAAAGTATGCATCAGAGTCACAGAACGAAATTGCCAAATATTTTATCCCGGCCTTCGGTATTATTATGGTGCTGATTATGTTTCACTTTCGCTCATTTGGGCAGGGTACCATTGTGCTGGTAATGATTCCTTTGGGATGGTTGGGTGCTGTTTGGGGACATGCAATTCATGGCATCCCGTTATCGATGTTAAGTGTATGGGGGATGGTAGCTCTTTCTGGTGTAATTGTTAACGATGCGGTGGTGTTTTTGCAAAAATATAATCAATTGCTGGAGGAAGGCTTTTCGGTAAGAGATGCCGCTTTTGAAGCTGGACTGGCCAGGTTCCGCCCTATTGTTTTAACTACTCTTACCACAACTCTCGGGTTATACCCCATCATACTGGAGACCAGTCGTCAGGCTCAGTTTTTGATTCCAATGGCAATGGCACTGGCTTATGGTATACTGTTCGGTACAGCTTTTATTCTGATGTTTTTCCCGGTGGTGATTATGGCCCTCAATGATATCAGAGTTTTACTGAAATGGTTGATAACCGGTCGTCGTCCCTCTCCCGAAGAAGTGGAGAAAGTAAATGTGTTAAAAAACCGAACGCTTGATTAGAAGGTGCAGACATTACGGATTCTTTGCAAGCTAAACAACGAAGATGAACGTCGGTCTGTTTCCTTAAGAAGCAGCAATCCCAATACGCCAATAAACGAACTAATAAAAAAATAAACCAGTGAAAAAAAATATCACATATCTGATTTTTGCTCTGCTTTTTTCCGTATCGATAATGGCTCAGGATGAAAGCAGCAGGTATTCATTGGATCAACTTATTTCAGAGGCTCTGGAAAACAACTACGATATACGGGTCAGCCGTGTCGATCTGGAAATATCAGAACTAAGCAACACCATGGGGAATGCAGGAATGTTGCCTACTTTGATGTGGGAAAGTAGTCTGAATAATAGTTTTAATGAGCGGTACGATTATGACAACCAAACCGGAAGCCTGCAAAACGGTGTACAACTCAACTGGTTGTTGTTTAAGGGTTTTTCTGCCCATATAAGGAAGGACCGCCTGGAAACCATGGAGCAGTTGTCTGGAGGAAATCTGGCATTGGTAGTTGAGAATACCATTCAGGCTGTTGTTATGGCTTATTATAGGGCACTTCTGGCCAAAGAGCAGTTAGATCTGTTAAATGAAGTGAGGCAGTTTTCGGATGACCGGCTTCAGTATATGGAAGATCGTCGGGAACTGGGGGCTGCCACCAGTTATGAAGTTTTACAGGCCCGTACTGCGTTTTTAACAGATAAAACTGCTTATCTGGAGCAGGAAGTGGCTGTAGTCAGTACTATACGTGAATTGAAATATCTTGCCGGGATGGACGAAAACACTTCTGTCAGGCTTGAAGGTGAGCTGGAGTTTAACGCCGGAGAATTTGCACTTGATGAATTGCTTGCTCAGTTCGATAATAACAACCGCAGCATCCGGAATCAATATCTTAACCTTTCTTTGTTGGAAAAGCAGAGAGTACTTGAGCAGCGGTCTCGCTATCCCTCCTTGAATGCTACAGCCGGAGCCGGGCATAATGTTTATCCTGAATCACTTAATAGCGAAGGCAATACACCCGGTTTTTCAGATGGATATTTTTCCTACTATGCTAATTTTTCGCTGAGTTTCACTCTTTTTGATGGCGACCGTATCAACCGGAATATTCAAATTGCCAGAATGGAAGAAGCGATAGGACAGACCAACCTGGAGGAGATGAAGCACAGGCTGAAAAATCAGCTGTTAAATCTTTTTGATACATATCAGGTACATAAAGAACTTGTTGAGGTTGGCAGGGAAAATATGGAAACTGCCCGCGTCAACTTGCAGCTGTCAGAAGAGAAATTCCGTGCCGGAGCAATAAATTCCTTCAACTTTCGAGATGTACAGTTGAATTATCTGCAGGCATCCATCAATTATTACCAGTCGGTGCTTAGCCTTGTGGATATCCACACCGATCTGGTACGTATTACCGGCGGTATTGTGGAGGAATATGAGTAGGCACAGAGCATGGTGAAAGGGGTATGGAGCAAAAGACCGGTCAAGGTTGGATGGTAGGATAATTGAAAGAAGAGAGGAAGAAACATTGAATACAAAACAATTTCTTTTGCTTACACTCTGAAGAATTTCCGGCTCCCATAGTCTAATGACCCAGAAC
>CAYOFH010000140.1:7142-8689 GCA_964403175.1 uncultured Marinilabiliaceae bacterium
TTTTTTTTGTTTATTCACATTTGATATATATTTTTACAATCTGAATTTATGGATATTAATTAAGCATGCGCCCTAAACCCTTTGAGTATGAAGCATTTTCTACTGCTTATTTTCACTTCATTATTTTTAGTTACTTCATTATTTTCGTCTTATTCTCAGAATACGAATGATATAAATCAAATTTTTGAGTCAATTCAAAAAAGCAGGGCGATTTCTTATGCTGAGATTCCTGAATTTTCTGAATCCGAATTTGAGATACTGCCCCAAAAATTGGTTGCTGTCTTTTCTGAGGAAGAAGATCCCTCTTTTAGACTCAGAGCCTACAGATTCATGTATCTCGTAGGACAAAAGTTTACTGAGATATCCCCTGATATTGCTCATTTTCTGATGTTTGAGGGGCTTTCCGATTTCAATAATATAAATCGCATAAGTATTTGTAATTTTTTAAATTCCTTTTCGGACTTTCATTTTTCCTCTGCAGTTAAAAACCAGATAACTTCTTATGTAATCAACGGAACTACGCCATTTGAGGAAATTGCGTATTAGCAACCCCGTTAAACCTGAAAGATCTTGTGCTTCATTTTCAGTATTTGTTGCAGACTCAGACACTTGAACCTAAAAAAGAGTTGGTAATCAGAATTGTATTGGGGAGTTTGGAAGATATTGATGCAGCAGAATGGTGTATCAGGCAGGTGCGAAATATGGGAATGAATGATTTGGTTGTGTTTGAGCTTGTACCTGATCTCGTTTTCATGGAATATAAACCTGCTGTTGGTTTTTTGTTAGAGGCCATAATGAAAGATGAACGAAACTGTTCTTCGCCAAACCCGGATAGTAACACGTCAATCAATTGTGCATATCGGATTTTGGAATTAGTTGCTCCGATAATTGCTGGTTTTCCTGTTGAGGCGGATGAAGATGGAGAATTGTTGACAAATGATTATAAAGAATCCCTTGAGCAGGCAAGGGAATGGATTGTTCGGAACCAGGATGATTTTAGTTTGAAAAACAGTAGTGTCCGACTAAATTAATTAAAAAGAAGGTACTCCCTTACGGTTTCCCTTCAAAGTTGTAAATTGGTTTTTGCGAAAAATCTTTACAACATGGCTAAAATTAAGGAAATAAATTTTGTCGGACAGCCGATTTTCAAACAAATTATTGATTTGGTAGATAAAGTCAACATATCAACTATCATAAAAGCTCACGACAGTGACCGTTATTACAAGGCTTTCAAGACAAGAACGCATTTGATTGCTATGCTTTTTGGAATCTTAAGTCGATGTGATTCTATGACTGAAATCTGTGAAGGGCTGCAGGCTTTAGGCGGAAAGCTAAATCATCTTGGTTTAGTAATGGCTCCTGCAAAGAGTACGGCCAGTGATGGATTAAGGAACCGGAATAATCGTTTTTTTGAGGATTTATACTTCGCTCTGGTTAATAAATATCAATCATTTTTGTGGGACAGCCGAACTTATGGATTAACCTTTAAAGAGGTGCTTTTAATTGACTCAACAACCATCCGTTTGTTTAGCGATATTTTAAAAGGT
>CAYOFH010000141.1:0-5763 GCA_964403175.1 uncultured Marinilabiliaceae bacterium
CTTCTTATAAGCACCAATAATCCGATCCTCCAGCTCCCCTTTGGCCGGATCCATTTGCATACGTTCCGGTTTCTCTTCAAACCACCGAAGAGTACGTTTAATTCCTTCACTGAACTTAATGGTGGCATTAAATCCGGGAACAAAGCGTTTTATTTTTGAATTATCGAAAATAACGCTCTGAGCCTTATCCCCCAGCAGGCCACCATAAGAATGCTCATCATACCGGGCAATAAAATCTGAAGCTATATGAACTGACTTTAGAGGAGCTCCTGCAGCTTCAGCCACCTGTTCAAAAATCTGATTCCAGGTCATAATTTCATCCGAAGTAATGTGAAAACTATGTCCGATGGCCTGACGATGGCCCAGCAAGCCATTAAATCCTTTGGCAAAATCTTCGGAATGAGTAACTGTCCATAGAGAAGTTCCATCGCCGTGGATGATCACCTCTTTGCCTTTACGAATGCGGTCGATAATGGTAAAATCGTTCCATCCACACAGAGGAACAGGAATTACTGTATCGTAGGTATGCGATGGTCTGACAATAGTTATGGGAAATCCCGCTTCCCTGTATTTTCGCATCAGAAAATCTTCACAGGCAATCTTGTCGCGCGAGTATTGCCAGTAAGGATTGCAAAGAGGTGTTGATTCAGTAATTACAGGATGTCCGCCAGGCTTTTGATAGGCAGATGCTGTACTGATAAAAATATACTGTTTGGTTTTATCATGAAACAGTTTAAAGTCCCCCTGTACATCTGCCTCTTTAAAAGCAATCCAGTTGACCACCACATCCCATTCGTGTCCCTCAGTGGCTTTTTGAACCGATGCGATATCGGAATAATCAGCCACCAGACTTTTTGCTCCGGGTATATCTACCTTTCTGTTTCCACGGTTCAAAAGATACAAATCCATGCCATTTTCCGCAGCCAAACGACTGGATGCTGTGCTTATATTACCGGTTCCACCGATGTATAAAATCTTCATAATGGAATATTTAGAATAGATTGTTATATTTTTAGAAATTCCAGGTTAGAAGTTAGACAAATAATAAGGCAATAGAAAATATTTAAACCTTGTACTGCCATGATTTGCCAATTAACTTGTAAAGAACCCCACTCCAACGAATAACTGCCTGCCTATAAAATTATTCCACTTCACCGAGGGAAGTAATACTTATATCTTTTGGAGGATCGAGAGTTTCACTGGTTTCAAGTTCAATCACTTTGCTTTCGCCGGGCAAAAGATCAAAAAAGTTATCTGTGAAAAATCCTTCACCTTCAGAAGTATCTAAAAACACATTCTTAGCAAGGTTCTCTGAAGAAACCGTTAATTGATAACCGTCTTCAGTACTCTTAACTGAGAGTTCAACCTCCACATCGGGTAAATTGAGTTCTTTGGGACGATGATAATAGTAAAGATTATCGGCTATTACCTGACCACCGGATATCAACTCAACAACAACCACCAGTGATTTGGTATCAGCTCCCTTTGTTATTTTTTCAGAATTCTCCTCAAATACCATACTGGATGCATTGGCACGGGCAGTAACAGTTGTTTTCTGACTGAATATCTCCTCACCTCCAAAATCCAGAACTTTAACTCTTAATTCTCCGTCAATTTCTGTTAACAAATCATTCACGGCAAAAACCTTAAACTTTCCGTCTTCTTCAACCGGAGCAAGAATAATGGCTTCATTGGCATCACGCACCGCATAATGAGAAGCTTTCCAGCGGCCATAATAATCAACTGTTGACCACGAGATGGTAGGCCAGCTGTCGTTGAGCTGCCAGTAGAGAGAGCCCATAGTATGGTGCATATTGCGACGATGAGCTTCCAGCGCCATTTTATATGCCTTAGCCTGCAGAAGCTGGCTTACATAAATGAAATCTCCGAAATTCTCTGGAATTTCATAATACTGATCCATATACCAGCGAATCATATCATTACCATCAAAACCGGGTCGAATATAGGGCATTTTCCCGCGCTGACGATGACGCATCACTTCTGTATCCCAGTTCCTGTCCTCATCTTCGGTAAACTCTTCAATGGTATGTATTGATGGGAATGACTGTAATCCGTATTCACTCACAAACCTGGGAAGATCTTCTCCATAAGCAGAAAATGGTTTCTGCCCGAACCAGATGGTCCAGTCGTGCTCATCACCTGATTTTCTATCGGCAGGTTTTCCACCATAAGCCATAGGTGAAGATGGCCAGTAGGCAGTCTTTGGATCCTGTTTTGAAACTGCAGAAGGAAGGATTTCATCAAAAATAGTTTCGTATGTTTTCCAAACAAAATCTTTTACTTCAGAGTCATACATTTCACTCCATCCCCACTCATGCCAGCCATGGTAATTCTCGTTGTTTCCACACCACAGAGCAATCGAGGGATGATTACGCAGGCGCTTCACGTTGTACTCCGCTTCTTTGCGGATATTCTCCAGATGAGCTTCATCTCCCGGCTGAAGAGCACAGGCAAACATAAAGTCCTGCCAAACCAGTATGCCATTCTGATCACAAAGATCGTAAAGATAATCCTCGCCATAAATAGCACCACCCCACACACGCACCATGTTCATATTGGCAGCCACAGCATCACCAATCAAACGGTCGTAGCGGGCTTTATCAGCAGATGGAGTCAGCGTCTCCGGTGGAATAATATTGGCTCCTTTCATGAACACCGGCACCCCGTTCAATTCAAAATAGAATGAATGCCCGGCTTCATCGGGTTGTTGAACCAGTTTTAGAGTACGGACGCCAAAATCAAGTTGATGACGATCAATAACCTGATCTTTGGAAGAAAGAGAAAATTTTAAATCATACAGATAAGACTCTCCAAGACCGTTTGTCCACCAAAGATTGGGGTCATCAATTTCAAATTCGAAAGAAATCTCTGTAAGACCCTCTTCCAGTGAAACATTTTTAACTACAACCGACTCATGCTCGTCCACATCAAGAGAAAGCTGATATTCCCCGGCTTTTTCTGCTTCCAGGGATACAGACCCCGAGATCAATGCTTTATTTTCATCAGCACTTTCGGTTACAACATAGACCTCATCAATAATCGCTTTGCTCCAGGCTACCAGAGTTACAGGACGCCAGATACCTGAAGTTACCAGACGTGGCCCCCAGTCCCATCCGTAATGAAAGGGAGCTTTGCGGGTAAACACATTTGTTTTTTCCCCTTCGGGAGCCTGTTCATTAATGGCTGGAATAGTATAATCAAGCTTTTTCAATTTCTCCATTCCTTTCTCAACAGGAGAATGGAAATAAATACGGAGTTCATTCGTCCCCTCTACCAGCTTCTCCTTCACATTCAGATCCCAGGACAAAAACATATTATCAGCCTCAAGAATCTGATCATCGTTGAGATAAACATCAGCATAAGTATCCAGGCCCAGAAACTGAAGCTCAATAACATCAGAAGCAAGCAGTAAATTCTTGTCCACTTCAAAAGTAGTACGGTAAACCCAGTCTTCGTCTTCTACCCACTGCGCATCGTCCTCATTCATTCTGAAATGAGGATCCTCTATTTTGTCATTGGCAATCAAGTCGGAATGAACCGTGCCAGGGATAATCGCAGGCATCCAATTATTGGATCCGGCTTTTGAAAATTCCCATCCCTGCGCAATTTCTATTTCAACAGGTGATTTTTCATCTTGAGTTTGGCAGGAAGAAAAGCCCATAATGCCGATTATTAAAAACATTAATGCTGAATACACTTTTTTGAAGCTAGTCATAACTAAAGATGTCCTGGATAATTGATAAATATTCCTTTAAGATTAATCGTTGTATTATTTGAGGTTAGAAATTACAAAACGTATAATTGTAATATTGTGATCTTTTGAAAAAGCGTCTTTAGCCTGATAGAAAACGGAAATTATTAATTTCAAAAATCTTTTAAAAATAAACATATTAAAGATCACGAACAAATATGATAAATGCAAAATATTGCACAATTCGATCCGTTACCGTTCGGTAAAAGTTGCAGATTACTTACCTATATTCGCAATGACTGGCCATTACAACGCATTGAGTGATAGTAAAAACAAACAAAAAAACTGAGTTGCCATCGAAAAAGGAATTGAAAAAAACGAAGTATTCACTCTCAGCAGTGCGCTGGGCTTTTGTAAATATCTAATTGTATATTATATACAAATTATCATATTTTTTCATCTCAGTCTGATTATCAGCATCGTAGTGTTTATCTTTAATCTCATATCTAAAAATCTAACGATCTGTTGTACTATCCAGGACAATAAAATTTCCTGATCGCATTCAGAATAACATTTCAGTCAGTTTTTCTGCATCTTTAACTGCATGTCCTTCATAATCGTTATTGAAAAACACCCAAATATCAAGATCTTCCTTAAGCCAATGATCAATCTTACTGGCATAAGGCTGAAGCATATTCTTATCATAAACTGATGCATATAATTTTTCTCTGCCATGAAAGCGAAGATACACAAAATCCGCTGTAACAACATCACTATATGGATAATGGCCTCCTGAATCTGAAATTACAAAGGATGCATTGTAGTCAGCCAGTAATTTAAAAAGATCATCATTGAGCCATGATTCATCTCTCACTTCTATGGCAAAACGAAAATCGGAATGCTTTTCTTTCAATACATTTAAAAAATGATGCAACCTCGATTCGTTGTATTCCAATCCGGGAGGCAGCTGGACCAAAACAGGTCCCGATTTTTTTTGCATAGGATTGATTACTTCAAAGAAATTTTCCACCGGTTCATCAATGTCATGAAGTCTTTTACGATGTGTAATAAAACGGCTCATCTTAGGGCAGAACTGAAAGTTGTCCGGGGTTCGTTCCATCCATCCCTCCACTGTCTTTGGTTTGGGAAGATGATAAAAGCTGGAATTAAGCTCTACGCAATCAAATTTGGTGGTGTAATACTTCAGATAATCAGAAGATTTCATGCCATCAGGATAAAAAACACCCCGCCAGTGATCATAGCTCCATCCGGAGGTTCCTATAAATAACTTTTTAGCTTTTTCGGATTTCTTCATATCAGATATTTTGTTTTGAATTAAACAATCGGCCTTCTCAACCTACTGGAAATGGGCACAGAATCAAGCGCCGGATTATCAGTTTTATAATCTGCAGAGATAATACATCCAAAAATCTCACACTCTGTTAATAAAATTAATCTGTCTGCATGACGAAAGCAAGAAAACAAATGTTTTAAACCAATAGTGTCCTAAACATTTTCCCAAAAAAAGAGTTTTTATCCCTTAAACCCTGAAGTATGTCGTTATCAAGAGAAATCACTACTTCCTACTGACTACTGCCTAACGACTAATTTACTTTCATATAAAATTTTGTTTGTATTCAGGAAATTCTAATTCCAGGCATCAGGATGAACAACAAATTAATTGATATCTCCCAGAATAATTCGTAAATTTTAATGAAAGTTGATGATTTATGATAATAATCTGATGTATATTCCGCTCACAACAGGTTGATTAAAAGGCCTTACACCTGAAAAACAACAAGGAAAATACTTTTGTAGAATAAAAACAGACACGAAATGGAATACAAAGCTGCAATTCTGGATCTGGATGGTGTAATAACACAAACAGCAGAAATACATGCCAGAGCATGGAAAAAACTTTTTGATCACTACAACGAAGAAAGAAATAACAGGAGTGATTCCACCTATGATGACTTTTCCATCAGAAATGATTATCCAAAATATCTGGATGGAATACCCAGGTATGACGGGGTAAGAAAATTCCTGGAGGC
>CAYOFH010000141.1:5863-8580 GCA_964403175.1 uncultured Marinilabiliaceae bacterium
AAAAAGGCGATTTTGGCCTGGTGGTAGGAATTGCCCGTAAGGACGATACCGAAGCTCTTAAGGAACATGGTGCAGACAAAGTGGTTACATCTTTGACCGACCTTAAATTTTAATAATCATTGAATCAAATCTTCATTTTTTAATGATTCCTCTTCACAATTGACCGTTAGATTTTTAGATATAAGATTTAAGATGAATCCTATGATATTGAAAATCTACATTTTAAAACATAGCTGCCTTTAAATTCAAACAATTGACCAAGAGCTTAGTGCAAAGACATTACGGACTATTAACTTCATATACCGTTAAGCAACTGACAATTACAAAATATTAATCAGAAAAACTGAATTCGCCATGAGTGATTACATACAATTTTTCGAAAAGTTAAGCAATGAAGATACAGCCCTGGTAGGTGGTAAAAATGCCTCTTTGGGGGAAATGTATCAGCAACTCTCGTCAAAAGGCATAAATATACCCAATGGTTTTGCCACCACAGCCAAAGCATTTTGGCATTTTGTGGAAGAAAACAAACTGAAAGACCCCATAGGTGACGCATTAAAAGAACTGGACACCGACAAATTTGAAAATCTGAGAGATGTCGGGAAAAAAATCCGTAAAAAAATAATGGAAGCTCAGATTCCTGATGACCTGGCCGATAATATAAAAGAATCTTTTCATAAACTTCAGGAAAAGGAAAAAGATATGGAAAGTGTGGCAGTTCGAAGCAGCGCTACCGCAGAAGATCTTCCGGAAGCCAGTTTTGCAGGTCAGCATGAATCATTTTTGAATGTAAAAGGTGAAGATGGGGTAGTTAAAGCTGTAAAGGAATGCTTTGCTTCTCTTTTTACCGACAGGGCGATAAAATATCGTGAAGACAATGGCTTTGATCACATGAAAATTGCCTTGTCTGCCGGTGTTCAGCGAATGGTTAGGTCGGACAAGTCAGGTGCAGGCGTTATTTTTACTCTGGCTCCCGACAGTGGATTTGATGAAGTAGTGTTTATTTCAGGTGCATGGGGTCTCGGAGAAAATGTAGTACAGGGCAATGTTATTTCTGATGAATTTTTTGTGTTTAAGCCAAATCTTGAAAAAGGGAAAAAAGCAATTTTGTCAAAAAAGGCTGGCAGCAAAGCCAAAACCATGGTTTATTCTGAAGGAGATGATGATGGGGCATCAACTAAAAACATGGATACTCCAGAGGATAAAAAATACCAGTATGTTATCGATGATGAAGAAATAATTACTCTGGCGAAATGGGCATTTGAAATTGAAAAGCACTATGATAAACCCATGGATATTGAATGGGCAAAGGATGGAAACTCCGGAGAACTTTTCATTGTGCAGGCCCGTCCGGAAACAGTTCATTCCCAAAACAAAGGAGCCCGAAAGTTAAAACAGTATTCTCTGAAAGAAAAAGGTAATGAAATTTTAAATGGCAATGGTATAGGCGATAAAATTGCTGCAGGAAAAGTCAAAATATTGAATTCCCCGGAAGAATCCGACAAACTGGAAGAAGGAGATGTACTGGTAACAGAAATTACCAACCCCGACTGGGATCCCATCATGAAAAAAGCCTCTGCTATTATTACCAATAGCGGAGGACGTACCAGTCATGCCGCCATTGTAGCCCGCGAAATGGGAACAGTAGCTGTTGTAGGAGCCGAAAATGCTACTGAAACCCTCAAAGACGGACAAGAAATAACGGTATCATGCGCAGAAGGAAAGGTGGGAGTAATTTATGACGGCATCATGGAATGGGAAGAAACCGAAATAGACCTTGAAAAAATTGGTAATCCCGATACTGAGGTTATGCTGATTCTGGCCAATCCCGGAATGGCTTTTCAGTATGCACAATTCCCGACCGATGGTGTGGGACTCATGCGCCTGGAATTTGTTATCAACAATACTATTAAAATTCATCCACTCGCCCTTATTCATTATGATGATCTTAAGGACAAAGAAGCCAAAGAAGAAATCGGACGTCTTACCCGGGGATATGAGGATAAAGAGAAGTATTTCGTAGATCATTTGGCCCAGGGAGTGGGAACCATTGCTGCTGCATTTCACGACCGGGATGTGATCGTTAGAATGAGTGATTTTAAGTCTAACGAATATGCCAATTTGATTGGAGGTGCAGAATTTGAACCTGAAGAAGACAATCCAATGGTGGGCTTCCGCGGGGCTTCCAGATATTATAGTGAACAATACAAAGAAGGCTTCCGGCTTGAGTGCGAAGCCATAAAAGTAGTCCGTGATGAAATGGGATTCAATAATGTAAAACTGATGATCCCATTCTGCCGGACAGTTGAAGAAGGTAAAAAGGTCATTGAACTAATGAAAAAATTTGGATTGAAGCAGGGCGAAAACGGTCTGGAAATATATGTAATGACGGAAATTCCAAGTAATGTCATTTTGGCGGATCAATTTGCCGATATTTTCGATGGATTTTCCATCGGTTCTAACGACCTTACGCAGCTTGTACTGGGGGTGGATCGTGATTCGGAACTGGTAAGTGGCATCTTCAACGAAAAAAATGATGCCGTAAAAACTATGATCTCAATGGTTATTGAGAAAGCACGTGAAAAGAAAACAAAAATAGGGCTGTGCGGTCAGGCCCCCAGTGACTTCCCCGATTTTGCACAATTTCTGGTATCCCAGAAAATTGACAGCATATCCTTCAATCCGGATGCGCTGGCCAAAGGAATCAAAAACATTCT
>CAYOFH010000142.1:0-5728 GCA_964403175.1 uncultured Marinilabiliaceae bacterium
GTCCAGGCATAGTGGCCTCTGCAACATATAATATCTTCATAGTCTTTTATACAATTGATCGTTAGAGTTTTAAATTCAAAGCACCCCTTATGTATTGATGATCTCTTTTTTAATATGAATTCTTCTTAAACTCATTAAAATTGACTCACATCTCCGAACCATATAACTATTGATCTGATGATAACTCATTCAGTTCAAATCCGTAACGGTAAGCTTCCTCTTTTAATAACCTTCTGAACCGACGATTTTTCTCATAAACTAACTTCATCTGACTTAAAGCGCCCATTACCCTGAGAAGAAAGTTACTGGAAGAAAAAATATTACCGAATTTTTTCTGTCTGGCTTTAAATTCAGACTCTGCTTTCTCATTCAATTTATTTGTGCTGCCCATTCCAAAAACCGATTTGGATTGAACATGCTTCCGGTACATCCCCATATACATGGGAACATGAAAAAAAGTAGTATGCTCCAGGAAACGATACCATAAATCGGTATCCATTACATAATCCAGAGATATATCCAAACCACCTACTTTTTTCCAAATGCGAGAAGTAAAAAACGCTGCTTCCTGAGGTAACTTGGAAAGTAAAGGAGGTAACCACCGGGAATATGAAGGTGCTTCATAAGCCTCAATAACCGTGGAAGTCCCGTCAATAACCAAACGATCGCCAAATACAAGTTCACAACCGGGATGCTTCTGTAAAAAATGAACGGCCATTCTAATGGCACCGGGACAAAGTAAATCATCAGAATTAACCCAATTAAATATTTCACCTGTCGCTTTCGAAAAGCCTTTGTTTATGGCATCACTTTGTCCGTTGTCCGGTTCACTGACCCACCATGACAACCTGTCTTCATACTTTTTAATAATATCAATACTCCCATCGGTTGATCCACCATCAACAACAATATACTCCAGGTTAGGGTAATTTTGATTTAATACTGAAAGCAATGTTTCCTCCAGAAAATCAGCCTGATTATAGGAAGGAGTTACAATCGATACTTTTGGAAAAACTTGTTTATTCATACGCTTTAACATCAAACAATCTCAATTACTTGATCCAAATTAACTTCTGTGCATCACAGTTTTTTTCCTGCTTTAAGATGTATTTCCAGTGATGCAATGCCCTGAATCAACCTGCTATGATCAGCCTGCCGGTTCTGATGTTCTTTCCACAATAGATCAGGATTAATTATATCTGGCAAAATTTTTCTTAATTTTAGGTCCTCCAACTGAGACAGCACCAACGATTTAAAATTCCGGTTATGAATCAATTCTCTGGAAAAATCAAAATAATTTAACTTGGGATTCTTCCAGTTATTCATCCGCTGCATCAGAGCAAAATATTTTTTACGCAATTTAGGACGCCAGACAGAAGCGTTCAATGGAAAACCCAAATTATTCTTTACCGGAAGTGCAAAAACAAAAGGCTTCCACCATTGTAGAAACTCTTTAAAAAAAATCTGATTTCTTTTCTGTTCTTCGGTCAGGCCCAAAAAAAACGCTATTAAATCGGGATTATTAAAAGGTGCCCGATATTCAAAACCCTTAAGCATCACATGAGGAGCTATATATTTATTTTGCCTGTTTAACAAATCATATCCTTCTTCCAACGTTAAAAAACCCTGAGAATATTCAGGAACCTTCAAATGCTTCAGGGAATACTCTCTGCCATCCTGTAACAACTGCATATCATCATTTTTGATATAACGGTTAAACTCCATGAACTTCATTTGGGCCTCTTCATGAGTTTTGGCAAGCACTCCCCTCACATGATCTCCGGTAATAGAATCCCCAAGATATCCGGACCAATGGACTCCATCTGAAAAGTCACGTTCGACAAGACTAAGAGGTGCATGGTAGAACATCAGAGACTGATGATCCATCCTGCGGGATGTTTCAACAAGCTCCTCCAGTGAGTATTCATAATAATCAAGAGGAATACGAATATTGGTTACTCCAAGAAACCGGGCCACTTTGGCAGCAATTTCATAATCGAATGACCCCGGAATACCAAAAGTATAAGTGGTAATATTGGAAGTCTCGGTAAACTGGAGCAACCCTGCAATTACAGCACGACTATCCAGACCACCACTTAACGGTACCACACAAGTCTGCCCCAAAGAAAAGCCTTCTTCTAATGACTTCAGCCATTTCTGCCGTGCCGTATTAAATAACTCTTCTTTAGTCACTCCCTCCTGATCCACAGGTTTGATAAGCCCGGGTAACCGAACTGTCACTCCCTGATAATCGAGAAAGTAACCCAGATCTAAAAATGACAATATTTTTGAATGAACATCCATAATAAAACTAATTCAAAGGCTCCCCAATAGCCGTCAGGTATACTTTTATATCCAGTAATTTTTATTTACATCCAGGGATCTTTCGTTATTTTAAGTCTCTGTAAGCAACAACTACCGGATAATAAAGCGAAAATCTTTTTTTTTCTGTTGACAATAATCAATTACCTCATCAGTAAACTCACGAAAAAGCGGACCGCTGCACATCTGTAAAACATCCACGCCGACATCATAATTATTTAGCTCAATTAGTTTTACATCACCCTCTTTATCCACACAAAAATCAAAACCAATCAATCTGGTGTAAAACTGTTTCTCTGCCAATTCAATTGCCTTTTTTGCTACCTCTTCATACTTAAAGAGTTCTCCTCCATTATAAATATCCACCTCTCCTACGCGGTCAAAAAAGTTTCCGCTGATATCGCAGGCAATTCCATTAAATACGCCTCTTTCATGGTCGATCCCACAAGCTCTTCCTCCTTTACTGATATTGTCGACTACTGAACCTTCTCCTCCAACCCGCAACATTGCATGAAGAACATGTACCGAATCGTCAGTAACTGAACGATAAGTATATATCCGAAAGGTATTAAGTGATGATGCATTAAACCTTTCATAAAAAGTATGCTGATGTACATGAGCCTGAACAAGAAAATTATCTCCAAAAACCTTGTCTAACCAGTCCCTGCATACTAAATTATCATTAACCCGGAGCGCCTTACCATTACTCTGTGCAGAGGCAATATTTTCTCCCCCCTGTGAGGCTACAGCATGCTTAATAATTACACGTTGATGTTTTTGAGCAATGGTTTTAACAGCCTGCTCAGGATCAATTACTTTATTGTAACCCCCATCATACCAGGAGCCATGCATCTTTCTTAAAAGGACTTCGGGCAACACTTTAGGGTCTACAAGCATTGAATACAGGTTTTTGTCAGCAAAACTTCTTGAATACTCCACATTATTGAGCATAGGCTCAACATGAGTAAAAAACAAATTATCAGGAACATAATTTTCACTATGAACTCCTGAATAAGAGGGAAAAAGATACATAAACAACTCCGGTACTTTTGAAGATACACGTGACCATTTGCTTCTATATTGTCTAAGATAATCTTTCGAAGGCTTCCGTCGCCTGTCAGGTTCCAGGGAGTTCCATATTTTCTTTCCTTCTATCATACATCCGGTATATATATGATGAGCAGAAGCTCTTCTCAGGATTTTTTTTAGTCCTCTGTAAAAAAAGCCAAACACCAACCTGTAATAAAAGAACAATATATCCGGGGTTTTCTCCATTATTTTAATCAATTAATTGGTTTTATTCCTGTAAATTTTATCAGCTGTTAACTTACCATAACCTTCCGGCTAAAACTTTAAATAATCGCTTTTTTTATGCGACTTACAATACTCAATTACTTCATCAGTAAAAGCTCCTAAAAAAGTTTTCCCAAATATCTGCACAGGACTTCCGGCTTCTGACAGGTTTAATTCAATAACCCGGGGTGATCCAGAAGAATCAATATTCATATCCATCGCCAAAAGTCTGTGAAAAGGAGTCTGAAGAGCGATTTTAGCGGCAAGATCTTTTATCTCATCAATTCCCGGAAGTTTCCCAATTTCTTTCAGTAGCTGCCCCGAATCGTCCGGCACATTTTCAATAATCTGCAAATCTGAAGATCTTCCGTACAAAAAAGTTCCATCTCCCAAAATATAATAAGCATGGCCTCCTGCCACAATATTATCCACTACATTACCCTTTCCTCCAACCTTTAAGAAAGTATGTAGAATATGCACCGTTTCATCTTTAGGCGAACGATATGCATAAACCCGTATCGTATTAAATGATGTTGGATTAAATCGTTTATAAAAAGGATGAGGGTCAAGAAACTCCTGGACAACAAAATTCTTTTGATAATAGACAATCAATTTCTTAAACGACAACTCCACCTGGTCATTGACACATTGCCACCCCCCCTTTTTATCACGCTCAAAAACTAGGATATTCTTACCACCCCAAGAATCAATTACCGGCTTAACCAATATTTTTGTTTGCCGGGAAAGTTCTTTTTCAAAGAAGTTTTCCGGCTCCTGAATCAGATTTCCAATAGCATCATAACTCAGACCATTTATAAACCTGAAGAAAGAAAGTGGTTCATTATCTATACCATAAAGTTTTTTGTAATTACCTTTTTCGGCATATGCCCATGCCATCTCTTTATTATTTAAAGTAGGATCAATGGTAGTAAACCACACATTCCAGGGGGTATAATCAAGACTCTTTAAGTTTCCATAATGACAATAGACCTCCAGCTCTCTCCTGGAAAGAAAAAGTGAGGAACTCCAGGGCAACCACCGACGTTTGTATTCTCTAAAAAAATCTGCATCAATTCTGCAATGCTTTGGAATGTTTTTCCATCTCCGTGAAAAAGTTTCAGCATTTTCCATGTCAAAACGCAAGTGATACAAAGCAGAAGCTATTGTGCGAAAGCCTTTATAGGAATAACTAACAATGTCTGATTTTTTTACCATATACTTCTGAATAAATGTTCACAACAACGTTAAAACATTGATGGTAAGCGCTATATAAATCAATAAAACTGGCACCAACTACTTTGATCATTTATTGGTCCGATTTTCCAGCGACCAAATCCCTTACCTCCTCTTTCATCAGTCGGCGCTCTTTTTTATTACGCTCGTAAGCAGTACGCACAATAGCATAGTACTTATAGAATTTACGAAACACTTTGATATCTGACCAAAATCCGGAATAATGTTTCTTTAAAAACTTAATCTCTTCCAATGCTTGCTTATTCTTATTTCGACCAATACCAAAAACCGATTTGGATTCTTCATGCTCACGATAAGACCCCATAAAAACAGGAATGTGAAAAAATTCAGTTTCCTCCAGAAAGCGAAACCACAAGTCGGAATCCATAACATAGTGCAAATCTTCATTTAATCCACCAACACGATGCCACAGGTTGGCTGTAAAAAAAGTAACCTCCTGGGGGATTCGTAACAAAAAGCGTGATGAAGTCCGGGTAACGGTTAAAGGTTCAAAAACATCAATAATTCTGCTTTTCTGATCAATGATTACCCTGTCTCCGTACACCACTTCCCTGCCTGGATGCTTCTGCATGAAATGAACTGCAGTTTTTACCGCATCAGGATAAAGCAAATCATCCGAATTGAGCCAGTTGTATATTTCGCCGGCAGCCTGCCTGAACCCCTTGTTGATGGCATCGCTCTGCCCGTTATCGGGCTCACTGACCCACCATGCCAATTGATCTTCATATTTCTTTATAATGTCCACACTTCCGTCAGTCGATCCGCCATCCACAACGATATATTCGATATTAGGATAAGACTGATGAAGCACGGACAGAATCGTTTCTTCAAGAAATTCAGCCTGATTGTATGAAGGTGT
>CAYOFH010000142.1:5828-8545 GCA_964403175.1 uncultured Marinilabiliaceae bacterium
AGAAGTATCAATTCTATCCACTAAAAAACCATTTTGTTCATGATCAATCATATCGGAGATTCCCCCAATATCGAATGCGACTACAGGCGTTTCGCACGCCAGCGATTCAAGCACTGTATTGGGTAAATTATCTTCCAGTGAGGGCAAAATAAATGCAGTACTGGCGGCATAATATTTAGCCAGTTCTTCTTTTTCCCTCACAAACCCGAGATTAATTACCCTAAAAGGAACTTTTTCCAAAGCCGGGGACTCTTTGGCACCAAAAACCATAAAAACCAACTCATCAGGATCTACTCTCCCCTCCAGTTTTTCCAGTGCCTCAACCAACAGATGAGCACCTTTCCGTGTGTCATGCATAGAGTTAACAGCTCCAAACAGAAATACTTTCTGACTGGGACGAATACCCAATTCCTTCTTCAAAGCACTACTGTCAATTGCCTTAAAAATCTCTGTTTCAATACTGTAAGGGCAAACCTCGATCCGCTTTTCACCAAAAAGCCGACTCTTCTTTACCTCACGCGCCATCCAGTTACTGGGGCAAAGAATAGTCATGTCAGCATGCTTCCATGCTTCAAATTTTTTTTGCCAGATCTGCCTGCTCCAATCATTCTCTCCCGGATATTTCAACTTGGGGCAATTCCCACAACTTCCCTGAAATCCAGGACAACTACCCGGATAATGGCATCCACCTGTAACAGCCCACAAATCATGAAATACCCATACAACCGGTACTTTTATTCGTCCTATTTCCCCAATTGATAAAAAATCATCATTTATCCAGTTCATACAAACCAGATCTGGCTTAAGCCGGTTGATTTTGGAGAGACGAAACCTGGAAGATACAGGAGCTGACCAATATCCCTCATGAGGTATCTTAAGCTTTAAGGTTTTATTTTTTTCTCTTTTAAAGAGAAATTTCACAAGTTTTCGTAAAGGCAGTGAATGCCTGAGATTAACAATGCCGGATCCCGGCTTTTGTACACTTCCGACAGCATAACTTGCATTACCACCTACAGAATTATAAGCATCGAAATAGCGATTGGCCGCAATGGCTGCGCCACCTTTTGTTTGATTGGTACTAAGAAAAACTACGTGCATACAAAGCGTTTTTAACGATCCCATATTCCCCGGGCCGTTTTGTTAATGATTCTTTTGTACTGAATGGGATGAAGAACGGCTCCAAATGAGAGGCAGACAATGGTTCCAAGAATAACTCCCGATGACCCCATTTCCAGATATTTGGCAAAAAATACAGAAAGCGGAATATTGATCACTGCAATTACAATTGACATATAAAGCTGCAATCGGATCTTCCCCACCCCATTTATCAGGTAAACAAACACGTTGTTCCAGGATTTTATCATAAAGAAAAACATCATCAGCACGGATAAATGCAACGGAACTGTCACCATTTCTCCAATCCAGATATCATAAACCCACCCTGACAGAGCCAGCATAATAAGACTCCCCACCACCAAAAGCCCCCATATTCCCAAGAGCTGCCGAATGGATTTCTTTATCCAGTTTACCTCGTTTTTTGTGTATGCCTGCGTGAAAGCAGACCAAAAAGGCTCCAAAACAATAAGAAACAACATCTCCCCAATACCGAAGTACTTACGGGCCACATTGTAAGGCACCACATCTTCGGGGCCTGTTACCTGAGAGATAATAATATTGTCGGTGGAGAACATAATGATTACCGAAATCTGTACAATAAAAAACTGAACTCCCACTGAGGCCAATGACCTAAACTTATGCCAGTCAATATATTTCAGGGAAGGACTGATGTGTTTGTAGCGACGGGAAAAAAGAACGAAAGAGGCCACAATCTGCACCAACACCACCGAACCTGTCGATAATACGCCCACAACAACAAGGTTACCGTACATTATCCGGTATTTTAGAGCAATCCAGATACCTATAAAAAACAGAACGCTGGAGATGCTGCTAAGCAACTGGCTCAATGCCGGACGCTGATCGGCCACCAGGATAGTTCCAACCAACTGCAGGATAAAACGTAATGCAAAAAAGGTAAAAACAATCAGCAGAGTCGTAACCAGCATTTGATTAAACGATTCATCTACCGCAACAATTTCAGGCCAGTCTAGTGCGAAAACACTAATCATTAACAAACCAAACATGATTGCGCTGATAATGGAAATAATAGTATAGGTGGAACTAACATAAATACGGGCCAGTTTGATATCATTCTCCGCAAGAGCCTCAGCCAGTTTATTACGCAAACCGGTACCCAGACCAATATTAAAAAAACTAAACCAATTCATGATCCCACCAAGAGTAAGCCATACACCATGCAGTTCAGTTCCCAGAAATTTAAGTGTCAGAGGAAATCTCAGATAACTAATGCCCACATCCACTCCCTTGAGGCCGAACATCCCTGTGATGTTTTTTTTAATGCCCTTTCCGCGATCACTCTCCGAAGTCAAAAATTTTTTCTTTATTATCTGAATAATATTCATCCGTAAATAATTCGTTTAATTAATTGGTCGAATGGAACTTACATGGAAGGCTACTTACATTGTCTTTTATGGCAACCTTTGCCATACTCGTTTCATCCGTATAAACTTATTTTTCAAAGTTGGGTAGAACTCGCATACAGGAACTTATACATGTTCTATTGTGGCAAACAATGCTATGCTCGTTTCATTCGTTTAAAATTTTGTAATTACCTGATAAAAAACTAATTAAAAATTTGA
>CAYOFH010000143.1:0-8543 GCA_964403175.1 uncultured Marinilabiliaceae bacterium
GTGGTTCTGAGGTGGAGCTACAATTTGTAATGACTCTCCCAATGTTACCACACAGCCACCATCTTCGCGTTCTGCCTCTATCCAGTAAGTATCAGCAGTATTGATCACTCCAAAATTCAACGAGCTACCCGTTCCGGGCAATTCGGCACCGGTTCTGCTGCCATCACTGGTTCTGACAACAAAATAATTTACTCCTGTTTCTGATCCATCAGTTCTCAACTCTGTGCCGGAACATTGAGCGCCGGTGGGAGTTACGGAAAAAGCGGTACTGGGTGCAGGGCTAATTGCATAAGGGCCGTTCAGCATATTGACCTGGCCGTTGCAACCATCGGCTGCAACCCAGTATTGACCGGTACCTTCATTCAATCCTGAAAAAGGATGACTCCCTCCATCTCCTGTCCAACGGGTACCTGCAACTTCTGAAACGGTAGAACCATCATCATAAAGAACATAGTACTCTACTCCGCTTTCAGAATTACTCAGATTAATGGAAAGATCATTGGGCGCACACACACTTGTTGAGGAAGTAGGTTGTTGGACAGGATCAGGTAAAGCACTGAAAGAAACTGATCCAGGCAAAGAAGCCGGATCAACATCACATCCTGATCCGGAATTATCAACTACTGACGTTATTTCAAAAGTTGCATCAGCGTTTAAAGTGAAAGGAAGTGTATGCGTATCTCCTGATATTGTTGAACTCAAAGTATGAGTCTGGTTACCTGAAGGGTGATCTGTAGTTATCTCAACATTATAATCTCCTGCGGTTCCGGACAAAGTTATTAACAGGTCTATATTATCTCCTTCACAAATAGTGCTTCCAGCTGCTGGAGAAGTATTCAAGGCAACATCTGGCACGGTTCCAGCTACATTATAGGTAATACTTCGTTGATTTCCCATACCTCCCCAGCGGTATGTAATAGTGTAGCTGGAATAAGAGCCGTCAAAACCTGAAATCACAGCATCTTCCGCAGAAACAGGAGTATTATCTATATTTAGAGATCCACCAACAGGGGAAGTTGATTCCAACAAAAATTCACCTCCATCTCTCTGGGGATCAGGAACAGATGCCATATCCTCCATTACATCTGCACCAGTCAAAGTAGTACCTGCACAAACAGTCTGCCCTACAGCACTCCCTCCAAACACAAAAAGCCCGACAAAAAGCAGCAAACTTTTCAGCGAGTTATTGATGATCGAATTCCTCTTTCCTTGTAAACCTTTATTCATCCGCTTATACACATTTTACTCCACGCGGGAAGCATTAAAACCTGCAACCGGCAACTAAATTTTCCGGTTAAAGTACACCAAAACCATAAACGGGATTCTATTTGTCAGAAGGTGATCATCCATGGCCCTTGGTGTCACAAGCTCAAACTGAGGGTAAAGACTTAACATTAAATCGTTTTTACGAAGTTGTCCGAATACTGTTCTCAGTCAGAATTTATTTTCCTTTATCTCTCTTAATTAATGTCCTGTCAGGACTTTACATTCCTGATTCTCATTCCGTTTTTTGTATCTTTTCCGCCCAAAACTATGGCGGCAAATGTAAATAAACATTAATTATTGCAAAAAACGAAATAATTTAGTACTGTTTGTACGCAAAACTATCAAAAAAAGTTGGGCAAAAAGCGTGGAAAATATCAGGAAAAGTGAAATTTAACATTTGAATAATAGATAATTTTAAGAGGCTCAAATGAAAAGACCGTTTTTATTGGTGGAAGATTTAATGGTTTTGGTGGAAGGATTTTGGAGTTTTATCAAGAGGTAAAAAGCATGGCGCATGGAGCATGAGGAAACAGGCAATGAGCAATGAGTGGCAGTACCTGTCACCCCTGCCGGGGCTTTCATTTTTTATTCTGCTATGTATCTTCTACCATACTGCCGCCCCGCTCCGGGGGCTGAAACTAACATACATGAGGTTCTGCCCTTCCCCAATCTTCCTTAGCATCCAAAGAAACAAGAAAACAAAAGCAACCTCTTATCAAAATGGAACAGCCCCGGCAGGGGCGACAGTATGGTAACACACCTCACAAAGTCATAGTAACTAAGCCACGGCAGTGGCGACACCTTATTAAAAACATTCTTCAAACACCAAATAAATTCATCCCGTTTTTGAAGAAAAGGTGTTTCATTGTACATTTGTGCCATTCAATCCCAACCCAAAACCCACAAGCTCTTATCGAACCCGCATAATTCATAAACACCTAGAAACAGGACATTTAAATAACTTTATTAATTCATTGGGAATCTCGGTATCCGAAACCTCCACTACTGACCACTGACTATAAACAACTGACTAATTTTTTTTGAACATGGGAAGAATATTGCTTTTTATGCTTTTGCTGATCCTTACCTCCTCAGGGACATATGCCCAATATAGTGCTGACACCTGGATCATTAGTCCTAAAATATCATTTGCCGACTATTCCGATACGGACAGTTATGAAGGATATTCCATCAGTAAAATCCCTCCCACCTCAGTTTTCGTGGAACGTGGAATCAACGATTTCTTCAGTGCCGGTGCTTTTATGGGATACAACAGTGACAAATACAGCAATGATACCATTTCCGAAAATGTTTTGCGCTACAGCACTTTCAGCACGGGAGCCGTGGCTACCATTCATTACGCTCACTGGATTGAGGCATTAAGTGGATACAAATGGTTTCTGGGCGATTTTGACTTTTACGTGTCAGGAGTGGCATCTCTGGCATTTGAAAATTCAAAAGAACAATATGTGTGGGATCCTGAGGAGGAAAATTATTATTCTCACAAAAAGTCAGAAGTGAAATTCCGCTTGCGTCCCATCGTTGGATTCCGGTATTTCCTGACCGACCGATTCAGTATGTTGCTTGAGATTGGAAGAGGGAACCCGGGAATGGTGACCACCGGGGTGAGTTGGGTCCTGGGGGCCGGGTATTGAGTTTTGGGTTTGGATTGTGGATTTTGAGTTGTGGGTTTTGAGTTCCGGGTTGATTTCTGTGCGCTGGCGGTTCCCCCTCCTGGGGGTTAGGGGGTATGCGAAGGGGGGGTGATTTGTTCTGAATTTCGTGTTTTGGGTTTCTGGGTTATATCCAGGAACCCTGCACGTAGAGGCGCACAGCCTGCCCCGATCCTTCGGGGGCCGTGGGTCTAATCCGACATATTAAAGTTTTGAATTCTGCCCAGGGCCGACAACAAACATTTTCATGGGAATAGCACCATGCTTCAGCATGGTGACCAGAATACCCAACAGTATCGGTTTTCAGCCCGCTTAAGCGAGCTTCCCCACATTTTCAATATAATAATACTCTGCAGAAAGCCGGCTTGAAGCCGGCTGCGACAAACACTCTCCAATCCATTCAATCACCCGACTAAAGCCGGGTGCTAATCTCATGCTGGACATTTGGGTCTGACTTCCAACTTCTCCTCCCCTCCAATTTACTTTTATAAAAAAAAATCACTACATTCACAGTCTCAAAACCCAAAACCCGGAAAACTGTGTCTAACAGCACCCTGCAACACCGTATAGCCCTTAGCCTGATCAAGGGAATAGGCCCAAAGCTGGCCCGCAATCTCATTGCTTATCTTGGCTCGGAATCGGCACTTTTTGAAGAAAAAATTCCGACCCTGGCCAAAGTGCCGGGCATCGGAGCTGCACTAAACCAGCTCCTTCTGAATATTGACCGCCCGACCCTCCTGAAACGAGCAGACAAAGAGCTAACCTTCATTGAAAAACATCATCTTACTCCCCTTTTCTTTTCCGATGAACAATATCCCGGACGATTATCGTATTGTGAAGATGCCCCGCTGATGCTTTATATCCGCGGGCAACAGTGCCACACAGCACCACGCATGATTGGTATTGTTGGGACACGTACCCCGTCTGACGAAGGCATCGATCATTGTGAAAAACTGGTGGCCGATCTGGCTGTTCGTCATCCGGGGACAGTTATTGTCAGCGGTCTGGCATACGGAGTGGATATATGTGCCCACAAAGCAGCACTCAAAAACGGCTTGCCCACCATTGGTATTCTGGCCCACGGACTGGACCGCATTTACCCGTCCCTGCACAGAAACACAGCTAAAGATATGCTTGAAAACGGTGCTCTGATGACTGAATTTATTAGTGAAACAAACCCCGATAAGTTCAACTTTGTTCAGCGCAACCGTATCATCGCAGGTTTGTCTGATGCTCTCATCGTCATTCAATCTGCCAGAAAAGGGGGAGCATTGATTACTGCCGAACTGGCTCGCGATTACAACCGTGATGTGCTGGCATATCCTGGCAGGCCCGGTGATACATTCTCTGCCGGATGCAATTATCTCATAAAATCCAATATCGCAGCCCTGATTGAGTCAGTCGAGGATCTGGAATATGCCCTGGGATGGGATGCTGACAAAAGAAAAGACACTCCGATACAGGGAAACCTTTTTGCAACCATCGAAACAGAAGATCAACAAACCATTATGGAGAATCTCATAGAAGAACAAGAGATGAATCTAAACCTTTTGAGCGTAAAATGTGGCATTCCCGTCAGTAAGCTATCAGCCATCCTTTTGGATCTGGAGTTCAAGGGACTGGTAAAGAGCAAACCGGGCGGGCTTTACCGGGCGGTAATGACGTAAAAGGGAGCATGGAGCATGGGGCGTGGAGCATGGGGCGTGGGCTTAATGGGAATATGACAGACGTGGCACGTTCCCGTATAGAGCAAATTTAAATAAGAGGATGTCCCAAAAGTCAAGGGTTTCATGTTTCTTGTCATCGCTAACACAGTTAAAAATATCATTATCAATAATTTAAAAGATTTTAGTGTAAAGTGACGTATTTAAAATCAAAGAAATGCTACTTAAACTTAAACAACAATAAACAAACAAATCATGAAAAAACTTATTAACCTGCTGACAATTGTATTATTCATTTCCTTTTCAGGGATTACAACAGCCCAGACAAACCTGGAACAGACAGTTCCAATAGAAGAAAGTGTAAAAACAGGAGTCCTGGAAAACGGGCTGACTTATTACATCAAACACAATCAGGAACCCAAAAAACGGGCGAGCTTCTATATTATTCAAAACGTAGGAGCCTTACTCGAAAAAGACAATCAAAACGGACTTGCACATTTCCTGGAGCACATGGCTTTCAACGGCACCAAAAACTTTGAAGGAAAGGGCATTCTCAATACACTTGAGAGACATGGTGTCGCATTTGGGAGAAACATCAATGCCTATACCTCCTATAACCAAACGGTTTACAACATGAGTAATGTTCCCACCGATCCGGAAGGATTAGTCGATACCTGCCTGCTGATTCTTCATGACTGGTCGGATGGCTTATTGCTCACTGATGAAGAAATTGATCTGGAGCGGGGTGTCATCACAGAAGAGTGGCGAACCCGCCGAAATTCAGGATTTCGACTCCAGCAACAATGGTTCCCGGTAGTATTTAAGGGATCAATGTGGGCGGAACGAGATATTATTGGAGATACCACAGTCATAAAAACCCATGACCCTGAAACCTTACGGGATTTTTATCACGACTGGTACCGCACCGATTTGCAAGCCATTGCCATCGTGGGCGATATTGATGTCAATGAAGTTGAAAAAAATATCAAAGAGCTTTTCTCCCCCATAAAAGCGGTAAAGAATCCGAAAGAAAGACCCGTTTTCACGATCCCTGACCATGATGAAACCCGGTTTGTTGTAGCTACCGATGAAGAAGCAACGCGATCCAACATCAACATATACATTCGTCATAAAAACAATGACGGAAAAGAAAAAACCTATAAAGGGCAACGGGAAGGGATAATTCGTTCTCTTTACAATTCAATGACATCACAACGCATCAGTGAGCTTCTGGAAAAAGGTGAGCCTCCCTTTATCAATGGTTTTACAGGAATCGATGGCTTCGTGAGAGGCTACGATGGATACGCGATAGGTGCCACAGCCAACGATGGAGAAGAGGAGAAAGCCCTGGAAGCAATTCTTATCGAAACAGAAAGAATTAAGCGACATGGCTTCTCCCCGGGCGAACTCGAAAGAGCAAAAAAAGATTTTCTTTCCAGAATTGAAACTCAATATAAACAAAGAGATAAAATCAGTAACGACAATTATTGTAATAAGTTTGCAGACCATTATCTTACCGGATCGCCCATTAACGGGATTGAAGATTACTTTCATTTTGTACAGGAAACTTTGCCGGCTATTACATTGGATGAAATATCTGAAAGAGCTGAAAAATGGATTACCGATAAAAACCGTTCCATCGTAATTACCGGTCCTGCAGATTCGGAACATCTCACGGAACAAGAAGCTCTGGCCATCCTGACAACAGTGGAAAACATGGAAATACCCCCATATGAAGATATGGCTATTGGAACATCTCTCATTGATGACAATCTGAAAGGTTCAAAAGTAATCAACACCAAACGCCTTGAAGAATTTGATGCAGTGGAATGGACTTTGGAAAATAATGCAAAAGTAATTTTCCGGCATGCCAATTACCAAAAAGACCAGGTTTTATTTAATGCTTTCAGCAAAGGCGGTTCATCCCTCTGGGACGATGAATATATACCCAGCCTGACTTTGGCCACTAACTTTGTCAGCGCCTACGGACTGGGAGATTTCGATGCCACCACTCTTAAAAAGATGCTTTCCGGAATTAACGCGAGGGTGAATCCCAATTTAAGTACAATATCAGAAGGAATTAGCGGGTCTTCCACTCCAAAAGATTTCGAAACCCTGATGCAAATGGTCTATCTCGCTTTCGAAAAGCCCCGTTTCGACGAGGATGCTCACAATGCACTAATGGCAAGGTACATGGCTGTAGTTAAGAATTTACAAAATGAACCGAAAAAAATAATGGAAGATTCTCTGAGACAAATATGGAACAATTATCATCCAAGGCTCAGGGTTCTTGACACAGAATTTATGGAGAATATTAGTTTTGATGAAATCCGTGATATTTACAACGATCGCTTCCAGGATGCTGAAGATTTTACCTTTTTAATTGTTGGTAATATTGATGAGGAAACTGCCAAAAGTATGTCGGAGAAATATATTGGCTCCCTCACTTCTACCAACAGGGATGAAACATGGATAAACAGGAACATGGAGGCTCCTGAGGGCCGAACCGAAAAGATAATTCCCATAAAACTGACCACTCCTAAAGCGCACGTCAATATCAGATACGAAAAGGACTCGGAGTACAATCAAAAAAATAAACTAATGCTGAATGTTCTGCGGGGAATCCTTAATCTGCGTTATACTGAGACCGTACGAGAAGAAGAAGGCGGAAGCTATGGTGTGAGTGTGAATTCCAGCCTTTCCCAATATCCTTTGGCCAAAGCAACGCTTCTTATGTCGTTCGATTGCGAACCCAGGCGGGCCGATGAACTAAAAGCCATCATTTACCGGGAAATTGACAATATCGCAAAAAATGGTCCAACTGCCGATGACTTTCAAAAAACCATCAAAAACATCCTCAAGGACAGAGAACAGCACAGGGAGCATAACCCTTTCTGGATGGAAGCTTTATACGACTATTATTTCAGAGGGATAAACACTGTCGACAAAGCTAATTATGAAGAGATTCTTGAAAATATGACACAAAAAGAGATCAGGGAATTTACCAGTACACTTGTCTCCAATGCAGATGTAATGGATGTGGTTTTTGTACCTGAAGAGCAGGTAAATTCTGTGGAATAGTCAGATTCCCGGGCAATAACACCGTTCTTAAAGGTTTTCAGAGGGTTGGGATGAGTTAATTACAGGCAAAGCCTGTAATTAACTCATCCCAACCCTCAATTTTTACCGCAAATCCTTTTAAGTCTCCATTGAAGGAATTTAAGGGGCCCTAAACTATATTACTTTAATTTGACGGGTCGGGAAAAAGCTGCATTGAACATCTTTTAGCCCGACATTTTGTACATTTGCTTGCTCAATTTTCAAAAAGGAAGAAACAATTATTTTATATTATGAAACATTCATTACACGGAGACAATGGATACGCCAAAATAGAATCCTATGACGATAAAACAACTGACGCCTTAAGTCACCACTACAAAGAAGTATTGAAACTACTGGGCGAAGATGAGACCCGCGAAGGCCTGGAAAAAACCCCCCTAAGAGTGGCCAAAGCCATGCAGTTTCTTACGCAGGGGTATAATATGGATCCCGAAGATATCATCAGATCGGCCATGTTCAAGGAAGATTATCAGCAGATGGTCGTAGTCAAAGACATAGAGTTGTACAGCATGTGCGAGCATCACATGCTTCCGTTTTTCGGGAAAGCTCACGTAGCCTATATTCCACGCCACCACATCACCGGGTTGAGTAAAATTGCCCGGGTGGTGGAGGCCTATGCCCGCAGACTTCAGGTTCAGGAAAGGCTGACCACCCAAATCAAAGAGTGTATTCATAAAACACTGAATCCTCTGGGAGTGGCTGTTGTGATCGAAGCGCAGCATATGTGCATGCAGATGCGTGGAGTTCAGAAACAGCATTCTGTGACCACTACTTCCGACTTTACCGGGGCTTTTCTGAGAAATCAGGCTACCCGGGAGGA
>CAYOFH010000144.1:0-8482 GCA_964403175.1 uncultured Marinilabiliaceae bacterium
GGAAAAAGCTAAGATAGTAATCGTACCCAAAAACATTCGATTTTTTTGACATCATTTCTAAGAGTGCTATATGGTGACTTATTGATTCACAAAAATGCAAAGCAGATTTTTTAACCAATTAATCCATACATCTCAAATGACACTTATCCCAACCCCCAACCCAAAACTCAGAATTCCTCAACTCATTCGCTCTTTTATTTTATTAACTTTGCAACAATAAAAAATACATTAATGTCAGAGACACAATTCCCGTCAAAAATACTCGAAAACGCAGTCAATGAGTTTTCCAAACTACCCGGAATAGGAAAGAAAACTGCATTGCGGCTGGTGCTTCATATACTTAAACAGGAGAAAGAATCGGCCTACCAGTTTGCTGACGCTATTACCACGCTCGCAGATGAAATAAAATATTGTAAAAGCTGTTATAATATTTCGGACAGTGAAATTTGCTCCATCTGTTCAAATCCACGTCGTGATCATTCAGTAATCTGTATGGTGGAAAATGTAAGAGATGTGATGGCTATCGAAAATACTCATCAGTATCAGGGAATCTACCATGTACTGGGAGGGTTGATTTCTCCTATGGACGGGACAGGCCCGGACGACCTGACGATCGCCCCTCTGGAAGAAAAACTAAAATCAGGCGAGATAGAAGAAATTATCTTTGCTTTGAGCACAACCATGGAGGGAGACACCACAAATTTTTATCTTTACCGAAAATTCCAAACCTTCCCTGTTAAGTTTTCCACCATTGCCCGCGGGGTATCCATTGGCGATGAACTGGAATATGCCGATGAAGTCACACTTGGAAGGTCACTGGTTGACAGACAGCCATTTGAGAAAGACAAACTTTAAACTGGAAGTTAGAACCTAATTACCCCTGGAGGAACTTGATAAAGTTAGAGGTCAGACATTGAAATCAGCTGCCAGGTTGATTTTCTGGTTGCATAAAAGATGGAAGACAGAAGGCAATGGTTGGGATCCGGAGGTTAGAAGCCGGAGGCTGGGAGATAAAATCAGGAAGTTAGATACTGGCAATCTGCAAGTTAAAAAAATCAATTAAACGGCTTTATAAATAAACAAATGGATAAATCGGTTAATCAAATCAAGATCATTTTCTGGACATTATTTGGGTTAATGGTAATTATGTTGTTAATGGCTGTTTTTATCATAAAAAACACAGGCCCCCTCATGGAATGGGATCTTACACAACGCGAAAATCTAAAATCTGTTATTCTGATTCTTTCTTTAGCAGGGATTCCGGTAAGTTATTTTTTTCATTCAAAAAAAATAAAACATCTCAACCCTGATTTGCCACTGGAGTTAAAAATCAGCCAATACAAAATCAGTTTTCTCATTAAAATAATTACTCTTGAAGCTTTGTCTGTTTTAGGCATTCTGAGTTATATGCTTACAGCCGACAACACTTTTTTATATATATTTGCCCTTCTCTTTCTGGCATACTTAATTAACCGGCCTACACGAAATGGCATCATTGAAGAAATAGAATCCAATAAACCGGACGAAACCAACGAATCGTAAAAAACTTATTACATGACAATAGCTGTTGATTTTGACGGAACGATTGTAGAGCACCGATACCCGAAAATCGGAAAAGAAAAGCTTTTTGCATTTGAAACCCTAAAAGCCCTCCAAAAACAGGGACATTTACTGATTTTATGGACATTCAGAGCAGGGAAGGAACTTGAAGAGGCCGTTAATTTTTGCAAAGAGAACGGGCTTGAGTTTTATGCTGTTAACAAAAGCTATCCTGAAGAAAAATTTGACTCCTCGGTCAGCCGGAAAGTAAGTGCTGATCTGTTTATTGATGACCGCAATATCGGAGGATTTTTAGGATGGGGAGAAATATATCAAATGCTTAGTCAGAACGTATCACAATCAGAACGGGACCTTTTTCTTTCAAGATATCATAAAGCCGAAAAAAACACTTTGTGCGGATTCATAAAATCTCTTTTTTGCAAAGAGTAAATTAAGTGCCGATACTTTTGGGGTAAATCAATAAAAATCCCGGCTCTAAAAAATGGCTTCATAAAGGAATGCTCCAATTCGGTCATTTACAGTTAATGCCTTAATTTTTGCGGCATTCTTTGCACCAGGAGCATGGCAAGGATTATCACAACAGGATATGTATAAATCCAATTAAGCGGGTTCCATCAGAACAATAACCTGGACTATTCTTATACTGAAAAAACGATATTATATCCACTGATCCTTTCAAAACTCCTCCAACAGACAGACTATGACTCCCCGCATTTCTATCATAATAGTCAGCTATCAGGCAACTCCTCTTACTCATTTATGCCTGTGGTCACTGGCTGTCTCAAACCTTAAGAATTCCGAAGTTATTGTTGTGGATAATACCGGGAATGATCCTTACCTGAAAACACTTCATAAACATTACCCTTTTCTCAGAATCATCCTCAATGAACAAAACGAAGGATTTGGAAAAGCCTGCAACAAAGGACATCAACAAGCCCGGGGTGAAATATCGGTTTTCCTGAATCCTGACACAATGGTTCCATCCAACTTCGAAAACCAAATACTTACTTTTTTCGAAAAACACCCTCAATGTGGAGCTATGGGTGTCAGAATGCTTGATGCCACAGGTCGGTTTTTACCCGAATCAAAAAGAAACCTTCCAAACCCGGCATCTGCATTTCTTAAATTAACCTGTCTATATCACCTGATACCACATCAGAAAGAATATCTGCAGTATTATGCCACACAAATCCGGGAAAATCAATGCGAAAAAACTTCAGTTCTGGCGGGTGCTTGTATGGCAGTCAACCGCAAGGCGATGGATCAAACGGGAGGATTCGACCCTCGCTTTTTCATGTACTCGGAGGACATCGATCTCTCCATGCAAATTGCAAAATCAGGATTTGAAGTCTGGTATAATCCATCAATTAAGATCATTCATTTCAAGGGGGAAACCTCCTCGAGATCGCCAAAATTCTCCTCTATGTTTTTTGACTCAATGCAACTTTTTCATCAAAAACATTATGCCCACAAACAATCCAAACTCTTTTTTATTCTCACATCATATTTTATTCAAACCGCTAAAATTTTCTCTTTTCTGAAACATTCTTTGAAAAGAAGAATCCCTCAAAAACAGATTTCACTTTTTATTCTTCATCCCAACTCATCGCCCAGATGTATAAAAAAACTGCAAAACCCGGAATATGAAGTAAAAGTTGGAGACAGCAGATCAAAAAAATCTTTTCTCGCGGTTTCTTCCAAAGAAATTACCCCCGATCAAATCATACATATGATTACTGACACAAAAAAACTAAAAAATAAGATTCTTTTTTTACATGAAGAAAGCGGCTGTCTCTTTCAGTTTAACAAAAAAAATGAGTTGATCAGAATTTTCAGATTATCGAATGTCAAGTAAAAAAGGCACTTCATCACCAAAAAGCACTCATTAAAAAAACTCTCTGTCATTGGACTACTTACCGGAACCATTTTTTTGTATTTTAACCGGTTGAAAAAATATAAAACCCACAATCATGTTAAAACAACATTACCCCGTCCCTGCCATAATAATGATTATCCTGTTTATTTTTGGAGGTCAGCTTACTGCACAATCTCCACGGAAAATCATACGGGAAGCCAACCAACGCATCGAAGTAGGCCTCTACGAGGAAGCGTTTGAAATGCTTAAACCCCTGGTAAAGGAAAACCATGCTGAAGCTACCCTTTTGTCAGGTTTTAGTTGTATGGCCAATGAGGATAACCTTGACCCGGCCATCGACTTACTCTCAAAAGCGACGGAAATGTATCCCTTAAAAAAGAACAGCAATAATAAAACCCTGGAAGCCCATTTTTATCTGGGGCAAGCTTACCGAATGAATAGCCAGCCCGAAAAAGCATGCGAGGTGTTTAGAAAGGTTAAAACTCACACGAAAAATCCTGAATTAATTGCCAGCATAGATCAGGAAATTAAATACTGTGAAAACTTCATATCTTTAAAAGAAAACCCTGTGGACAGAGAGATTGAACACATGGGCAAAATCATCAACAGTCGATATGAGGATCACAGTCCCATTGTAATGTATGATGAGTCGACCATCTACTTTACCTCAACCAGACCCATTGATTCATTGAACATTAAGGGACCCTTCTTCGAAAATATTTTCGTAAGTCACTGGCGCAATAACCAATGGAGTAAACCCAAAGTAGTGGAAATTCCGGGATACAGAAGTGCCCACCGGGCTACAGTTGGGCTTACACCCGACGGACGTGGGTTAATTTTTTTCCAAAACGATGGTTTTCAGGGCGCTCTTTATATTACCTACAAAACATTTGACGGCTGGACCATGCCGGAAAAAATGCCAGCTCCTATCAACTCGGGATTCAATGAAACCCATGCATCCTTTACCCCCGACGGAAATACTATTTTCTTTTCAAGTGAAAGGCCCGGAGGAATGGGTGGAAAGGACATATTCTATTCCAACAAACTGCCTGATGGTACATGGGGAAAACCTATTAATGCAGGAGAAAAGATCAACACCCCTGAGGATGAAGAAAGCCCCTTTATCCATCCCGACGGGAAAACGCTGTATTTCTCCTCCACCGCTCACAATTCAATGGGTGGATATGATGTTTTTAAAAGCACACGAAACGGGAACGATGAATGGAGTGAACCGGAAAACATTGGATATCCAATCAATTCTCCCACTGACGATCTTTTCTATTTACCCGTTCCCGGAGGGCAGCGCGTTTATTATGCATCTCAGCAAAGCGGGGGGTTAGGGCAATCAGATCTGTTTGTTTTGCATTTCCCACCTTCAGACAGCCGGTCTATGGCTGTCGTTTCCTCACATATCTTTGACAGTAACAATCAACCTGCAGAGAATGCCCTTATCAGCGTTAACAATCTCTCAACCAACCGCACTGAAGGAACATTCAGAACAAATCCTTCTACAGGTAAATTTGTTGCTATAATTCCCACTGCTCAGGAATATGAGTTGGTTGTGGAGAGTGAAGGACATCAACAATATTCCGAAACTTTTAATCTCAGAGCCAGTGACGACTACAAATCGAAGAACCGGGCCATTTACCTGCCCGCCATCACATTAAAGAGTATTCAGGATCAGGAGTAGATCATTTGCTTTTCTCATTTTTGACTACGGCATAGATCTGTTATTTTTGCCGGCACTAAAAACCACCAGATGATCAGAAATGATAAAATAATCCTCAGAGCATTAGAACCTTCGGATGCAGATCTACTTTATGAATGGGAAAATCAGATGGAACTTTGGGCCGTTAGCAACACTCTTACTCCCTTTAGCCGCCACCAGATTATCACATACATTAATCAGATTTCGCTGGATATATATCAGACCAAACAGCTTCGTCTTATGATTGATGTTCCAAAGGCAGACAATCTGGTGAGCATCGGAATGATAGACTTGTTCGATTTTGACCCATACCACTCCAGAGGAGGAATCGGAGTGATGATTTGTAAGCCGGAAAGAGGTAAAGGACATGCACGTGAGGCCGTAGCTCTGTTTACTGACTATGCCTTCTCTCACCTTGGATTACATCAGGTTTACTGCAATGTATCTGAAGATAATGAAGCCAGCATTAAACTTTTCGAAAGTCTGGATTTTCAATTTTCAGGCAGAAAAAAAGAGTGGATAAAAACGGCTGGTGGTTTCATGGATGAGTTGATGTATCAGAAAATTGCAAGCAGATAAAAGTGATTAAGGCGGTAGATTTTAGCAAGGTGCCAGTCGTGAGAATTCCGGACACTCATATCCTCAGGGAATTATTAAGACAGGCAGAAGACAAATAATCAGCCTGTATAGTCTTAAATCTTATTTCAAAAGATCTATCGATCAACTGACATCTGCATTTCCTCAAAAGGAGGGAAACCGGAAAGGGCTTCAAAATCACCTGTTTCCACATTAGTTTTTATGCAATAATGATTTATTCCGTTGGTAAGTACCAAAAAAGGAACTCTCAATGTAATATTGTAACGTGCTGCCTGCCCCAGTGTTTTCGAATCGACAGCAACTGATGGTGCCTTACATTCAACGATGAGCACAGGCGATCCCTGCCGGTTATAAAGAAGGATATCACATCGCTGGCATAATCCGTTCACCTTTAACATCTTTTCCACCCCGGTCAGCACAGCCGGATACCTAAGTTTCTCAGTCATAAAACGCAGAAAATTTTGCCGCACCCACTCCTCGGGAGTCAATACAACATACTTCCCCCTTATTTCATCGAAAATAAACTTTTTATTCTTTTCCTTCTTGTATTTAAAGCTAAATACCGGCAAATTGAGTTTTTCCATATTGCAAAATTAAAACTTTTGATCTGCTCTGTGCGAAAAATGAATTATATTCGTTAAACCGAAAAGAAGAAGCGAATGAAGACCAAAAAAGAAATTGTTGAAAACTGGCTCCCCAGATATGCGGGGCGTCCTCTCAAAGATTTTACCAAACACATCTTACTAACCAACTTTAACCATTACGTCGAGCTTTTTTCGAAATGGCATAATGTACCGATTGTGGGCGAGAATCATAATATGCCCAACTGCAGTGCTGATGGAATTACTATAATAAACTTTGGCATGGGAAGTCCCAATGCTGCCACCATAATGGATTTATTAAGTGCTATTAATCCTGATGCTGTTCTGTTTCTTGGAAAATGCGGCGGCCTCAAGAAAAAAAACACTCTGGGAGATCTCATTCTTCCCATTGCTGCCATTCGGAGTGATGGTACCTCCAACGACTATCTGCCTCCGGAAATACCCGCCCTTCCCGCCTTTAGTCTTCAGCGGGCAGTTTCCACCACTATTCGTGACTATGGGAGGGACTATTATACAGGAACGGTACTTACCACCAACAAGCGGGTTTGGGAATATGACCTACGCTTTAAGAAATATCTGGCCAAAACCAGGGCTATGGCAATTGACATGGAATCGGCAACCATTTTCACTGTTGGATTTGCCAACTCTATTCCTACCGGAGCCCTGCTGTTAGTCTCCGACCAGCCCATGATTTCCACAGGTATTAAGACCGAAATGAGCGATCAAAAAGTAACTAAAGAATTTGTGAATGAACACATTCAGATAGGAATCGACTCGCTCAAAGAGATCATTAACAATGGAAAGTCCGTGAAGCACCTGAAATTTGACACCTAAGCTGATTAAGGAACCAAAAGAAAACTGCTTAAATTGTCTATAAGGTAGCCTACCTGTTACTAAAACATCTCAGGAAAAGCCTGTAAAAAAATCCCGCTAAAGTTTTAACTTTGCCGACATAAAGAATCAATTTATGACATTCGAGCAAATAGTAACTCAACTTAAACAGGGATCTTTCGCCCAGGTATATTTCCTGATGGGCGATGAGCCATGGTATGCCGATTATATTACCGATTACATTGCAAAAAACGCCCTTACCGAAGAAGAAAAAGCGTTTAATCAATCAGTTTTTTATGGATCTGATGTCACAGCAATTGATGTGGTGCATGCTGCAAGACGGTATCCTATGATGGCTCCGAGACAGGTCATTATCGTGAAGGAAGCTCAAAACATTAAAGATATTAAGCCGCTCGAATCGTATCTGAATGCCCCGGCCCCTACCACCATACTGGTAATCAACTACCGCGACAAGTTCGACAAGCGTACCAAAGTATGGAAAGCACTTGACAGAAAAGAGTTTGTTACCCTTGAAACCAAAAAACTTTACGACAATCAGGTAGGCCCCTGGATCGGAAAATATCTCAAAACCCTGGGGCTGAATATTGATCCCAAGGCCAACATGATGCTGGTGGATCATCTGGGGACCAAACTCACCAATGTGGTTAAAGCCCTCGACAAGCTAAAAGTGGCTGTCGGACCTTCCGTAAAAACCATTACGGCACAGCATATCGAAGACTATATTGGCATCAGCAAAGATTTCAATACCTTTGAATTGCAAAATGCCATTGTCAGAGGCGATGTTTACAAGGCCAATCAGATAGCCCGGATATTTGCCCAAAATCCCAAGGAATACCCCATTCAGCTGACTATTGGTGTATTGTTCGCTTTTTTCAGTAAACTGATGTTATATATTGCCAGCAAAGATAAAAGCCAGCAAAACCTGAACACACTGGGCATCAGGCCTTTTCTGCTTAAAGAATACCAGGCAGCAGCACGCAGGTTTGGCTGGAACAAAAGCCGGCAGGTAGTTTCCATTTTGCGTGAATATGACATGAAGTCGAAGGGCTTTAACAATAACTCTGCCACTCCCGGCGATTTATTACAGGAAATGATTTTTAAAATGATGCATTAAATTTAGTTCTTAACTGTTAACTGTCAGCTCCTGGCTTCCAGCTCCCGGGGCTCCATTCGCGAACCGCTGGAAAGAATTAACGGGCGGGGTTTTGTCAAAGACATCGAACCGGTAAATCATAAAAACGGAATGGTAAAAAGGTTGACAAGAAAGAATTTCTGAAATCGAATTAT
>CAYOFH010000145.1:0-8467 GCA_964403175.1 uncultured Marinilabiliaceae bacterium
GCCAGCGGACAGACCGGAGAAATGAGCCGTTTCCTGCATCAGCTCTATTACGAATACCCCGGCATTGTACAAAAAGATACCTACATTCAGACTGTAGGCACCAAAATGGCTCCGGTAATATTCTCCGAAAAAAACGAAGAAGTAATGCAACAACTCGGCGGATATCTTGACAAGGGTTCCCGGTTTTTATCTCCAAGTGCTCTCAGCACCTATATAGAGTGTCCATTACGTTTTTATTATAGATATCTGGCCGGAGCCAAAGAGCCGGAAAATATCTCGGAAGAACTGGATCCACGGATTTTCGGAAACCTTTTTCATCAAACAGTGGAAGCACTCTATCAGCCATACAAAGGAGCATTGGTAACTCCCGAAATCATTGATCAGATAGCCAGACCGGAAAAAATTGCTAAAACCCTTGAAACCATCTTTGCCGAAAATGTACCGTTTATCCGGCAAAACCAAAGTGTTTTCATCGATTTACAAGGTAAAAACAGCCTGGTTTTTGAAGTATTGATGCGTTACCTGACAGGATTTTTCAAAAACGAAAAACAAAATGCTCCTTTCACCATAAGAGGACTGGAGAAAAACATGAACATGACCTGCATTACTCCCTCGGGCAAGAAAGTGAGTATTGGTGGTAATATCGACCGGCTGGACGAAAAAGATGGAATGATTCGTGTCATTGACTACAAAACCGGACAGGGAGAGAACAGGATCTCAGAAATTGAGGATTTGTTTGACACCACCAAACATTCTAAAATCAAAGCAACTTTTCAAACACTTCTTTACTCCCTGATGGTGGAAAAGGAGGGAACACCTGCAGAGCAGATTCAACCGGGAGTAGTGTGGATGCGAAAACTCTTTACCGATACTGATACATCCCTTTACCTCCAACCTTCCCGTAAGGGAAAAATCCCCCTGACCTTATCGCTGGTAAAAGAAGAATATCAGGATGGTCTGGGTCAATTACTCGATGAGCTGTTTGATGATAAAATTCCTTTCCGCCAAACTGAGCATGAAAAAAACTGCGAGTATTGTGTTTACAGGGAAATTTGTTTGAAATAAAAGGGTTGTGAGTTCGGGGTTGTGAGTTGAGGGTTTGGAGCTGAAACAAAATTACTCATCCAACAGATCTGGGCGCAGTTTCCGGGTTCGCTCAAAAGCCTGTTGTTCTCTCCATTCATCGATAAGCTTATCGTTACCCGACAATAATACCTCAGGAACTTTCCATCCGTTGTAATCCGATGGACGGGTATAGACAGGTGGTGCCAGCAGATTATCCTGGAAGGAATCAGTAAGGGCGGAAGTCTCGTCGCCGATAACACCCGGCAATACACGCACCATTGCATCAACCACCACTGAAGCAGCCAGTTCTCCCCCACTCAGTACAAAATCGCCTATAGAAATTTCGTCTGTTATGAAATGATCTCTTACCCGTTGATCCACCCCTTTGTAATGTCCGCAAAGAATAATGATATTTCCACTTAAGGAAAGCCGGTTGGCCTCTTTCTGGTTGAAACGCCGGCCATCGGGGGTCATAAACAGGACATGATCATAAGATCTTTCATCTTTAAGCTTATTAATAACCCGTGCAATAGGATCAATTTGCATTACCATGCCTGCTCCTCCACCAAAAGGATAGTCATCCACCCGCTTGTGTTTATCTGCAGAATAATCACGAATATCGTGCAGCACAATTTCCACGGCTCCTTTTTCTACTGCTCTTTTCACTATGGATTCGCTGAAGGGGCCCTGAAACATGGCGGGAAACAGCGTTAATATATCAATACGCATGCAATATTTTTTGTGCAAAGATAGCAAAAGGGAGTGAGGGGGAAAACAGGGAGGCAGGGATCAGGCTGCAGACAGTAGATATTAAGAGGCAGTTGACAGGGAGACAAAGTTTAGAGGTTTGGAGGATAGATGACTTGTTCTCATCCGGGGACGTATCCGATCTGTCGAAAAGACATCACCCTCAAAAATATATTTGGGGCCAGACTAGCCAGGAACTGGTTCATTTGAATGTTTACAGATTAATACACCAATAAAAATTAATCATGTCAAACGTAAAAACCTCATTTTGATGTAAAAATATTTGAGGATTGTCATATATTTGATAGTTTCGTAGAAATATTTTAAGTGATAAGAGCCTAAAAGCTTTGTCGCATCTTTAAAATTGAAAAAAGATGGAAGCCAACGATCTAAACAAATCATCTCAGGAACAGATGAATTTGGATTCAGGAAAAAAACCTGAAAATAAGGAAACAAGAGACAATCATCCTGACCTGACACCGGAAGAAAAGAAAAACCAGCCTGAAGAGGTGGAAGACCAGACCACCAATCAAAAAGAGAAGGAACCGGCCTCTGAAACAGAGGAATCCGGTCAGGAAATCACTTCTCAGGCTTCAGCGGAAAAAACATCAGTTAATGATAAAACAGATGAAGAACCAACCGATGATACCGAAGAAGATTCTGATGCTTCAGACAATCAGGAGGAGGCCGGTTCTGCTGTGAATAAAAAAAGCAATCAGCCTGAAGAAGTGGATTATTCCACTCTTAAACGGGAAGATCTGTTAAAACATTATCATCAATTACTTCGCGAATATCCTGCTGCTTTAATAAAAGATCAAATAGAAACCATACGGAAGGAGTTTGAACGAAAAAGTGCTGCGGAACTGGCAAAGCTAAAGCAAGAATTCATGGCATCGGGCGAACCCAAAGAAGCCTTTATGCCGCCTCACGACGATTTATCGGATGCTATGCAGGATGCGATTCAGCAGTACCGCAAAAAACGGGATGCAGAACGTCTTCAGAAAGAAGAGCAGAAACTGAAAAATCTGGCTGCCAAATACGAAGTAATCGAAGGCATCAAAGACCTGATCAACCGTCAGGAGTCACTGCATCATACTTTTGATGAATTCAGGGCTCTTCAGCAACGATGGAGAGAAACAGGGCCGGTACCGCAGGGTGAACTCCATGATATGTGGGAGAATTATCATCTGCACGTCGAAAACTTCTACAATTTCATCAAAATCAATAAGGAACTTCGTGACCTGGATCTGAAAAGGAATTACGAAATCAAACAGGAACTTTGCGAAAAGGCCGAAAAATTACTTTTGGAACCCTCTGTTGTCAAGGCTTTCAAAACACTGCAGAAATATCACAACCAATGGCGTGAAACAGGCCCGGTTCCCCGCGAGAAAAAAGAGGAACTCTGGGCACGATTTCATGATGCCACAGTAAAAATTAATCAAAAGCATCAGGAACATTTTGAAAACCTGAAAGAACAGCTTCAAAAAAACCTGGAGGCCAAGCATAAACTCTGCGAAAAAGTAGAAGCCATCCTGAAAGAAGACTTTAATACCCCTAAAGAGTGGGAAAAAAGCAGCAAAGCCATTATCGAAATTCAAAAAATCTGGAAAACCATCGGCTTTGCACCAAAAAAAGAGAATCAGGAAATCTATATGCGGTTCCGGGCAGCCTGCGACAAATTTTTTGATAAGAAAAGAGATTTCTTCAAGCAATATAAAGACGAACAACAAAGCAACCTGCAACTAAAGAATGAGCTGGTGGAACAGGCAGAAGCCCTGAAAGAGAGCACTGACTGGAAAAACACAACCGATGAGTTAATTCGCATTCAGAAGAAATGGAAAGAAACTGGGCCTGTACCGCGCAAACATTCAGATGCCATTTGGAAAAAATTCCGTAGTGCATGTGATCATTTCTTCCACCGGAAATCGGAATTTTTCAACAAAAAAGATGAAACCCAGGAGGAAAACCTGAAACTTAAAGACCAGTTGATTGAAGAATTGAAAAAATACGAACCCGGGAAAAACAACGATGAGAGCTTTTCCACTCTCCAGGATTTTCAGCGCAGATGGTCGGAAATAGGTTTTGTCCCCATAAAGGAAAAAGACCGTATAAATCAGGAATTCCGGAATCTGATCAACGCCAGGTTTGATCATCTGAATATGGATGAATCGCACAAAGCACTCCAGAAATTCAGGAACAAACTGGAAAACTGGCAAAATGAAGGTCAGTTTGATGACCGGATTAATCAGGAACGCAACAAAATCATTGGAAAGCTGAAGCAACTGGAAAATGATATCATCCTTTGGGAAAACAACATAGGATTTTTTGCCAAATCCAAAAGCTCCGAAGCCCTGGTTCGCGATTTCAGAAACAAGATTGAAAGCGGAAAGCGGAACATCAAAATGCTCAACGAAAAATTAGACCTTATTGAAGAAATGGAAACAAAAAGGTAGTGATGAAAGCACCACTATACTTCATAATTATAAGTAAAGGACACATTTTCCGGGTACTTTTTGCTAACTTTGTGCCTTAAAATTTCCAAAAAAAGTACGATCGTTGAATCTTAAAATAGTGGAACTGTGCCCGATACACGTTATGTTTTTGTTACAGGAGGTGTAGCATCCTCATTAGGAAAAGGAATTATTTCGGCTTCACTGGCCAAACTTCTTCAGGCCCGCGGATACCGGGTAACCATTCAAAAGCTGGACCCCTACCTGAATGTAGATCCCGGCACTCTTAATCCCTACGAGCACGGAGAGTGTTACGTTACGGAAGACGGTGCCGAGACGGATCTGGATCTGGGACATTACGAACGTTTTCTGAATGTTCCTACTTCGCAGGCCAATAATGTGACCACCGGTCGTATTTATCAAAACGTCATCAACAAAGAACGCAAGGGTGACTATCTGGGAAAAACGGTTCAAATTATACCACATATAACCGATGAGATAAAACGCAACATTAAGCTGTTGGGTACTAAGCACCGGTTTGATGTGGTAGTTACTGAAATAGGCGGCACAGTAGGCGACATTGAATCGCTTCCATACATTGAAGCAGTACGTCAGCTAAAGTGGGAACTGGGGCATCGGGCCACAGTAATTCATCTTACCCTGGTGCCATTTCTGGCTGCCAGCGGAGAATTGAAAACAAAACCCACCCAGCATTCGGTAAAATCACTTCTGGAAATAGGAGTTCAGCCCGAAGTGCTGGTACTCAGAACCGAACACGACCTATCCAGCGATATCCGCAAAAAAGTAGCTCTCTTCTGTAACGTGGAAAACCGGGCGGTTATTCAATCCATAGATGTTTCTTCTATTTACGAAGTTCCTGTAAAAATGCAGGAAGAGGGGCTTGATGAAATCGTCCTTGAAAAGCTCCAGCTCCCTATTGAAGGGAAACCGGAATTGAAGGAATGGAAAAATTTCCTGAATAAACTCAAAGCTGCCAAAAAAACCATTCACATTGGTCTGGTTGGAAAATATGTTGAGCTGCCGGATGCATACAAATCTATCATTGAAGCATTGCATCATGCCGGAACCTATAACGATCGCAAGGTAAATATCAGACTCATTCATTCTGAAGACATTAATCAGGAAAACCTGGTAAACACATTAAAAGATCTTCATGGAATACTTGTAGCCCCGGGGTTTGGGCATCGGGGAATTGAAGGAAAATTACTGGCAGTGAAATATGCCCGTGAGAAGGATGTTCCCTTTTTCGGGGTATGTCTCGGAATGCAATGTGCGGTGATCGAATATGCCAAAAACGTTCTTAAACTTGAAAAAGCCAATTCCAGGGAGATGGATCACAATACGCCCAATCCGGTTATTGACCTGATGGAAGACCAGAAAAATATAACCGAAAAAGGAGGAACCATGCGATTGGGAGCTTACGAATGTGAGGTCAAAGCTGACACCAACTCTTCCAGGGCCTACAACCAGAAATTAGTTCAGGAGAGACATCGTCATCGCTATGAATTCAATAACGAATACCTGCAGCTATTTGAAGATGCCGGAATGATAAGTACGGGGATTAACCCGGATACCGGACTGGTGGAGATTGTAGAAATTCCCAAGAATAAATGGTTTGTGGGTGTTCAGTTTCACCCTGAGTATAGCAGCACCGTCTTAAAACCCCACCCCATGTTTTTATCATTTGTGAAAGCGGCTATTGAACATGAGGAAGAGGAAAAGAAGTAAGGCTGTGTCACAAAGCCGGAAGCCGGGAGTTTGAGGTTCGATTAGCCGGATAACAGTAAATCAGGCCGGAGACGGAAGCAACTCAAAGCCGGAAAGAACAGAATACAACCTGGACGAACAATTTCCGTATCGCTCGGGCAAAAGGCCTTTAAGCGAAAAAGCCTGAATGCCGATAGTTATTCAGCAAAAAAACACATGGAGAATGCTGGCAAGGGTTTAAGGGACAATTGTCAATAAGGAAAATTAAAATACAAACAATCATACATAATGGATAAAAATTCGGTAACAGGACTTCTACTTATCACTGCAATTATTGCATTGTTTTGGTGGATGAATAAACCATCAGAAGAAGAAATGGCAGAGCGAAAGCGTCAGCTTGACTCCATCAACCAGATAGAACAGCAGCAGGCTCTGGAAACACAGACAAACGAACAGACATCTACAGAAGAAGTCAGGGAGGAAGATCATACTGCTAAGGCTGCTAAAGATAGTGTCCGCCAGCAGGCAGCAGGTCTCCTGGCCCCACATATCAGAGGGGATCAAGAATTCACTACCCTGGAAAACGAAAATATAAAAGTTACCCTGTCGAACCTTGGGGGGCGCATCTATTCGGTAGAACTTAAAGAGCACAAAACACATGACGGTCGTCCCTTGGTGCTTTTTGATGGTAATGACAACCGATATGGTTTCAATTTTACGTACAATACTAATATCTATCACACCAACGACCTGTATTTTGAAGCCAAAAAAAGCGGCAGTAATTCAGTAAGTTTTGAAATAGAAGGAGAAGATGGCGAATTACTGGCCATGAGTTACAGTCTTACTGACGATGCTTACATGGTAGATCACCAGATCACCGCCAAAAATCTGGCAAACAAATTTAATGTCCCCCGTAATGCACTTGATCTGGAGTGGTATCAGAAAATGCCGGCACAGGAACAGGGACGTACTGCTGAAACCCAGTATTCAGGAGTTTTTTACAAGTTTTTTCAGGACGAGGTTGACGATATTTCAGGAAACAGCAGTGGTGAAGAAGATCTGCGCACACCTTTGAAATGGATAGCATTCAAAGACCAGTTTTTCAGTTCCATACTTATTGCCAATGATAAAATGGCCAGTGGGTATGTAGAAACCAACGTTATAGAGGATGAAACCAACCCTTTCCTGCGTATTAACCACGCCGAGGTAGCCGTTCCATTTAATTTTTCAGAAAACGACCAGGCAAAAATGCGTTTCTTCTTTGGCCCCAATCATTTCTACACATTAAGGTCGTATGAGGGGTTGGAGATGCATGAGCTATTGCCATTGGGCTGGGGCATTTTTGGATGGATTAACCGATATGCTGTAATTCCGGTTTTTAATTTTCTGGAAGGCTTTATTGGCAGTTACGGCATCATTATTTTAATTCTTACCCTTTTGATTAAACTGGTCTTGTTCCCTCTTACCTATAAATCGTACATGTCGACGGCCAAAATGAGGGTACTGAAACCACAGATTGACGAAATCAACGAAAAAATTCCAAAAGATAAAGCCATGGAGCGTCAACAGGCTACCATGGCACTGTATCGCAAAGCCGGGGTAAACCCCATGGGAGGATGTTTACCCATGCTTTTGCAGATGCCCATACTTATTGCGATGTTCAACTTCTTCCCTGCCTCCATCGAGCTGCGTCAGGAAGGTTTCCTTTGGGCATCAGACCTATCAACTTATGACAATATTCTGGATCTGCCTTTCAACATTCCGTTTTATGGAGATCACGTGAGTTTGTTTACTCTGTTGATGGCTGTAACAAACATTTTCTACACACGCATCAATCAGGAAATGACACAATCGTCGGCCCAAATGCCCGGTATGAAAGGAATGATGTATATGATGCCTGTGATGTTCCTGTTTTTCTTTAACAGCTATGCAGCAGGTTTGAGTTATTACTATTTTGTATCTACACTGATTACCATTGGCCAAACGATTCTAATTCGTCAGTTTGTTGACGAAAAAGCTATTTTGGCTAAGTTGAAAGCTAATCAGAAAAAACCGGTAAAAAAATCGAAGTTCCAGGCCCGCCTGGAAGAGATGTCCAAGAAGCAGCAGCAACTGCAAAAAGGAAAAGGGAAGAAGCCGGGCAAGAAGAATTAAGGAGTTAGGGGTTAGAAGTTTGGGTTTTGGTCCAAAACCCGGAAATTGAAAATAATTGCGAGCCCGATGAGGCGAAAAATCAGAAAAAAAACAATCTTTTTCCTGAAATAAGCTTCTCAGAACATAAGAATCTTTAAATCAACAGACTTTAAGACAAGAGGTGCATCATTTGATGTGCCTCTTTTTTTGATCAATAAATATCCGCACAATAAATTCTTTATTTGTAAACCGTTTATGTGTTACTCAGCAGGCCCAAATTAATTAGTTTAATGTGTTTAGTGATGAAGTATTTCTAAAAACACTAATATTCCCACATAACTTCG
>CAYOFH010000146.1:0-8395 GCA_964403175.1 uncultured Marinilabiliaceae bacterium
TTCTCCACCTTCTTTAGTCCTGAAGGCAGGGCAAACACCACCACTTTATCGCCCGCCTGAATACGAGAATCCCCGTTGGCAATAAAGACTTTATCGCCCCGGATTACTCCGCCTACATTCATGTCTTTGGGCAAATCAATATCTTTGAGCGCTCCACGCGTGATCTTGGAACTGGGCTGTGCGGTAAGTTCAAGCACTTCAGCATCGGTGGCAGTGAGCCACTTCACATGAGAAACACTGGCCTTCATGGTGTAACGATAGATATAACTGGCAGCAATAAGTTTTTTATTAATGAGCGTACCGATACCAATGTTTTCGGCCAGATCGATATAGTCCATATTTTCCACCTCAGCCACTGTTTTGCGAACCCCCATTTTCTTAGCCATCTGGCAAGCCAGAATATTTACTTCAGAATTATCGGTTACCGCAACAAAAGCATCCGTTTTATGAATTCCCTCCTCTTTTAAAAGCTCCAAACTACGGCCATCTCCGCTTACTACCTGTGTGTTTTCCAATAAGTCTGCCAAACGCAGAGTTTTCTCCCGGTTCAGTTCGATTAGCTTAATTTTATAATGATGCTCCAGTTCCTTAGCAACCTTTTTACCAATTCGGCTACCTCCCAAAATCATTATATTACGTATCTCAAATTGCTGTTTTCCGGCATCAGCCAATACCTGGGGAATTCCCGGACGTGTAGTAATAACATAAGCCAGATCTCCATGCCTGAAGCAATTATCTCCGCGGGGAATGATTGTCTTACCATCCCGGTAAATAGCCACAGTATAATAATCATTCACCTCATGCAAATTGGCAGCTTCCGAAAGCGTAAGATTGGCAATGGGAGCATTATCCCTTATTTTAATGGCGAGCAGCAAAAGACGCCCTTCCGAAAATTCAAATAACTGGCGGGTTCCGACCTGCTTTAAAGATGCTATAATTTCCTGTGAGCCAAGATGTTCAGGATAAACCATCTCATCTACCCCCAATTGTTTGAAGTATTCTTTATTCTCGGGAATAAGGTATTCATAGTTATTAATGCGTGCTATGGTTGTTTTGGCACCCAGTTTTTTGGCAAGCATGGCCGACAGGATACTTACCTCCTCATAGGGAGGGACTGCAATAAAAAGATCGGCAGACTTCACTTTTGCCTCTATCAGGTCCCGGATGGAAGTTACTGAACCCTTAACCGGCATTACATCAAGGATACGACTCAATCGTCTTAACTTGACATCATCATCATCAAGTAAGATTACATCATGGTCGGCATTGGAAAAAAGCCTGGCCAAATGTGTTCCCACTTCTCCGGCTCCGGCAATCAGAATATTCATTATATCGTTATTTGTCTTTCTGTTGAATTGTTTATCAAGTACTTCGACAACTCAGTCATTTCATTTTTCTTTAACCAAAATTAATATTGCCTTCAGTAGCAACTCTCAACTTCCTTTCTTAAAAAAAATGTATCTAAACCGGGCTATATACCGGAAAGCATTGTTCACTTGAACTTTAATCATTAGTTTAAGAAAAAACCAGGGTTGGGAAAAAACACCTTTTTACAAAAGAACAAAGATAAAAGATAAAAGATGAACTATGGCCTGATTAGTTTACAAATAATCTATTACCATGCTCAACACACTGCAAACTAAAATCGTAGTCAATAAATATGATTTAAAAATAATTCTTTATTCCCCTTCATCCGTAAAATATATTCATTAAGGTCGGCTGAAACTCTCAATTCTTTTAAACTTGCACTTTTGTGCAGATTTCTTTGTAAACAAAGCAGCCGCTCAGCTTTGCCGCTTTTCTTCGCAAAGAAAGCCAAAAGAGAAATCAAAGCTCCATGCTCCTTTCATCAATTTTATCTGCGTTTGATAGCGAAAAATGAGTGTTTTCAACAAAAATTGATTTATTAACGATACACAAAAGCTCCCGACTCAGCAACAAAATGCATCTTCAATCCTAATGAATCTGCCTCATCTGCCCATTTACTTGTACACCATGGAGGACATGATTTTGCAACGATAAGTTTTTCGCATTTGACCTTATTTAAAAAATCAGCAACATCACCTTTCACATCTCCTGCGAAAATAATTCCGGAGAGATGCGGGATTTTCCGGAACTTAAGTTTCTCCACATCAACATTCCCTAAAACGAGAAAGAATTCATCACAAGCCTCACAAATCATTGCTTCCCCATCAACACTCCAACAATCTGCAAGTCTTTTTTGGCGAACAACAAAAGAGTTTTTAGCAAAAAAACCACTTCCGGCAAAATCAAGTTGCCTGTCAGTAACAATGGAATCGGAAATAATAAGCCCTTCTCCGGATTCAACAATTCCCAGTACATTTTGCCGTTTTGTATCGAAAACCACAAGGGCATTGGTTTGTTTTTTTCTGTAAAAATCAAGATTAAAAACAATCATTAACACAAGCAAAAAAAACAATGTAGTTTTCAAATAAAACCGCAATTTTGCGTGATACCAAATCATGAAAGAAATAACTCCTGCATACAATAATCCAACGGTAACACCATTAACCCAAAGTCCTTTCACATAAGAGTGAGGCAAAGAATTGAGCCATTCCACCACATCAAGAAGAAAACCCAGCAATCCATTTAAAACACCTGCAAGCATAAGAGAAACGAAGGAAACTTCTGAAAAAAGCACAAGAAATTTTGCAAAAACCAGAATGGGAGCAACAAGCGGCAGCACAAAAAAATTGGATAATAAAAACCAGGTTGGGAAAGCCCGAAAAGTAAACAAAGACAATGGTAAGGTTCCAATTTGTGCAGACAAAGAAACTGCGGTAAGATCCCCAATCCCCCTGATAAAAATATTTCCTCCGGAATAAAATCGCCTAAAAACAGGATAAAACGTTACAATGCCTGCGACAGCCAGATGAGACAACCAAAACCCTATATGATACAAAGACATAGGGTGAACCATCATAATAACAAATGACGAAACCCCCAATAAATTATAAATATTACTATTCTTCTGGTAAAATGTGCCAATCTGAATAACCGATAACATTATCACCGCTCTGAATACTGAAGGGGCTCCGCCTGTAAGCAAAGCATAAAACGCTAAAACCAAAATAACTACTACAACCCTGATACCACTTTTTTTAGGCAGAAACAAATCAAGTAACCAGTTCAGAAGAAGAAATATAATCCCTGTATGAAGTCCCGAAACCGCGAGCACATGAATTGCCCCTGAGTGGATAAACCAGGTTTTTACCTCATCATCGAGCATACTGCGTACACCCAAAGTCAACGCTGACAGCACCTGAAGCTCTTTCCCCTCAATTCCATACTTCCTGTAAATGGTGATGGTTTCCCGGCGCATCGAATTTACATACCCCCTGATTCCTGATAATTCCCGCTCTTTCACCACCCAAAAGTATTCCTGTTCCACAAATCCAGATGCGGAGACACCCTGTTGAGAAAGATACTTCCCATAATCAAACGCATCCGGATTTGAGGGTTGTGAATGCCCGGAAATAATTCCCCGAAAACCAATTATATAACCTGGTTTGGCAAGAGGCATCAATAGTGAATCCGATGGTTCGACTACAATCTGCCATCGGCTGTTTCCACATAAGGGGACCGGTTCATCAGCTTTTATAGAAAGCGGCTCAATGGCGTAACTATGATATCCGGAATAAGTGACATCCGCTTCAACCACACGGGCTGTTCCTTCTACCTGAAAACTTCCATTTACCATTGCTGGTCTTTGAATCACTACCAGCAAAATACCTGTCAAAATCAGAAACAGATAAAAGCAAACTCCAGGCAGCCACCGATTGTGGTACCGGGATGAAAAACGGACATTAAAAATAACAATGAGAAAAATTAAAAGAACCACAGCAGCAGCAAAATTTATAGCTGTGAGGTATTGGTTTTTTACGAACTGCGCCAGCCAGATTCCAGAACCCAGCAAAAAAGCGAAGACAAGAAAAGGCGTCCTTTTTAACAAATCCCTGAAGGTCATAAAAAAAAAGGTTTTTATACAACATAAACCCTTTTGCCTCCCGGTTGGAAGACTAAAGACTCATGTAATACAAAAACCGTATAATTTACAATACCCTAATGACTAACATAGCAAATATTTACCAGAAAGTCAACTATGAACTTTTTATTTTTCCGGTAAAAATATTGAAAAGAGCTAAAAAGAGGTATTTCACATCAGTAAAAAAAGGACTTTTCTTTTTCTCGGCCAGGTAGATCCTTTCAGCTTCTATATTTCCTTCCGAATCGGGCATTAATAATGCTACATAAGGAGGAATACAACCGGGCTTATATCGAATTCTCTCTTTTTGAATATCTTCCGGTAACTCATTAAAGCGGGCCCGGCTTAATGGCCTTACGCCCACAATATTTAGCTCTCCCTTAAGAACATTCAATAGCTGAGGTAACTCGTCTAACCAGTATTTTCGGTAAAATTTACCCCAGGTGGCTACCCTGAAATCATTGGCAGGTTTCCCGCTTTCGTTATACCCGTTGAGTTTTGTTATGTAATCCTGCAAAAACTCAGCAAAAGGATGCATTGTCCTCAGTTTATAAACTTTTATCATTTTCCCATTTTTGCCTACCCTATTCATTGGGAACAATGGCCCAAAACTGGGTTTCATTTCCAGAACCGGTTCTCTGGTCTTTATTACAGCAAAATATAAGAGCCCGTCAATCTCCTTATATTCAATAATTTCAAACCCGCAACTCACTACGCGCCCGAGCGTTTCCCCCATTGTAAGGTAGCGGTAGCTTCCACGTGTCAGGAAGAAATAAAGCTTCTGGATATACCTTATTTTCGGCATAATCCGATGAAATATAAAAACCATTGTCCAGTAAAGGGTAAACAGAAAAGACAAGTTAAATTCTGCCTGTTTACGTGCTTTCAGATTTTTTACCGGTTCCACACATCCAATAAAAATGCCTGCATCAGGCATTGACTGATTAATGCGTATCAAAAACTTATTTATGTACCGCACATGATTCAGCCTGGTAATGTTTATAATAGATCTGGTATTCTCTTTTACCTGATCATCCAGTCCTTCGATGGTGTTAGTATCAATAAGGTTCACATTATGTCGCTCGGGCACAAGGTGATTCAAAAAAAACTGATAAACCTCAAGACTAACATTTTTAAGCAGAGCTTCCTTATTTTTATCAACATGAGGTTTGACAAAAGGAGGCCGGATAGAGATTTGCTTCTCTGGAACAGACTCAGCAACAATCTGTGTAAGTAGTTCAGAATATTTCATGGCCCTTGATAGTTTTTAAATGTTCTTCAACAAATTCTTTAACTCACGATTTAGTAAGAATTCTTTTTCTTTCCTTCCTCCCTGTTTTAAAAGCAATTTACGTTCTGGAAATTCCTTTGTCCAGTCATGTTACACGAATGTTGTCACCATAAAAACATTATTCAGGGTCTTTTTATCCTCTAATAGCAGAAAAGATGCATTTGAAGACTATATTCATATAATTAGTCAAAAGTCACAGGAAAACTTTCAGATTTGAGGAATGGCTCAAAATCGTTGACAGAATTAATCCGGCTATAGTACACCTTTTACTTTTTTCCCTGTGGAACTGACAATCATACTTTCTTTAAAAACAACCTCACCGGGTATTTTAAATGAAGCAAGTTTAGTGGAACAAAACGCCCTGACTTCCTCTGCAGACAGTGAACTATTAGGATTTTTAACCACCGTCGCTTTTAATGCTTCCCCAAGAACCTGATGTTCAACTCCCTCAACGGTACAGTCAATAATATCCGGTATACTAACAATCACCTCCTCAATTTCTTTAGGACTCACTCGTTTACCCCCCACCTTAACAATCTCTTTCTTCCTTGCACTTAAATAAATAAACCCATCTTCATCAATTGTTCCTAAATCTCCGGTATGCAGCCAACCATCACGAATAGTTTCACTGGTGGCCTCTTCGTCTTCAAAATATCCTTTCATTATATTTCCTCCGGCAGCAATTATTTCGCCTGTTTGTCCGGGCGTTACCGATTGACCTGACTCATCTATTACTCTGAGTTCCACACCCGGAATTCCTTTACCTATAGAACCTGCTTTTTCAGGCAGCATGCAGGGGGGCAAATAAGAGAGTCTTGCAGTAGCTTCAGTCTGTCCATACATCACAAAAAACTTTATATCCGGAAAGAGCCCGGTAAACTCCAGAATGAATGCCTTGTGTAGTTTCCCGCCTGCCTGTGTCACATACCTGAGATATGGAAAGTGACCTCTTCGGAAAGAATCCGATTTGCGTAACAAAACCTGAAAATGGCTGGGAACTCCTGCAAATCCGGTACAATTGTATTTCTGAAGATCATTTAAAACACTCCCCAAAAACATAAAATTATTATTCAAAGCAAGTGTTCCTCCTACCATAAGGTGCGTATGCAACAAGGAAAGACCGTAACAATAGAAAAAAGGTAAGACCACCAGCATAGTATCATTTTTATCAAGATGCAGGTAATTCTGGATAGACTGAGTATTTGCAATCAAATTATCATGAGTAATCATTACCCCTTTAGGAACCGCTGTGGAACCAGATGTAAAGATAATTTGAGCCAATGAATTACCACCCTTACCCGGACCGGTTACAAATGTATTTTGCCCATGCATACTAAACCACTGATCTGTCTCTACCTCATTGGCAAAAGTTATTTCCGGTTTCAGACGCACTGCCACCGAAGAATGAATAAAAGCATATGGTGCCCGGGTTTTTTCTTTCACAAACTTAAACCCTTCAGGCTCAACAGCAGGATTTACCGGAACACAAACACATCCTCCCTTCATAATGGCAAGATAAACTGTCACAAAAAATACATTATTGGGGGATAGTAGCAAAACCGGAGTTCCCGGCTCAAAGTTTTTCTCAAACCAAAGTGACAACGAATAAACATTCTGCGATAATTCTCTGTAGCTTATTTTCTCCCTTGAAGAAATAAGCACCTCTTTTTCAAGTTCAGAGGTATTTTGGAAAAAATAATCAACAGCATTCATTTTCAATTTTTTACAGCTTTATCAAATCCAAAATTTTCGCAATCTGATTTTAAATAGCCAGAACCAAATTTTTCCACAGGTAAAGCCAGAAAAGAATTAATCTTACAAAATCCGATACTTTCAATACCTCATGCTAAGTTTCCAAAAAATCATAATCATGTAACGGAGCACTTCTGAGGTAATCCGTTGTTTTGACTTTTCGCTCAAAATTAGAGAAGTTATTTAAAACATCATCTGTAGTCATTTCCAGCACCGGCGCAATCTCCTCAGCAGAATATCCGTTTTCCCAGCCATACCACAATAAATCCATCCGCTCAAACGGCATTTGATAAAAAAATTCTTCCTGTGTTTGCTCAGCGGTGTAGGTATCCGTGGTGGGAGTTCGCTCTATAATTGCTTCGGGAACATTTAGAAAACGGGCCAGCTGATAAACCTGGGTTTTATACAGGCTGCTTATTGGCATCACATCAGCCCCTCCATCTCCGAATTTTACAAAGAAACCCTGTTTAACCTCATGCTTATTGGGAGTACCAATTACCGCATAATGATTAGCTTCAGCATGAAAATACAGCATAGACATCCGGCTTCTTTGCTTAAAATTGGACGACGCAACGATCTGTAAATAAGCATGTGGAGGAAGGCGTTTCGATATTTCACTTCCATCAGAAAAAATTACGGTTACATAAAATACGGGAGGCAATTTCTTTTCCAGAATTTCCCGGGGAATTACGATTTTCATTTTGTCGGTTTGTGGATTATACCCGGGAACAACACTCTTCACGGCTTCATCTCGTCTGCGGTAGCATCCAAAACCATCCAGGGCCTTGCTAATGTTTTCTTCAACTGTCCTGACTCCAAACCTATCAGCAAGTTCAAGTGCCAGATTTTTACTGTCCGGACTTGAATCCTGCTCAGGCAGAAGAACCCCCAGAACCTTACCGGCACCGAACGCACGGGAAGCCAATGCAAGAGTCAAAGAAGAGTCAATGCCCCCACTTATGCCAACCACCCCTCCATGCCTGCGAAAGCGGTGATATACATCCTCCCTGAGTTTTGTACATATCTTATCCAGAAGCTCTTCCGGCTTCTCAATTGTCAAAATATCTTTTGAAAATTCTTTTTTTTCAGCCATCTTTCTTTGCTTTATTTTTTTAAAATTATTCCTGAAACCAGGGAAATTAATCCCTGATTTTAACCAGACTACCAATAATAAACCTTCAAAGGAACTTTATTTTTATCCTGATCCTGTTCAATAGTCCGTTAAATTTTTGCAAAACCCTATCAGTCAATTCTTTGCTTTCAAAAGGCTATTCTTGTTAGAATAAAGAATGTCAGCATTATAGGTTTCATCCAAACTCTAACTTCTAAAAATCTAACGATCTATT
>CAYOFH010000147.1:0-8375 GCA_964403175.1 uncultured Marinilabiliaceae bacterium
TAACGGTTCCCGATCCAACGCCACCAAGGGTGAGACCATTGATTTCGTTTCCTTCGCCGATATTACTTCCACCGTGACGTATGGAAACATATTTTATTACACCTGAATTATCGTCAGAAACATCTCCGCCATATCTGCCATTACTGTCAGTGCTTGGTATCCCTTCGATTTGTGCAGTTGTTCCTTCTGCTACAGAAATAGGTGCTTTTCCCATAACAAGAACGCCTCCCCAATAGCCATTGGCAGTAAGGTCAAGATTAGGACTTTTAAAGTCACCGCTGGCAACCTGTTCGGGAGTAATTTCATCGGCTACAGAGGTAAAAATGATGGGTGCGTCCGCGGTTCCCTCTGCCATTAGTTGTGCTCCCTGCGCAATTAGCAAAGCAGTAGCATTTGCACCGGTTCCGGCTTCGCCTTTAATAATGGTACCAGGCTCAATAGTAAGAGTGGCACCTGACTCAACAGCAATACGGCCACCTAATTGATAAACTTTATCACTGGTCCAGGTCGTGTTTTCAGTAATGTTTTCAGTCACAACAACATTTCCTGTGTCTATGATATCGTTGTTGTCATCATTGTTGTCATCATCATCACACGAAGTGAAAGAAACAGCCATTCCAAATCCGAGGAGAAGGCTTAAAAGCATAAAACGATTTTTCATTGTCTTCTTGTTTTTTAGTTTGTTGTTTGTCGTTTAAATTTGACACTACAAAAGAACAAGGTTCCCGTTTCGTGTATTTTAAGCCGTGTTTAAGTAACCGTTAATAAAAGGGACCTGGTGTTAATGGAAAGTTAACATTCAGACAGGAATGCTTGCAAATAAAGCATTCAACGAAGGTGGGCAAAGATGGATCCGAACCCATTGGCCGCTTTATGCGTATCAGAATAAAAGCAGTGATCCTGTTTATTGCTCTTTATCCCTCCAAAAATAATTCCCCGAATTAAAACATTTTAAATCTAAAACTGTAGCTTTAACGGGAAGAGAGCAAAAGGAACCATAATCCGGCTTTTTTTTAGAAACAGTATTTATGCTCATCGTTTTTTAAAAACCGCATGAAAAAACCAAAACTTTACGGTAGAGACCTGGAAAAAACAAGACTTATGAAAGCCTTTGAGCACGTCAGTAGCGGTACGGGAGAGGTTTTGTTGGTTCCCGGGCCTTCGGGTGTGGGCAAAACGGCATTGGTGGAAGAACTAAGAAGCCCCGTAAGCCTGAAAAACGGTTTTTTTCTGTCCGGAAAATTCGAGCAATTCCAGCAAAACATCCCGTATTTCGCCTTCAGGCAGGCAATTGCAGAATTTTGCAAAGAAATTCAATCAAAAAAAGACTCTGACTACCTTTATTTTAAAAATGAAATATTAAATGCCGTAGGGGATCTGGGGCAGGTGTTAATAGATTTTGTTCCCGAATTCGGAGATTTTTTAGGTCCCCAGCCCTCATTGGGAGAAATCAGTCCTCAGGAAGCAAGATATCGGTTTACTGATGTATTCCAGAAATTTCTGGGTGTACTTTGTCGTCCGGAACATCCGGTGGTGCTCTTTATTGACGACTGGCAATGGGCCGATGTGGCATCGACAGGGTTGTTGCGAAAACTGGAAATTGGCACATCTCTCCGTTATCTCATCATTATTGCTGCTTACCGCAACGATGAAATAAGTGCAGGCCATCATTTATTATCAGCCCTGAGAGATTTAAAAAGTCAACATGTTATAATTAAAAATCAACCTGTATCCAATTTATCGGATTTTAACATCAAAGAAATTCTTCGCGATACCTTTCTGCCTTCCATTGAAAACATAAGCGATCTGGCGGCCCTGATTCATCAGAAAACCAAAGGAAATCCCTTTTTCATAAAGTCTTATCAGGACTTTTTTCAGGAAAACAAACTTGTCTGGTTCGATACTCCAGCAAACCACTGGAAATGGTTCTCTGAAAAAAAACCGGGAGAACTTCCATCAACTATTGTAGATTTGTTTGCATCGAAGATGAGCCGGTTAGACCAACCGCAAAAAAACCTTTTCTTTCTGGCAGCCTGCCTGGGAAACAGATTTGATCTTCAGGCGTTAAGCATAATCAGTGAATTCTCAATCCCGGATTGTAAGTCTGTCTTACTGGCAAAATCCGGAAAATCAATGCTCCTGGACTGGGACAAAAAGCTCCCCGAGACAAAAAACAACGAAACTTCTGTTACCTGGCGTTTTTTGCATGATAAAGTTCAGCAGTCCGCTTTTACTCTTGTGGATTCAAAAAAAATTCCGGCTATCAAACTCAAAATAGGAAGGCTTTTTCTTTCCGGATTAAACTCAGAACAGATCAACGAGCGATTGTTTGAGATATTGAACCATTTCAATTCAGGGTCGGAACTAATCCATGAGAAAGAAGAAAAAATAAAAATAATCGCTCTAAATCTTCAGGCATCAAAAAAAGCCTATGCTGCCACAGCATACAACTCAGCTTTAAAGTTTTGCCAGGCAACAGATATCTTCTTTAAGGACCTCTCGTTCGAAAATGAAATGTGGAATACACATCATACATTAATGATGGATTTACATAAACAAAGGGCGATATGCGAATTCATCGAAGGGGATGGGAAATATGGTGAAAAAATGATTCAGCTCGCTGTTGCGAAAGCCAGAACTGCGATTGAAAAGACAGACCTTCTAAACTCTCTCATAATTCATTATACACTTACATCCCGCTATCAGGAAGCGATTGAATCGGGGTATCAGGCTCTCCAGATATTGGGAATCGAATTACCCGGTGATAACTTTGAGGAGGTCAGCACAAGAGAGATTGCAAAGATCAAAGAAACACTGAAAACCCGACCGGTGGAATCATTGACCCGTATGGCAGATATGGCGGATCCTTCAATGCTGATGGCTTCTCGGATTCTTATTACCATGGGGCCTCCCTGTTACCGGTCGCACCAAAGACTTTGGAGTGTACTGGTTCCAATGGTGGTTAATCTGACATTGAAGTATGGAAATATTCCCCAAACAGGATACAGCCACACCGCTTTTGGTGGATTACTGGTATGGGTGAACAATGATTTGGAGACAGCTTTAAAATTTGGGGATGCCGCCAGTACGCTAATGAAGGAAAGGTATCATCAATCCTCCTATCAAAGTATCTTTTACCTGATGATCGGGAGCTCTATCCGCCATTGGTTTCGTCATTTAAGCTTCAGCTCAAAAGATTATATTGAAGCATACGAAACGGGACTTCGCGGAGGGAACCTGCAATATGCGGCCTACGCTTTCGGTCACAATATGTATTGCCAGTTCTTTCAGGGAAAAGAACTTTCCGGTTTAATAGAGGAAACCAAACATTCCCTGGAATTCAGTAAAACCCGTTTAAACCAATGGGCTATTGACCTCCTGCAGGGCGGCATAGTATTATTCGAAGCGCTGGAAAACGGCCGGCCAGAACCAAAAAAGATAATTGACCGGTTTGAAAAGGATTACTTAAATCTCATAGAAGAGCACAAAAACATTCAGGTAAAATGTATCTACAATATCCTGAAATCATACAGCTTATTATTTTTGGGAGATTATGAAAACGCCCTGAAAAGCTCTGATGCGGTAAAGCCAATTTTATATACTGTCGGTTCGCAAGGTCTTTTGCCATGGCCTGAATATGTTTTTTCGCGTTTTTTAATATTAACTGCACTTTATCAGGATGCAGATATTCCAACACGTGAAATATGGGACAAAGAATTAAACGGTACCATTGAAAAACTGGAGTTATGGGCGAAATTCAGTCCCGATAACTATACCCACAAACTCTTCCTTGCCAGGGCTGAGATGGCCAGATTACATGGACTGCTAAAAAAAGCTGCTAAATACTACAATAAAGCAATTTCCACTGCCGGTGAGCAAGGTTTTATTCACTGGGAAGGAATGGCCAATGAACGGGCAGGAATGTTCTGGCAGGAGCATAAGAATCCGCAGATTAGAGGAATTCACAGACAGCAGGCATATGTATGCTATTCCCGCTGGGGTGCAAAGACAAAAGTAAATGCCGTAGAAGAAAAAGTAAAAAAATCTCTTTTTGTCAGCCTAAGCAATCTAACAGATGCTGATGATGAATTTAAAGACCAAATTGTTGCAAAACAAATTAGTGTCCTAAGACAATATGCACGGCAGTTTCAGCAAAACATCCGCAGAATACAGGCAGAAACACAAGCCGGAGAACTGGCAAATGCCACAGACCGTCTCAGAGAGGAAATTGCAGAAAGAAAAAAAGCTGAAGAAGCCATCACACTAAAAAATGAAGAACTGGAATTGGTCAATGCTACAAAAGACAAGTTCTTTTCAATAATTGCACATGACCTGAAAAGCCCTTTCAACGCCATACTCGGATTTAGTGAACTATTAAACGAAAAAGCAGACAAGTTTGAACTGGAAAAAGTAAAACAATACTCGCTAATCATCAATCAATCGGCCAATATGGCGATGGATCTGCTGATGAATTTAATGGAATGGGCCCGCTCCCAGACAGGAAGAATAAAATTTACTCCTGAATCCTTTCTATTATTGCCTGTTGCAAAACAAATTGAAGAGTTGTTAATTCATCAGAACCCGGATCACAAAAACCTGCAATTTGTAAACAATATCGACACAAAAACCATCATATTTGGAGATAAAGCAATGATTAATACAGTACTGAGAAACCTCGTTTCCAATGCTGTAAAATTCACCGCATCAGGAGGGAAAGTCACTTTGTCGGCCAAACAAAGCCATGATGAAGTAGAAATCAGCGTTGCCGATACTGGAGTGGGAATTCCGGCAGAAAGAGTGAACAAATTATTTAGAATTAACGAAAATGTTTCTACCCCCGGAATCCGAAACGAAAAAGGAACAGGCCTGGGACTCATTCTTTGTAAAGAATTTATCAAAAGCCACAATGGAAAAATATGGGTGGAAAGTACTCCCGGAAAAGGTTCGGTTTTTAAATTCACCTTGCCGGTAAAAACAACTTAGTGATTTGCAGGTATTGCCATTAGTGATTTCTTTTTGATAATAACATGCCTAAAGAATTAATTATTCCTATAGTAAATTCAATAGTCCGATAAAAAAACAAAAACGAAAAAACGCTATGACGCAAAGGATTTATGCGTCATGTTAATGGTTTCATAAACTGTTAATTGTCAGAAATTCCTGAAAATAGTACGAAATATTGGAAAATTAACATCACATCTTACTGACAAAAAAAACCGGAGATAAGATCCGGTTTTAATTTTTCTGTTGTTCTCTGAGCATCAGGATGCCAAAAGGTCACGGAGTTTTTCTTCATATTCATCCCGGTCGATTTCTCCCTTTGCATATCTTTCCTTAAGTATCAGTAAAGGAGACGGATGTTCATCCTCCAGAGCATCTTTAAGCCCCTTTTTGGTAGCCCAGGATAAAAAGGTGAGGACAGGAACTGTTATCATCCACCCCCATCCGATAGTCCAGGCACCTCTCTTTTTTTTCTTTATAACTTTATCTTTTTTTTCCTTTTCCATAACGTTATTGATTTAAAAATGTGACAATATCATAAATGTAAGAGTTTTAACGCAGAAGGTAAAGTTTTTATTTCCCGATTTTTCAAACAGAATAATCTATTGAATTGTTTATTTTTGACACATACAAAAAAGCACTTTATGGAAGACAGAAAATTTAACCCTGAGCACAGAAAGAAACTTAATGATCCTGCCCGCCTGGAAAAACTGGATCCACAGAAGATATGGAAGTTCATCGATTTCAAAAATCCGGGAGTAATAATTGATATTGGTGCAGGAACCGCGTTTATCACCGCCGAACTGGGAAAACTGGCACCCAAAGCACATATTGATGCTTTTGACATTGAGCCGGTTATGGTTGAAGAAATGAATAGTTTCCTTCCTGAGTATGGTCGTATTACACCGCACCTTATGGAGGAAAACCAACTTTCAGTTCCTGATGAATATGCGGATGTAGTGTGGATGATTAATCTTTTTCATGAACTCAGAAAGCCTTATTTATTACTTAAAGAAATAAAGAGAGTCCTCAAACCCAACGGAAAGCTGCTAATTATAGACTGGTTAAAAAAACAGGAAGCATGTGAATCAGGCCCTCCGCTGGAGCACCGTATTGATGAGGCTACTATCACCTCTTTAATGGTGGATGCAGATTTTTCAAATATTAAAACCACAGAGGAGTTTACCGACCATTTGGGAGTATTGGGGACAAAGTTGTGAGAGGCCCGTTTAATAAACAGAGATTGCTTCATGGCGAGTGAAACGAAGCAATCTCAGGAAAAAATTTTCCTGCCTAATAACTAATTTACTTTTACCCAAAAAACAGATACCCCAGCAGAATGGCGGCAATAATACCCGCAAAATCAGCAATCAAACCGCAGGTTACAGCATGCCGGGTTTTACGAATTCCAACTGAGCCAAAATAGACCGCAATGACATAAAATGTTGTGTCCGTTGCGCCCTGGACAGTACTGGCAATACGACCCACAAATGAATCGGCACCATGAAGGTTCATGGCATCTATCATCATTCCCCGTGCCCCACTGCCGCTGAGCGGTTTCATAAGTGCTGTAGGTAATGCGCCCACAAAATCGGTATTCAGTCCTACAGCGTTAATGACCCATGAAATACCGGCAATTAATACTTCCATCGCTCCGGCAGCTCTAAAAACACCAATGCCTACCAATATGGCAATCAGATAAGGAATGATTTTCACGGCAATAAAAAATCCATCTTTAGCCCCTTCGATAAACGATTCATAAACATTCACTTTCCGAATAACTGCTGCCAAAATAAAAGTGACAATAATTGAAAATAGTATAATATTGGCTGTCAGAAGTGAAACTATTCTTATTTGTTCCCTGTCGAGCTGTGACAAGCCGTAGATTACTGCCCCGATAAAGAGACTCAGTCCACCAAGATAACCTAGCACCACGCGGTTGAAAAGATTAATTTTCTGTACTATTGCCACTGCTAACAATCCTATTATTGTACTGAAAAATGTAGCTATCAAAATGGGCAGAAAAATATCCGCAGGGTTGGCAGCACCCAATTCGGCACGATACACCATGATAGATACAGGAATAATGGTAAGCCCTGAAGTATTCAATACCAAAAACATGATCTGGGCATTTGAAGCTGTATCCTTTTGATCATTGGAAGTCTGAAGTTCCTTCATAGCCTTTAGCCCCATTGGAGTTGCAGCATTGTCAAGCCCAAGCATATTGGCAGCAATATTCATCATCATGGAACCATAGGCAGGGTGATCCTTGGGCAGAGTAGGAAAAATTTGTCGAAAAAAGGGCCCGATCACTTTGGACATAGCATTAACCATCCCTCCCTTCTCTCCTATTTTCATAATTCCCAGCCAGAGGGTCAAAACACCGGTAAGACCCAGAGAAATCTCAAAACCTGTTTTGGCATAATCGAATGTAGCATTCATTAAATTGGAAAAAACCTCCAGATCCTGAAAGAATATCAATTTAATTAATGCCACAATAAAGGCAATCAGAAAAAAGGCGATCCAGATATAGTTCAATACCATTGTTCTAAAATTTGCATCCGTAATTATTTCTTGTAAGCATCATGAGGTGCCCCAAATTCCTTACAAACAATACTATCCACATCGATGCGCCAGATTTTTACATTTTTTACCGCAGGATCGCTGTATTCGAAATGTTTATCGCTGTATTGCTTCATAATGTAATTCAAGGCCAGTCTTTTGTCCTCCATATCCTCTTCAAAGGTTACTTTTCCTTCGGCCACCACGCTTTTCGCCTTCATCCGGTAACTACAGGCTACCTTGGGATGTTGAAAAGCGAGATCCTGTCCCACATTAAAAGTAAGGCAAATATGATTGTTCTTCTCCAGTGCCCGAATAATTCTGCCTTCGGAGGCACTGTGCAGATAGAAAACGCCCTCATGATACCCAAAATTCATTGGTACATTATAGGGCAATCCGTTTTCATCGACAACAGATGCGAAGCAAATATCGCATTGTGAAATTACTTCTTCAATAAATATGGTATTCTCGTGGGTAAAAGTCTTCATTTCAACAGATCGCTAGTTTTTATAAAATAGTCAGTAGTTTTTTAGTCAGTTGTGAATAGTTGAAATTCACACAACCGTGCGTTCCCCCAGGGCCTTTGAAATATAAATAAAAGCCTGTTGCAGATTATTCAGCTCCTGCAAAAGTCTCATAAAATCTTCCTCATTTTTCTCTTCATCTGCCTTTTTCAGTTGTTGCCGCTTTTCCTCTAGCAACACCTTTACTTTTTTCCACTTTAATTCTGTAACCACTTTAGGGACCAGTTCATCCAACAAATCCTCTTCCGTTGAGACGACTCCCAATTTACTGTGAATACGGCTTAACGG
>CAYOFH010000148.1:0-2634 GCA_964403175.1 uncultured Marinilabiliaceae bacterium
GGAAATCTATCGCATACTAAGCTATGACATTTTAAAGTATCACAAACGGGAATAAATTATTATTTTCGCCTGACGTTTGGGGTTAGGAGTTAGGTTTTAGAGTTTAGGGTTTAGGGTTTAGGGTTTAGGGTTTAGGGTTTAGGGACTGAGGCTGGAAGTAGGAGGCTGGAAGTAGGAGGCTGGAGCTAAAACAAAAATATTATTCAACGTATCGGATCAGAAGAAATAAAAGAAGAAACCAAAATATGACCAATTTCAAAGAAGACCTGATGAAAGTAAAGGCGTTCGCATTTGATGTGGACGGAGTTTTGTCGTGGCAGGTAATTCCTCTGCACCCTTCGGGCGAACCAATGCGGACAGCCAACATAAAAGACGGTTTTGCCATCCAGCTGGCGGTAAAGCTGGGATATCCGGTAGCCATTATTACCGGAGGAAAAACTGATTCTGTTCGCCAGCGGTATAATAATTTAGGTGTTCCCGATATTTTCATGGGGGCATCCGAGAAAATTAACCATTTCAATGAATGGATTGCAAAATACGACCTGAAACCGGAAAATGTCCTCTACATGGGCGACGACATCCCCGACTATCCTGTAATGAAAGAAGTTGGCGTACCCGTTTGTCCGTCCGATGCAGTGGAAGAAATTAAATCACTTTGCAAATATATCAGTCATGCCAAAGGTGGCGAAGGCTGCGTACGAGATGTTATGGAACAGGTGCTTAGAGCCCAGGGAAAATGGGGAACGGACTTTAAGTGGTAAGAGGGTTAGGGTTTAGGAGTTAGGGTTTAGGAGTTAGGATTTAGGGGTTAGTTAGGGGTTAAAACCCAGGTCTCGGGAGTTGGAGGCTGGACATTAGGGGTTAGAGGCTAGAAGTTAGAGCTTAGAAATTGGAGGCTGGAGACAGGAAATTATATGAAAACAGACCTGTTTACTAAATCAAAAGATCATTAACTCATCAGCTCATAAATTCATCAGTTCATAAACTAAAAAACAATGGCATATCTGAATCTTATTCGTTACAAGAACCTCATCATCATTGTATTGCTTCAGTTTTTATTACGGTATGGATTATTAATTCCCATACTTAATCATTACGGGGTAAGTCCTGAGCTTAGCCATATCCGGTTTGGTTTATTGGTGCTGTCTACCGTACTTTTAGCAGCATCAGGATATGTCATCAACAATTATTTCGATGTCAGCATCGACCGCATCAATAAACCTGAGAATGTGGTAGTGGGCCGGGAAGTCCCCAGGCGGACAGCACTCCTGCTTCACGTGATATTTACCATCACAGGAGTGTTTATCGGACTGTTTTTAGCTTATATCACGCGTAAGGAGAATTATGCACTGATGTTTATTGTAATTCCGGTGCTTTTGTGGTACTACTCCACCACCCTGAAAAAACAAATGCTTGTTGGCAACCTCACCATAGCCCTGCTAACCGCTTTGGTTCCTTTTGTAGTAGTCTCCTTAGAATTTGCCACACTGGCACGGGTTCATGGAAGTGCCATTTTGCACTCTGAAGCCTGTTCCACAGCATGGTTCTGGACAGCAGGAGTCGCTTTTTTTGCCTTTATCAGCACCATTATGCGCGAACTGATAAAAGACATGGAAGATGTGGAAGGAGACCGGGAAGCAGGATGCCGTACCCTTCCCATTGAAATGGGCATCGACTATTCCAGAACGGTAGTAGTTATTTTGTCTGTTGCCTCAATTGCTGCCCTATGGCTCATCCTGCTATTTGTACCTCATCTTAGAAGCAGTTACATAACCCAGGGATATTTCTTCCTTTTCCTCACTGTCCCTTACATTATGCTGGCCTTTAGAACCGCAAGAGCCAAAACGAAAAAGGACTTTGCATTTATCAGCGGACTCAGCAAAATAATTATGCTGATGGGAATTCTATTTATCCTCGTGGCCAGAACCTTTTTTGTTTAATTCTTTTTCAGAAATACGAAAATCACAATTTTAATGATTCTAAATAACCTCGCTAAATACCATATAACATTAGCATCGGGCTCTCCCCGCCGACATGACCTTCTCCATAAAGCAGGTATAGATTTCATTATAGGTAAAGGACGTGATGTTCCCGAAGAAGTTCCATCCGGAATGCATATTGACGAGGTAGCCCTCTATCTGGCCCGATTGAAATCGAATGCCTGGCAAGACATCTGGCAACAGCAGAACCAGTTGGTTATTACAGCAGATACAATTGTTGCCATCGATAACCAGGTAATTGGAAAACCCGACAATCGTGAGCATGCCGTTAAAATGCTGGAGACCCTTTCCGGTCGGTCACATCGGGTAATTACCGGAGTAGTGGCATGCTCGGCTAATAAAGAAGTCGCCTTTTCTGATATTACTACCGTTCATTTTAAGCCACTCACCCGCGAACAAATCCATTATTACATCGACCGGTTTGAACCTTTCGACAAAGCAGGCTCGTATGGCATTCAGGAGTGGATAGGGATTATTGGAATCGAACGCATTGATGGCAGCTATTTTAATGTCATGGGGCTACCGGTTTCGAGGCTGATGAATGAACTGGAAAAATTCTGACTACAGGCTAACTTTTTTAAAAGCATAGACCAACGTGAATTAGAGGTTGGAAGCTGGAGGCTGGAAGTTAGAA
>CAYOFH010000148.1:2734-6615 GCA_964403175.1 uncultured Marinilabiliaceae bacterium
CTGGAGGCTGGAAGTTAGAAATTGGAAGTTAGATAAATAACTCAATTACAGAGGCGGACCCAGCTGAAAACCGCTTACAAAGAACAAGGAATGTTTGAACCGTAAAAACAATCATAAAATGAAGAAACTATTACTTGTAATTATTTCTCTGCACCTGGCATTTACATCATTTGCCAAAGAAGGGATGTGGATTCCCCTGTTACTCGAGAAATACAACATTGAAGAGATGCAGGAGATGGGATTTAAACTGACTGCCGAAGACATCTACAGCATTAATCAGGCAAGCATGAAAGATGCTGTGATGATCTTTAACGGAGGCTGTACCGCTGAACTTATTTCCGACCAGGGATTAATTATTACCAATCACCATTGCGGATATTCGGCAATACAGGCGCACAGTACTGTTGAGAACGATTACCTGACTGATGGATTCTGGGCAATGTCTAAAGAAGAAGAACTGTCGAATCCTGACATGACGGTAACTTTCCTGAAATATATGGAAGATGTGACCGACAGTGTACTCAAAGGCGTGGAAGAAACCATGTCCATGAAAGAACGGGAAAAAATCATTGACGGTAACATTGAAAAAATCAAAGACCGGGCAACCAATGATACGCATTACACTGCCACGGTAAAACCATTCTTTAAGGGCAACCAGTACTTTCTGTTCGTCAATGAAGTATTTGAAGATGTACGGCTTGTGGGAGCTCCTCCCTCAGCCATCGGAAAATTTGGGGGCGACACAGACAACTGGATGTGGCCGCGACACACAGGCGATTTCTCTGTTTTCCGCATTTATGCCAACGAGAACAATGAGCCTGCCCAATACAGTGCTGACAATAAGCCCTATAAGCCTGCAAAACATTTCCCTGTATCGCTCAAAGGAGTTGACGAAGGCGACTTTACCATGGTTTTTGGATACCCCGGAAGCACCGATCAGTATGTTCCCTCCTACCACCTTCAGATGCTTACCGAAAAAGTTTATCCCGGCCTGATTGATATTCGCACACATAAGCTGAATATCATGAACCGTTACATGGAGCAAGACCGTGGTGTTCGAATTAAATATGCTGCAAAAAATGCAGGCGTTTCCAACTCCTGGAAAAGGTGGCGTGGAGAGATCAGAGGACTGGACATTCTTAATGCACAGGAAAAGAAAAAAAGCTACCAGGAAGAATTTCAGAAATGGGTGGCAAAAGATGCCCAACGGGAAGCCCGTTATGGAAGTCTTCTGAATGAATATGAGGAGCTATATCCCACCTTGGGAGATGTGCGTCTGGGACGTGACATGCTTCTGGAAGTAATGATCAGAAACGGAGTTGAGGTAGCGAATGTCGCTTCAATGTTCCGACGACTGGCAGCTATTTTCGAAAAAGAGAAAGAACCTGAAGCAGAGGACGTAGAAAAGGTAAAAGCCAATACTAAAAAAGATCTGGAGAAGTTCTTTAAAAATTATCACAAACCCATCGATCAAGAGATCACAACCGATATCCTCTCACTATACAAAGAGACGGTCAGCAGCGAGTATTTGCCAGCGGTTTATGAAGAAATTGCCCGTAAACACAAAGGAGATTTCAATGCCTATACCGATCATCTTTTCAAGAAAACAATTTTTGCCGATGAAGCATCTGCACTGGGTTTTCTGGAAGATTTCTCTCTTCGCAGCGTAAAAAAGCTCAAAAAAGATCCAGCCTGGATATTATACGAAAATTTCATGGATGTTTACAGAGACCAGATTTATCCGCTGTACCAATCACTCAGCCAAAAGAATGACAGTCTGAATCAGCTTTACATGAAAGCTCAGATGGAGTTTGAATCCGACGAGGTTCTTTATCCGGACGCCAATTTCACATTGAGAGTAGGCTATGGAAAAGTAAAAGGTTATAAAGCCCGGGATGCTGTTAACTACTTTCACCAAACCACGCTCGAAGGCATCATGGAAAAAGATAATCCGGATATTTACGATTACCGCGTACCGGAAAGGTTAAAAGAACTCTACCGCACAAAAGATTACGGACGTTATGAAGTAAACGGAACTGTCCCCGTTGCCTTTATTGCCACCAATCACACTACCGGAGGTAATTCAGGCAGTCCTGTGGTCAATGCTGACGGTCATCTGATAGGCGTAAACTTCGATCGGGCATGGGAAGGAGTAATGAGCGATTTAATGTTCAATCCGGAGCAATGCAGAAATATATCTGTTGATATCCGTTATGCACTTTTTATCATCGATAAATTTGCAGGTGCCGGTTATCTCCTGGATGAAATGACTATTGTCGAATAAAAGAAAGTTCCCGGCAAGTGTCGGAAACCCCGAATATTTTAAACCCGTGCTGATTAAGCTTTTTAATTAGTTCACGGGTTTTCTTTTTGCCATCGGGGAATAAATCCGGATGAATTTCCATCTGAAGTTGCTTAACATCAATATTTTCTTCCAGAATATCAGGAATTACGTCATATTCGGCTCCTTCAATATCAATTTTCAGCAAGTCAATTTGGGAGATATTTATATCGCGCAATATAGTGGAAAGTCTTTTCATTTGTACGATGTACGCCCGATTGCGGGTTTGCTGATTGGGAACCACTGAACAACTGACATGACTGGTGTTCTCGGGCGGAAAAAATAATGCCTCCCCATCGCCGTCGCTTAAACCCACCGGGGCAAAAGACAACAATTCATTTTTCTCCACATAAGGCTGTATAAACTGATCAACTCCCCGTGTCGGGTCAAAACAATATACACGCACATTTTTTTCAGCCATAAGACTAAGATCGAAACTAATGTCCTCTCCTATCCCAAAAGAAAGAACAGTACTTTGATTATCAAGCGCCGGCATATGAACGTAAAAGCCGCCATAATCCGAGCCCGTCCATTTTTTATCAAGTTTTATCTGAGTCGGTACAAACACTTTCCTGGGACTAAGCCAGATCAGGAATTTGGTCAGTCTAGACATAGGGTTCAATTTTAGAAGGCCAATATAAGCATTCCCTTACAAAATCTACACTACACCTGACCAATTTCATGCCTTACCACGCCCTGAAAAAGCAAACTCATCTTTACCCAGTTGTTCACTCTGATGCGCTGACGCATAATGTCCATCGGTGGAGTACGTTTTATCTTCCGGAAAAGCTTAAGATAATAGATATACGCTATATAGACACCAAGCCGGGCTTCTTTCTTCAACATGACAATTCCCTTATAAGCTTCTTTAAAATCGTTTTCAATCTCCTGTTCTATTTTTTCTTTCTGAATTTTGGAGAAATTATACAGATCCACATTGGGAAAATAGCTTCTGCCCCGCTCGTCAAGATCAGATTGAACATCCCTGAGAAAATTAACTTTCTGAAATGCTTCTCCCAGTTTACGGGCGGGATGTTTTAAAATTTCATACTTTTCAGGCTCATCTTTATAAAAAACACGAAGACACATCAATCCAACCACCTCGGCCGAACCATAAATATATGTTTCGTACTTCTTTCGGTCATATATTTTATGGTCAAGATCCATAGCCATACTTTCAAAAAAGGCTTCAATCAGTTCATGATCTATCCCGTATTTGTTTACCACAATCTGGAAACTTTGCAGTATAGGATTGGTGGAGATCCCCTCTTCGATAGACAAATATGTCTCCTTACGAAACCGCTCCAAGAGTGCCGCCTTATCATGATTATGAAATGTATCTACTATTTCATCAGTAAACCTCACAAAACCATAAATGGAATAAACAGCCCGTCGGATTTTTGGAGACAACAGCCTGATGCCCAAAGAAAAGCTGGTACTGTATTTCCTTGTTGTATTCCGGCTGCAGGCCAGAGCATTTTTGTTATACAATTTGATACTGTTCATTTCTCCATCATTTAGTTAAACACTTTTATCTAAC
>CAYOFH010000148.1:6715-8359 GCA_964403175.1 uncultured Marinilabiliaceae bacterium
ACTTTTATCTAACTCAAATCATAAACCCCCTAAAATGTTCTATTTTTATATGATTGTGCTAGTTCTTTGGCAAGAGAAATAACTACTGACTACTGCCTAAAAACTACTGACTATTTAACTTTCAACTTCAAGCCTCCATTTGTTCAACAGTTAGTTTTGATCCAATAACCACCATTGGCAAACCTGTTCCAGGTACGGTTGATGCTCCGGTATAAAAAAGATTGCCCAACTTCTCATCTTTATTTGAGGGTCGTAAATAAGCCATCTGTCCCATATTATGTCCCAATCCGAGGCCGCTTCCGCGGTGCAGGTTAAACATTTTTTCCCATTCCACCGGAGTGTAAACCGTTTGCGAAACCCTGTTTTTAATCAGGTCAAATTCAATCCGCTCAGAAAGGTCTTTCAAAATACTTTCTGTTATCTCATCACGATCCGACCAGTCGGAGCGGAACCTAAGATCGGGAACCGGAACAAGAATAAATAGTGATTCACCCCCATTAGGAGCACTTTCCGGATTATGACGGGAAAGAACATTTACATAGTAATATGGCTTTTGCAGGGACACCCTATTCTTAAATATCCCATTGGCATAATCTCTGAAATTTGTTCCCAGGAAATAGTTGTGATGGTAAATATTGGGGATTTTTCCCTTTACACCCAGATAAATGGTCAATGGTGCCATTGTCCAGCGCATCTCATCCAGTTTTTCAACCCGGAACGATCTTCGTTTTAAAATCTCACCTCTAAACCACGCAGCATCGGCATTAACCACGAACTGATCTGCCTCCCAGCGAAACCCATGTTGATCTACAAGGGACGTCACTTCATTATACTCCGTTTCAACCTCAACAATTTCTGTGTTATAATGAATTTTAACTCCCCTGTTTTTCAACTCTTCCACCAATCCTTCAATAATCTTGTACATCCCTCCCTTCACATTATAGTAACCGTCATGCTTTAGCTCGGTATATGACAACATGGTAAATACTGCGGGAGTATCGAAAGGAGTGCCTCCGAGAAAAAATGCCACTAATGACAAAATCTCTTTCACTTCCCGGGATTCAAAATGCCGTTCAACCTCACTCCAAAAAGTACGGAATAATTTCGGTGCATGCTTAACCGGCACCTGCACCAAGGCCTGAAGATATTCCCACCAATGATTAAAATTGCGTCGTATAATCAGGTTCTCGGTATCATGAAAAAGTGCACCTGTACTTTGAAGATACCTGTTAAGTTTTTTCTCAAGATCAGGCTCAATTCCGTTAAACTCTTCAGCAAGTTTGTGAGGATCTTTATATATTTTGTAAGTCTGTCCGGTATCGGAAAAATTAACCGCATAAAGGGGATCTAATTCATGAAAGTCAAAAGGTAATTTCCAGTTGCAGGAATCGGCCAACTCATTAAATTCGTAGCTCATACTAAAAAAAGAAGGCCCCATATCAAAAGTAAAACCATCTTTTGAAAGCCGGTTAAGCCGGCCGCCGGCCTGATAAAATTTCTCCACCATTTCCACCTCATACCCCTTGCTTGTAAGCCTCAGAGCGGTAGAAAGACCACCAAGTCCTGTTCCTGCTATTAACACTTTGCTCATGAATAATTAAATTAAATTCCCAATTTCGCTTAATTTTTCTTTATCTTCAATAC
>CAYOFH010000149.1:0-8312 GCA_964403175.1 uncultured Marinilabiliaceae bacterium
AATCCTTACCACTTAATAAAATAGGAATAGACTGTTCCTGTATTGGTGTTGGTTGTGTATAGCCTTTTTCCTGAAGAGATTTCAGGATAGGATCTATAATTTCTAATTCTTTAAATGTCATCTACTATTGTTAAAAACACAAAGATATTAGAATTATTTGGATTACAGCCAATTTTACCGTTACATATAAAAATACCTCAATGCCTCGTACACAAGAAAAGCAGGCCAAACCAATGCTTTGAGAAAGCCTAAGATTCCCATCCAAAATGTTGTAGCCTGAGAAATGTAAAAAACTGCTGCTCCTATCAGACCCAGGCCATAAACTGCATTGCCGCTATGCGAACTGCAAGAATTTTTGTCACTCATAATATCTGATTTAATTCGATTTATGCTATTTATTTTATCACAAAAAAATTAAATTTAAAAATCATTTGTATCCCTGAATAAGATTGAGCTCGCATCACTAACTTCCCAGTTTCACTTTTACTTAGAGGTTTAGTCATTGAAAAAACCATGAATACATTAAACAAAAGCCTAAAATAGATAATCTTTTTAAAATGCAGGTTAGAAGCATTACATAATTATTTTGAAAGGAAATCTTCTTTTGGACGTGCAACAAGAATACCGTCAATATAACTTTTCTCATTCACATACTGATCCAATGTTTTTTCAGAAACCCTAACCCTGTTACCGTTGGTTGAAGCATGAATAAAATGGAGTTTTTCATCTACAAAATAACCAAATCCCAAATGCACCACATCCAAACCTTCAATGTTAGTTGAAAAAGCAATTATATCCCCGTTTTGTATCAAATCAGTTATTGCAGAAATATAATCTCCGGTAACAAGTTTAAAATCATACCCTGATACCTCCTCTTCAATCACTGACATTTCTTTAACGAACGAAGAGTCTCTGGAAAGGGCCGGATACTTTTCAAAGTTTTGAGTCATGTAATTCACATATGCCCGGAAGTTCCTGTTTCCAAAATCATTGCTAACGATATCCACGATGCCTTTTTGTTCATTATTATATAACCAGTCTGTGAAATAATGAAGTCGTGAAGGATATCCGGATAAAAAATTATCTCTGTATCTCAGCATCTTCAAATTTTCAATAAATACTGAAAGGGAAGGATCACCATTCTTCATCATTAATGTCAGGGCTAAAACATTTTCAGCAAACGTGGTACAGTCAAACTCCCTCAGATTTACCACCAGACTTTCTACATCACATATCTCAAGAGTGTGGGCTACGTAGGGAGCTCCATCGAAATATAAAGCAACCTGAGTAATGATATCTGATAACTCCTGCTTTTTTATTTTTTCAATGTCAATACTGCTTACAAACTCCTCAAAAAAAAGACTATCCTTCGCAGTAATCAGAATATCAAATTCATAATGAACTGAGGTAATTGAATCAGCAGATTCCTCTTGCTGCTGACCATTACCGGCAAGAAAGCATGCCGGCAATATAAGTCCGGACAAAAGAAAGATAAAAAGAAATTTATATTTTTTCATGTTACCAAAATTATAGTATCCTGATTGATACTGCAAACAAAAGTATCATCAAATGGCGTGGCACCCCTTACCATGCATTTTTTATTAGTGTAAGATTAGTTTATGTTTATTGATCGAATGAAACTCACATGCAAGACTTTTATTCTTTTGAGGCAAACCTTGCCATGCTCATTTAATTAAAAACTATTTTAATTAATAGAAGAAACAAAAAACATTTCAGTATCTTCAGGGTTATTAAAAATCCAGCCCTTCATTTTAACGAATCAACAGGTTCATTTAACCAACAATAAAATAAAGTAAAATACTCCTGATGCAGATAATAAAAAGTGAAGTTCCAATCGAGAAAGATATATTCCGGGAAAACCTGTTAAAAAACAGAGCATTGGCAATCTCTTTGCGCGAGAGCCTTGAAAAAGCAGCTGAAGGCGGATCTGCTAAAATGAAAGAAAAGCACACCTCAAGAGGTAAATTTCTGGTTCGCGAAAGAATAGAGAAATTACTCGATCCTCATACCGCTTTCCTGGAACTCTCCCATCTGGCAGCCAATGGTCAATACAATGATGAGTTTCCTGCTGCCGGCATCATTACAGGCATAGGAACCATCCATGACCGACAGGTAATGATAATTGCAAACGATGCCACCGTGAAGGGTGGAACATACGTAAAAGAAACCATTAAAAAACATCTGCGAGCACAGGAGATTGCTGGCGAAAACCATCTGCCATGCATTTATCTGGTTGATTCGGGAGGTATTTTCCTACCCGAACAGGCGGAAGTTTTTCCCGACAAGGATGATTTCGGAAGGATATTTTTCAACCAGGCCCGGCTTTCGGCTGCAGGAATTCCTCAAATCTCCATTGTTATGGGGTCATGTACTGCCGGGGGAGCTTACATTCCGGCAATGAGCGATGAAACAATTATTGTTAAAAATCAGGGAACTATTTTTTTAGCCGGTCCTCCACTGGTAAAGGCAGCAACAGGAGAAGAAGTAACTTCAGAAGAACTGGGCGGTGGCGTAGTTCACACCAGCATTAGCGGAGTGGCTGATTACCTGGCTGATAATGAAGAACATGCCCTGGTGATTTGCCGTGAAATTGTGGAAACTTTTGGACCTGAAAAACCCAATTACCTTGAACATAAACCCGATTATCAGGATCCGATTTATCCGTCTGATCAACTATACAGTCTTATTCCTTCAGGAAAAGAACCTTTCCCGGATGTAAAAGAAATAATTGCCCGAATTACCGATGGCAGTCGTTTTCATGAGTTCAAACCAGACTACGGAAGTACTTTGGTTACAGGATTCGCAACAATTCACGGTTATACAATAGGAATTCTGGCAAACAATGGGATCCTTTTTTCTGAATCAGCATTAAAAGGCACTCACTTTATTGAACTTTGCAACCATCGGAAAATCCCGATGGTTTTTCTGCAAAATATAACCGGCTTCATGGTAGGAAAAGAATATGAGCAGGGTGGCATTGCAAAAAACGGAGCAAAAATGGTTCATGCACTTGCCAACTCGGTAGTCCCGTTTTTTACGGTAATTATTGGCGGTTCTTACGGAGCAGGAAACTATGCTATGGGAGGCCGCGCCTACAATCCGCGCTTCCTTTTTATGTGGCCCAATGCCCGGATTTCAGTGATGGGCGCACAACAGGCTTCCGGAGTTTTAAAAACCCTAAAAGAAGATCAGGCACGAATTAAGGGAAAAAAAGCAAGCGAAGCAGAGCTCCGGCAAATTGAAGATGAAATCAATCAAAAATACGAAACAGAAGGTTCTCCATGGTATAGCACCAGCCGCCTTTGGGATGACGGCATTATAGATCCTGCCGACACCAGGGACATACTTGGCCTCGCAATCCAGGCAACCACAGGAACCAAAATTTCAAAACCCAGATACGGCATTTTCAGAATGTAACCATCTTTTATAATACTCCGTTAACTTTTTGTAAAAACCTATAAGTCAGTTTTTTGCTATCAAATACATGTTTATTTTAAAGCTCTGATAATTAATAATTTATTATTTCCTAATATCTTTTATCTAACAAAAATCGTAAACCTTTTAAATTATGCAATTTATATGATTTCGTTAGGCCTTTGGTTATGTCGTTTTTAAAAGGAATCACTACTGACTACTGACTACTGTCTAACGACTAATTTACTTTCATCTAACAAAAGTCATAAACCTCTTAAAATGTAATATTTATGTAATTTTATTAGTTCCTTAAGATTGTCAGTAATTAAAATTTGACTACTGACTAAAAACTAATGACTAATATACTTATATCTATAAGTCTAACGATCTATTGTTTTATATACTATGATTTATTTAACAAAAAAGTATGCTCAAAATGTCTGCTACCTCGAAATGAGCAGGCCCGAGAAAAGAAACGCTCTGAATAAGGAGATGATTCAGCAATTAATTGATTATCTGACCAACACTGCAGAAAGCAATCAATTCAGAGTTTTGATGATATCCGGAAATAACCGGTTTTTCTCTGCAGGAGCAGACCTGACATGGATGAAGGAAGCTAAAGACCAAAATGAAACACAAAACCTGGAAGATGCGGAACTTTTCAATCAATTATACCGTGCTTTTTCGGATTACCCAAAACCCATAATTGCCTGTGTGGAAGGCGGAGCCTATGGTGGAGCCATCGGATTACTTGCCTGTGCCGACATTGTTACCACCACGCCAGAGGCCAGTTTCAGGTTTTCCGAAACAGCCATAGGGCTTGTTCCTGCCACCGTGGCTCCCTGGATAATGCGCAAAGCAGGAAGTTCCTTTGCCCGAGCCGCACTTCTTTCGGGACTGACTTTTTCCGGCTCAGATGCACTAAGCAACGGATTGGTTCAATATCTTTTTCCACAGGATAAAATAATCCCTAAAACAAGGGAAATTGCTAATCAAATAGCCCGAAACAGCCCAATAGCTACTAAAGAAACAAAAATTCTTCTGAACAGAATAGACCATCAATTTGTTCCAATTGACGAAGATTTAACCCATTATTGTTCAACAAAAATTGCAAAAGCAAGAATATCAGATGAAGGACAAGAAGGAGTTAATGCCTTTTTTGAAAAACGAAAACCATCCTGGAACAATTAAGATGACTCAAAAAAACATTCATAAAATTCTAATTGCCAACCGTGGAGAAATAGCATCACGCATAATTTTCACTGCCCAAAAAATGGGTATATCCACCGTATTACCCATTACACGTGAAGAGTCAGGAACACTCCCTGCCAGACAAGCAGACGAGATTTCCCTGTTTGAAAGCTCAAATCTTTTAGATACCTACCTTAATGCAGATAAACTGATTAATATCGCTAAAGAATTTTCTGCTGATGCCATTCATCCCGGTTATGGTTTTCTTTCGGAAGATCCAGATTTTGCTGCTAAAGTTCAGAATGCCGGAATTACCTGGATAGGGCCCTCACCAAAATCGATCGCTCAAATGGGAAACAAGCTTGAAGCAAGAAAAATTGCAGAAAAAGCCGGTATCCATTTAACCAAAGCATTATCAGGAAACTCTGAAGAAATCCTGGACAAACATCATCTTTTGTCATTCCCTCTTTTGATTAAAGCTGCTGCTGGTGGTGGCGGCAAAGGAATGAGGATAGCCCAAAACAGCCGTGAACTGAAAAGCTTGCTGAAAGATGCAGCCCGGGAAGCATTAAGTTATTTTGGCAACGACACAGTGTTTGTCGAAGAATACATTCAAAATCCCCGACACATTGAGATTCAGGTTTTTGGTGATCAATACAACAATACAGTCCACCTGTTTGAGCGGGAATGCTCTATACAACGCAGGTATCAGAAAATAATCGAAGAAGCTCCTTCTCCTTTTGTAAATACTGAGCTCAGAGACAAACTTACCGCTGATGCAATAAAGCTTTGCAGAGAGATCAGCTATCACAATGCCGGAACAGTAGAATTTCTGGCAGACGACAAGGGTAATCATTACTTTCTGGAGATGAACACCCGCCTTCAGGTAGAACACCCTGTAACGGAAGCCATTACAGGTCTGGATCTGGTGGAAGAACAAATAAAAGTGGCAATGGGCTTGCCGCTTTCATTTAATCAGCAAAGCATAGTAATAAACGGACATGCGGTGGAAGCCCGCATCTATGCTGAGAATGCATTAAACGATTTTAGTCCGGAACCCGGAGAAATAAACTACATCAGATGGCCCGAAAAACGTGTTGCACGTACAGATACTTTTTTTGACAGCCCCACAGAAATTCAGTCCCACTTCGATCCAATGCTGGCCAAAATAACCGCATGGGGGCATTCACGTGAAATGGCCGTCCAAAAGCTGGCAGCATCACTGAAACAAACCACTATTTTGGGAGTTACCACCAATATCCCATATCTTCGGGAGGTAATAAAAACCGATGCTTTTAACGAAGGAGAAACCACCACACAATTTACTTCCCTACATCGGGATGCACTTCAACTGGCAATCCATCCCAATGGCAGTGAAAAAACCGATATACTCCTTGCTGCTTATCTGGTCTGGCTGGCATTTTACCGGAATCAAACTTCAGATAACGTCTTTTTTAAATTGGGGCATCGTAGGTGGAACGGAAATTACAGTGCAATCTTCAATAATGAAACTCATAGCCTGTCCATTATCAGTTTAATTAACAACACTTTGAAATGGAAAGCCAACAAAAAAGAGATGGACTCTATTATAATAAAAACTTTTTTAGATAATAGCATGACTTTTCAGTTTCGAAACAGGGAACACCAAATCTCCTGGTTCTATTTGGAAAATGGTGGGTTAATGCTGGGCACCGGAGGATACACATACCTTTTAAAACCTGGTTTTCATCTGCAGAATAATTTCCGAATGGAAAAAGAAAGTCATATTAGCGATGCGGATATCGTAGCTCCCATACCCGGAAAAATTACTTCCATTCCGGGTATCACAGGAAAAGAGGTACAAAAAGGAGTTCCAGTGTTGATTCTGGAAGCAATGAAAATGGAAAACAGCCTTTCTTCCACCCAGAATGGTATCATTGAAGAAATACTTGTAAAGATCAATGAACAGGTAAAAGCAGGGCAACTGCTTGCGCGGATTAAAATTCATCAAACAAACCTGACTGAGGTTTAGATCAGTAATCAAGTGGAGATTTAGAGGCTGGAAGGTGGAGGTTGAAAGTTAGAAGTTGGAGGTTGGAAATTTGAGTTTGGATTTATAGAGACAAAATAATTCTGTAAGTCTTATATATCAACGCTTCGTTAAACTTTTGCAATACACTGCAGACCAATGGTTTGCAGTCAACAGTTTTTGTCTGTTAAAAAAACAGAATATCAGGGTTATATAAATTCTATTAAGTCTAAAATCTAAAAGTTTAACGATCTAATGATATAATATGATGGTAAAATAAATAATTGCTAATTCCCAGACAGGAAAACCCTGGGTATTTAAAAATTATCAGACCCTCGTATATCAAACATGGATATGATTACTATAAACTATAGCCGTTTTTCAACAAATTATTCAATTAAATTTTGATATAAAAACATCAACAATGATATTTACAACTGAAGCGCATGAAGCCTACAGGCAAAAAGTACGGGAATTTGCAGAGGCGGTTATCAAACCCGAAGCAGAACGACTGGACAGAGAAGAATTATTTTCAGCCGATATAACCAGAAAAATGGGACAGGCCGGATTATTTGGAATCACATTACCAAAAAAGTACGGTGGACAAGGGCTGGACACACTCTCCTACATTATTGCCATCGAAGAACTATCACGAGTTGATGCCTCTCAGGCAGGCACAATTGCAGCTCATAACAGTCTGGGAATTACACCTATTTTTGAATATGGTACCGAAGAACAAAAAGAAAAATACCTTCCCAGGCTAACCACAGGCAATCACCTATGGGCATTCGGGCTTACAGAAGAAACGGCCGGTTCTGATGCCCGAGGCACTAAAACACACGGAGTAAAAGAAAACGACGAATGGATTATTAACGGGAGTAAGCGATACATAACCAACTCATCCAATGACTTAACGCTGGGAGCTACTCTGCAGGTCATGGTCACTGATGATAACGGCAAAGATAAACTGACAACCATACTTGTGGAAAAAGATACCCCTGGTTTCAATTCGGAAAGAATGACCGGAAAGATGATGTGGCGGGCCTCAGATACCGGTAGCATAAAGCTGAAAGATTGTCGTGTACCCTTGGAGAATACCCTGGGGAAAGAAGGCCAGGGAGCCCGATATATGCTGAAGACGCTGGATGCAGGCCGGTTATCCATTGCTGCCATGGGGGTAGGTCTGGCACAAGGCGCATTTGAAATGGCACTGGAACATGCCAACAAAAGAGAACAATTTGGACAACCCATCTCAAAATTTCAAAGCATCAGTTTTAAACTGGCAGACATGGATATGAAAATAGAACTTGCGCGAAACACCCTTTATAAAGGCTGCATGCTAAAAGAGCAGGGCAAACCCTTTGCCCGCGAAGCAGCCATTGCCAAACTCTACAGCTCGGAAATAGCCCGTGAGATTGCCGATGAAGCCATACAGATTTTTGGAGGTTCCGGACTGTTTAAAAACAATCCTGTAGAACGATTCTATCGTGACCAGCGAATTCTGCAGATTGGCGAAGGAACCTCTGAAATTCTTAGATTTGTAATCGCACGGCATTTGGGGATTAAGTGAGTTTCGGGTTGCGAGTTTCGTGTTTAGAGTTTGGAGTTCAAAAACTCAGAACTCAAAACTCATAACTCAAAACTCAAAAACTCAGAACTGAAAACTCAGAACTCAAAA
>CAYOFH010000150.1:0-8192 GCA_964403175.1 uncultured Marinilabiliaceae bacterium
TCAAATATAAAAGTAGAAGACTTGAATTTTTTATTTGATGAAACCGTAACTAAAATCGGGAGTGATTTTTTTCAAAAGTTTCACAGTGAATGGGAAAATCCTTCTAATGTTCAGGGAGTTTCCGTTTTTGTGGGAGAAAAGCCTGTTCCGGGGATGGGAACCCAGATATGGATTAAAGTGAATGAGAGGTTTGTTTACCGTGCTGTTCTTCGTCCCAATCCGGAACAACTAAGGAAGGAAATTGAGAAAGCCCTTGGTACTGTCCGAAGTTATTTCATTAACTATGAACTGATTCAAAGACAACTGGATTCGCAGGATTTCAGTGGAAACGGTATTTTTTAGAGAATTAAAATAATTCCGGTCCGGATATTATCCGGAAATATATAGTCACAGTTCTTTCTTACAATACTTCGGTAAATTTTTATAAACGCCTAAAGTTCAAACATTTGCAAGCAAAAGAGTTTTTGTCTTAAAGCACAGATTATCAATGTTATATGATTTAGTTTAAATCTTATATCTAAAAGTCTAACGATCTATTGTTTTTAATAAGGATGTGTTAATTAACAGATTTCGAATAATATTTTTAATAAAGTTTGATGCTATATGAAAAAATATGCTTTAATTTTCCTGCTAATCTTTCTCTCTTTATCTTTTAATTCCTCAGGCCAGGATTTTGTTTATCAACCTGTCAACCCTGCATTTGGGGGAAATTATCTTAACTATTCATGGCTGCTTCAGAGTGCCACAGCGCAGAACATGCATGAAGAGCAGTCTACTTCATCCTCCAGGTGGGATCAGGATCCACTGGCCGATTTTGAAAGCAGCCTGAATCGTCAGATCCTGGGGCAGCTTTCCCGAAACTTACTGGGTGATTATTTCGGAGAAGGGCTTTCAGAAGGACAATATAACATCGGCAATTATGAAATAGAGGTAGCCCCGGGCAGCGAAGGGCTTGAAGTGGTTATCCTGGATACTTCAACCGGAGATAAAACCACAGTTACTGTTCCCTATTATTAAAAATCCTTCTATCTCTTATGTTTATGCGGTCCGGTTTTACAATTAATGTATATTTCTTTTTTAGTTTACTTCTTCTTGCGCTGATTGCCACCGGTGGGTGTGTAAGCACATTTAAACATCCGATGGTTCCTGAACCAGCCAGATATGGTGAATTTTCTCCTGTTCACAAAAAAACACTTTCACATTTACCTCAGCCGAAAGAAAAAGTTTTTGCCGCTGTTTATAGCTTCAGAGACCAGACAGGTCAGTACAAACTTTCGGAAAATGTCTCCAATTGGTCCACTGCTGTTACCCAAGGTGCTACCACGGTTTTACTTCAATCCCTTGAAGAGTCCGGCTGGTTTGTTACTATTGAACGGGAGGGTCTTTCCAATCTGTTGAACGAACGGCGGATAATAAGGCAGACCCAGGAACAGTATCAGGGAAATGATTCCGGACTTTCACCACTTTTGTATGCAGGGGTTATTATTGAAGGAGGTATAATTTCCTATGAATCAAATATTCGTACCGGGGGAATCGGTGCCAGGTATTTTGGCACCGGGGGAGCCGGAGAATACCGGGAAGATCAGGTTACGGTTTATCTCAGGGCTGTTTCCACCAGTAGTGGTCGTATCCTTAAAACTGTACATGCTTCAAAGACAATGCTTTCCCAGAAACTGGATATGGGGATTTTTCGTTTTGTTTCTCTTAAGCGGCTTTTGGAAGCAGAGATGGGTTATACCTATAATGAACCCTCTTTTGTAGCCGTTCAGGAAGCTATTGATAAAGCTGTTCTGGCTCTTATTGTTGAGGGTGTTGAAGAAAATCTCTGGGAGCTGCAGGACCCCGAAAATATTGAAAGTTCTATGTTTAAAGAATATTTTGCTGAAAGAGAGGATGCTTACGAGACGGACTATCTTGGCAATAAGGAGGTGAACGAAAAATACAATTTTAGTGTGGGAGCAAATTTCTCCCCTTCACTCTATGATGGTGATCTGAGTTCAGGACAATTGAAGCCTTTTGGCAGTATAGATATTGGTTTTCTGAGACATAAACCCTTGCAGTTGATTTGGAATACCGGAATTGGCCTGGCTTCCAATGGGGAGAGCTACAACGCCAAAATTGCTACTTCCAGTTTGGTTTTGCATTACGATTTATTCCGGAATTATACCTCCACACCTTATGTAGAAGCAGGATATGGTATTTTGTATCAAAATACGGATCGCTGGTTTTTGGAAAAACCGGAATGGAACAAAAATACTTTTCCGTTTGTAGATCTGGGGATTGGTTATCGATGGAAAGTCAAAGAATCTCCTTTTTATTTCAAGTGTTCGGTAAACAGTCATTGGCTCCTGAATGATAATCTTGACGATTTGTCTTATGGCGATTATAATGACCGGTTGTGGTATTTTAAAATAGGATTACAGTACCGGTTCAATCTTTAAAAAATAAGTAAATATGCGGTCACTTCTGGTATATGTTAAAATATGGGTCATTATACTTTTGACAGGGCTCTTAATCGGGTGTGAAGACACCATTGAATCGCCTCTTAGCGGGACGTTAACAGGCAGGGTATTGGATAAAAATACGATGACACCTTTGGATAATGTGCGGATTTCCACAAATCCTTACAGTGATGTTACGGAAACTGACAGCGTGGGAAATTTTGTAATGGAAGAAATAGAGGTAGGCGAATACAACATCATTGCTACCAGAACCGGCTACAGATCCGAAAGTATTACTGCTACTGTTGGATTTAGGGAAGAAACGGATGTTGAATTTGTTTTGGAAGAGAGTATAAAAAATGATGAAAACCCTGTTTTTACCGGTAATTTTACCCCCGGTGATAATGAAGTGCTGGAGGAATTGAAGGTTAATTTTTCATGGGAAACACTTAACGATGACTCTGTGGCATTTGAATTGAAGTTATTTGAGAACGGGAATATCAATACCCCTTTTATTTACGAAAACATTGAGGACACCTTTTTAACAGTGACGGGTTTGAAATATAATACCGAATACTTCTGGCAGATCGCTGCAGTCAGAGGGAATGAAAGGGTATTTACATCTGTACGGAGTTTCAGAACTCTTCCTTTGCCTTCCAATCGTATTTTATATTCCATGATGACCGATAATGTAATGCAATTATTTGTTAATGATACAATCAAAGAAGAACCTACCCAGATTACTTTTGGGGAGCATCATGTCTGGAATGGCAGCATTAATTCACAAAGAACACTTTTCGCTTTTCAGTCGACTCGTGATGTGGATGCTCATCTGTATCTTATGGATGTGGACGGAACGAATGTTACCCGGTTGACAAGCTTTTCTGTGGGTAGTTTTTTCCATAATAAAATAGAATATGACTGGTCTCCTAACGGATCTCAGATTATTTTCTCAAGTTATGAATATTTGTATAGAATAAATGTTGATGGCACGGGACTTCAGACTTTTGCTCAAGCTCCCGATGGAAAACATTTTAGGGAAGTGGTTTTCAGTCCTGATGGAAGCCGTATTTATGCCATGGTGGTTGGAAGTCATGTTTTGGATCGCGAAATATATCAAATGGATAGCAATGGAGATAATATGAGTTTGGTATACGAAGATCCCGGATTTGCATTGTCCGGACTGGATGTAGGAATTGATGGACAAACATTGTTGTTTTCCAAAGATGTGAGTGCCCATGTTTCATCAACCGGCAGAATGCTTGATGCCAGGATTTTTGAATTAACTATTTCAAATGGTGATGTTCGAGATATTTCAATTGACAAGGATGCAGGAACCAACGATATGAAAGCGATGTATTCTCCTGATGGCAGTGAAATTGTGTTTGTGAACCGACGAAACACTCTGAGCGCTTCATCTTCGGTATGGATAATGGAAATAACCGGAGAAGGAAGAAAAAAACTTGCTGAAGGAGGTGATTTCCCATTCTGGTTTGAATAAAGGGATATGCAACTTGTTAAAATAATATTTTGGTAATTTTTCGTAAACTGCTGTTTATCAGTCATTCATTCCACTGAGGGACTGATTGTAAAATAGAGATTATCAATAATTTAAGAATTAAAACAGGTTTCTTAGAATAATCGATCTGTTAAAAAAAGAGGTTGTTAAAAAGTCTTCATCGTTGTTGTCTTAAGGCGCAGAAAATTGTTTTCAAGTTTCTTACAATGATTTTATTTACTCCTTTCCGAATGACTAAATGTTATTCTTTGGACTTTTTAACACCCTCTTTTAAAAAATATTCAGAATAGTTTTACCATCGATGGTGTACATCTGCCTTGATATATTTCTCATAAATACCATCCATTGCTTTAATTTTTTCCTGCGAAAGATCCGGCATGTCAAATGTTGAAATATTGGATTTTACGTGATCTACGGACGAAGCACCCGGAATGATGCAGCTGACTTCCTTAAATTGAAGGATCCACTGAAGGGCAACAGGGGCAAGATTTTGCTGTCCAGGGAATAATTCTTTTAATTCGTCTACTGCTTTCAGACCTTTTTCAAAATCAATCCCTGCAAATGTTTCTCCTTTGTCAAAAGCCTCACCTTCGCGGTTAAAGCTGCGATGGTCTTCTGCATTAAAGGTGGTATTTGAGTCGAATTTTCCAGTTAACAGTCCGCTGGCTAACGGCACTCTGACAATAATGCCAATATCTTTTTTTGCGGCTTCCCGGAAAAAAAGTTCTTTCGGACGTTGCCTGAAAATATTGAAGATAATCTGAACCGTATTGACATTGGGATACTCGATAGCTTTTAAGCCTTCCTCTACTTTTTCCACGCTAACGCCTAAATTTTTAATTTTTCCCTGATCTTTCAGTTTTTCAAATCTTTCAAAAATTTCCGGGCGGTAATACACATCGGTGGGAGGGCAGTGTAGCTGGATTAGATCTAATGCATCCAGTCCGGTTCTTTTCAGGCTGTCCTCCACAAACCTCTGTAATACATCAGGCTGATAACCTTCGCTTACGTGCGGATTGATTTGCCGGCCACATTTTGAAGCAACAAAAACATCTTCTGAACGTGAGCGTACCACGCGGCCTACCGCTTTCTCACTTAGACCTGCTTCATAAACATCTGCGGTGTCGATAAAATTTACTCCGTTGTCAATGGCTGTATTGATGATTTCGTCAGCCTTTTTATCATCAAAGCCTGAACCCCATTTCCCCCCAACCTGCCAGGTTCCAAGTGAGATTTCTGAGATTTTAAGTCCTGTTTTTCCTAATGTTCTGTAATTCATGGCAACATGATTTTATATTTTATTTTTTATGAGAAGAATAATTCTATCCATAGGTATATAATACCTGAATTGCGAAAAAAGACATTTAAAGTAATCGATTGTTTTTTTTATCAATTTCAAATTTACAAAATAATAACGGGGTTTAAAAAATTGAAAAACCTGAATGAGAGAAATATGGAGTTATGTTTACCGGGATTTTCGTTAAATCCGCTTAAGTGGGGCCACTTTCAGGGTAGTTAAGCAATCTAAACCTTCTTTCCTATCTTTAATATTGAGATCATAATAACTTGGGAAATTGGTTTAGACTAATCTGAATATGAAGATTTTCCTCTCATATACTATTGAATTAATAAATAAAATATCGTAAATTGGGAGATTATATTTTTATGGGAACTTTCTTTGTTTAAAGAGTGTTTCGTAAAGAAAAGGGTGGGTTGCTTGCTTAGTTTTTCTGATGGAATTATTAATATTTTGGACTTTGTCCGGAAATTATTCATTTTATTATCAAAACGAATCATTATGAAACGGTTATGGAGCTTTGTTTTCTTAAGCTTCACGTAAGCCATGAATAAAGAAGGTGGAAGGTTCATCCGAATAAAATTTATTTTTTAAGGTCGGGTGGAATTCACATACAAGAACTTATACATGGTCTTTTTAGGCAAACATTGCCATGCTCGTTTCATAAGGCATTGAAAAACAAATTTTTTACTTATGAAAAAACAAGCGATTACATTAGGGCGGATAGGGATATTATTACCTATTGCCTCTTTAATTCCCTTATTGGGTACGGTAGCCGGTCTGGCTGCATTGGTTTTATTATTAATGTCCTTGCATTATTTCTCAAAGGCTTTTGAGAATCCACCCATTTTTAAAAAATCATTAATCGGATTTTTAATTCCGATTATAGCTAATTTGATTGGACTTGTAATTATAGCGATCGGTGCCGGTTCTGCATTTGTTACCATGTCATCTGATGGATTTGATCCTGAGAATTTTCAACAATTGATGACTGTCGTATTTGAAAGCGGAATAACTATTTTTGGAGCATTGCTTATTTTGGCTGGTGGCATTGTGGGTAGTTATTATATTTTTCAGGCTTTAAAGCTATTGGCTGAGTCATCTGGAGTAAAACAATTTAAAACTGCCGGACTGCTATATTTTATTGGTTCTATAGGTGTTATTCTTTTCGGTCTCGGAGCTATTGTAGCTTTTGTTGGATGGATTATTCATATTGTCGCCTATTTTTCCATTCAGACCGAAGAGCCTTTTACTGAACAAGCAGTATAGTTTGTTGTTAATAATAAAACAGAAAACCCGGCCATCAATCAGCCGGGTTTTTATTTTTTATGAAATTAGAATGTTGATTTTATCAGGAAAACTTCTCTTTTATCTGCGTACGTCAGGTAATGGTTATCTTTATAAAGTCAGGTAATTGTTATTTTTATAATGGAAAAAGGAAAGCAAATAAAAGTACTGTCGATATTTAAGTCCGTTTGGAGGTGGAGCCAGGCCCCGCCTAAACAAAAAAAAGCCCGTCAACAGACGGGCTTAATATTTTTAGCAAAGTAGAATTTTCTGACTAAGCTAATTTCACATCTACAGCATTTAGCCCTTTTCTACCTTCGGTAAGTTCAAAAGTTACTTCATCGCCCTCGTTGACTGTGTCAATCAAACCGGTTGCGTGTACAAAATACTCTTTCTGTGTGTCGTCTTCTTTGATAAAGCCAAAACCTTTGCTTTCGTTGAAGAATTTTACTGTTCCTTTGTTCATGATAAATGTTTAATAAAAATTTGATGGGTGCAAGGTATGGTTTATTTTTGAATTACACATAGTTTTCTGAAAAAAATGACATATTTTTCCTTAATTCACTTCTGATAAAAACACGTCTGAATTACTCTTCATATGCTGTCAGTTCCATATAATAGGTCTCATTTTCGCCATAATCGGCATTAAATTGAAGGGGTAAGGGAATTTCCTGATTTACGACCATAGACCAGAATAAGATTTCTCCTGATTCTGCATCTGTAAATTCAGTTTCTACAACATAGCCATCTATTCCTGCAATTGTTATTGTTTCTGTTATGTCAAAGGAAATAGAGCTCCCCTCATAACTATAACTCCAGGCATTACCTACCTCAAAAGTCCGGTCATTGAATGCATTTAACATTAGTGGTTGATAAAATGTCATCCCGAGAGGGGATTGACTAACGGCTGAAATGAAGTTTTGGTTGATATCATCACTACTGTCACTTATGTGGTTAAAGTCCTGTCCGTTAAGATTTCCGGTAACTTCAACTTCCGGATCCCCTATTTCAATTCTTGCAGTTCCGGAATAGCTGTTATCCTCATCAGTCATCGAAAAGTCATAATCGTATGCTGTGTTGGCTTTTAACTGATAAGGTTCCCATGTTTGCTCTTCAATATTATCAGGATCTTCTGAATCATTTGTGTCATCATCGTCACATGATACCATCATCATTGACCCGAATCCAATAATAAGCAATAAAAGTCTCTGAATCCAAAAATTAGTATCTTTCATAATTCATCATTTTTTGAGAACAAGATATAAGCAGTTCTCTTGTTTGAAAATTGTTTTCTTTTTTGTTCTCTCTGGTTAAAGTTTGCTGAACCTATATTTACAAATGTAATAAATTAAGATGTTTTTGTCCATATTATTATTTGAAATATTATTAGCCTTATTTATTTCTTATGTTTACGCTATGAAATGTCCAAATGCCTGTATATACAGTATATACAGACGTTATTAATAATATTGAGTTAGGTTCGGAGAAATAAAATAGTTTAGAAAGCAAATAGCAATACTTCGTTAAACTTTCATAAAAGCCTGAAATGCAATTATTTGCAAGCGTTTGAGCTTTTGTTTTAAAGTGCAGATTATCAATGTTACATGATTTAGCTTAAATCTTATATCTAAAAGTCTAACGATCTATT
>CAYOFH010000151.1:0-8174 GCA_964403175.1 uncultured Marinilabiliaceae bacterium
GTCAGATGGAGCTCGCCAAAACTCTGGTTTTGTATTTTTGTCCAGTCCACGAATTCATCTGTTTATAATTTGAATCATTCGGTCAGATGCCTGCCCCGTTCTTTTTTTACGGGGGAGCTCGCTATAATTCCGGTTTTTTATTTTTGTCTATGCTGCGAATTATAATCATCCGCGTGTTTGTCAAAAACTTTGTTATGGCTCGGTTCATATATTTTTAATAATTTGGGAAGTGGGGGACAGGAGAGAACAAACGGGTTTAAAAAAATATTACAAAAATGTTACATTTTTCTTCTTCCATAATCCGCTTGAAAACGGGGCAATAAGGATATAATTTAATCGTTTTGTAATAATTTCTTAATTTCCGTGTAACCCTATGCTTTCATCTTTGTTACCTGATAAATATTCAATCTCAGTAATAAAAAATATAATCGTTTTATTTGTTCTTTGCTGTATTAAATCGACAGGATTCAGTAACCAGAAAGCTGATGAATTTGAACCCAATGGAAAACCAATTGTTTTGATATTTGCGAATTTTCATAACGATTTTGTAAGTGGTGGAGTTTTGCCGGCATTTGATAAAACCCAGTCCTATTTGGGTTATCAATACAGGTTCAATGCAGAATGGTAAGGGCACATCGTAGTGGATGTAGACGATTTGCAAGCAGGCGACCACCAGTTTTTCACATATCTAAAAAATGCATATGTTCGCTATTCCAAATCAAACGCAATATTAAAGTCTTGGCAGATAAGACAAGCTCAATATTCCAGCAGGCTTGCCGGTGAAGATGATTGCTGGCGGATAAACAAAGACGTATAGTTTGTGGTTGTGAGGATTGAAGATGCTCCCATCAGGGGTGTAAAATTTGGAATCCATTACAGGATGTGTAGCCCGGAATGTGATTCACCATCCATGCGTAGTGTTGGTTTAAGTAGTGTTGGTTTAAATTGTGAAATAAGTTTTTAATCTATATATAATTAATATGAAAGCAAAAAATTTTGTAATTTTATCTTTGGCCATTTTGCTCCTAAGTGCCTGCGGAGGTTCTTCCAAAAAAGAGGGCGGTACAAAGTCTGCTCAGTCTGATTTATCGCTGACAGCCGCGGGAGCTACCTTTCCATTGCCATATTATAATATGGTGATAAATGAATACAGCGACCAAACGGGCGTGGAGATTACCTATGGTGGTATCGGTTCGGGCGGAGGAATCCGCAGTCTGACAGACAGAGTAGTTGATTTTGGCGCTACGGATGCTTATCTTAAAGATAAAGAGCTGGCAGAAATGCCCGAAGAGGTGCTTCATATCCCCACTGTTATTGGCGCCGTGGTTATAGCATATAATCTTCCCGGGGTAGAAGACCTGAAGTTGTCCAACGAGCTGCTGGAGAAGATTTTTATGGGTGAAATTACCCGCTGGAACCATCCGCAGATCAAAGATAACAACCCGGATATTGATTTTCCGGATATAGATATTAATGTCATTCATCGTTCTGATGGTAGCGGCACCACCCATATTTTCAGTGATTATATGAGTAAGATTAGCCCGGCATGGGAGGAAGAAGTAGGTACCGGAAAAGCGCTTCAATGGCCGGTAGGTATGGGCGCCAAAGGAAACCCCGGTGTGGCGGGAACCATTAAACAGACCGAAGGTTCTATTGGCTATATCGGATCGGAATATGCTTTTGCACAACGTATCAAAACAGCCAGTGTACAGAACAAATCGGGGAATTATGTGCTTCCCACAACCGAATCGGTGAGCGCTGCTGCAGAAGGAAACATCCCCGATGATACACGTGTCATGCTTACCAATTCTGATAATCCGCAAGCCTATCCCATCAGTGGATTCACCTGGATCATCCTTTATAAGGAACAGAATTACAATAACCGTTCTCTGGAAAAGGCTACTGCTACTGTAGAGTTTTTAAACTGGCTGGTCAGTGAAGAAGCCCAGGGAATGGCACAAAAAGTGCATTATTCCCCCCTTTCCCAATCCACCGTTGATAAAGCAAAGGCAATACTTCAGTCGGTTACCTACGATGGGCAACCTGTTTTATAAAGTTTACAACCACCTAAATGAACAGTGATATAATAACCAAAACGGTTCTGCTTTCGGCGTCATTTATTATTTTATTACTTGCTGCCGGAATGGTTTATTCTCTGACAGAAGGATCTATTCCGGTATTTAAAGAGTTTGGACTAGGTTTTATAATTTCCGATGATTGGAATCCCCGCAGCGAAGAAGAGAATTATGGCGCGTTGCCGTTTATTGCAGGAACTGTGATTACCTCCGTGTTGGCCCTGCTTATCAGTCTTCCACTTTCATTTTCAGCATCCCTGTTTTTGGGAGAGTATTACCGCGGAACAAGGGTGGCTAAAATTCTGGGCAGCATGGTTGATTTACTTGCCGGAATTCCTTCCATTGTATACGGTCTTTGGGGCTTCTATGTACTGCGCCCGTTCCTTATTGAACTGGGAGTACCCAACCAGGGATTCGGCATATTTACGGCAGGGGTTATTCTTGCCATTATGATAATACCTTATGCCACTTCCCTTAGCAGTGAAATCATTGCAATGGTGCCACACGAACTCAAGGAAGCAGCTTATTCGTTGGGTGCCACCCGCAGTGAAGTAGTTTTTAATGTGATTGTGCCCTCAGCACGTTCAGGAATAATTGCAGGATATATTTTGACTTTCGGAAGAGCTCTTGGGGAAACCATGGCTGTTACCATGCTTATCGGGAATTCCAATATTGTTCCCGACAGTCTTTTCAGTACAGGCAATTCAATGGCCAGTGTGATTGCCAACCAGTTTGGCGAGGCCAGCGGTTTAAAATTAAGTGCTCTGATTGCCATAGGTTTGTTGCTATTCCTTATTACAGGAATAATTAATGCTATTGGAAAACTCATCATTAAAAAAATGTCATAGGTTATGAGTTTAGCAAGTAATAGTATTGCCATACGAGATAACATTCGCAGGAGAAAGTTAAAGGACCGGATTTTCAAGGGACTTATAATTGGCTTTTCAATCCTTACTATTTCTCCGATTATTCTTATCATCTATGAACTCATAGTTAAGGGAATTGGCCAGATAAGTTTCAGCTTTTTGCTGGAAACACCCCCCGATACCTTTGAAGCCATGACTGCCGTTACAAATAATGAGCGGATTCCCGGGGGTATTGTGAACGGGATAACCGGCACGTTACTGATGGTTATTGTGGCAGCAATAATTGCGATTCCTGTAGGTGTGCTGACCGGCATTTACCTGTATGAGAACCAGAAAAAATTTCTGGCCGGTTTAACAAGGAACATCTCCGATATCCTGCAGGGCGTCCCCTCCATTGTGCTGGGGCTTATTGCCTATCTGTGGGTTGTGAAGCATGTTACCAACGGATTCTCTGCCCTGGCGGGCAGCGTGTCGCTTGCTATTATGATGCTTCCCATGATAGTCCGCTCCACTGAGGAGACCCTCAAGATGATACCGGTTAGTATAAAGGAAGCAGGCATAGCTCTTGGAGTGCCTTATTACAAGGTGCTGTTAAGGGTTTTGATCCCCACCGGGTTTAGCGGACTTTTGACAGGTATACTGCTGGGCATTTCAAGAATATTGGGTGAAACAGCGCCGCTTTTGCTGACCGCCCTGGGAAGCAGCAGGGTTACCTTTGATGTTACCGAACCAGTCAGTGCCATACCATTGCTCATCTGGGAATTTTACAACGACCCGAATATGGTCGATTTAATCTGGAGCTCTTCTTTGCTTCTGATGGTAATAGTTTTAAGCCTTAATATCATTTCAAAGCAAATCGCTTCGCGCAGGAAATAAAAACTTAAAATGACAGAAACAAATATAAAAATAAAAGATCCGGTACTTACTTTTGAAAACCTTTACGTGTCGTACGAAAAGGGAAAGTATGCCGTAAACAATGTGTCGGCGGATATAAAACGGAATAGCGTAACTGCCATTATGGGGCCTTCGGGCTGCGGGAAAAGTACGCTTCTGAGGGCTGTAAACCGATTGCATGAATTGTATGAAAACATTGAAACAAAAGGAAACATCAGTATAAACGGGAAGAACATTTCTAAAATGCCTGCCATTCAGTTGAGGCGCATGACAGGAATGGTTTTTCAACGGCCTAATCCATTTCCCACAATGAGCATTTATGATAATGTAATTGCCGGTTATAAACTGAACGGTATCCGGTTAAAACGCTCTCAGCGCGATGAAATCGTTGAGCGTTCGCTGCGCGATGTGACCCTGTGGGAAGAAGTAAAAGACGGATTATACAATAAAGGAACTTTTCTTTCCGGGGGGCAGCAGCAACGTTTATGTATCGCCCGCGCTCTGGCTTTCGACCCGGAAGTTATCCTGCTCGATGAACCTACCTCAGCGCTTGACCCGGTAGCTACCTCAAAAATTGAAGAGCTGCTGGTAACACTGAAGAAAAATTATACAATTCTTATGGTAACGCACAATATGTCGCAAGCTGCAAGGATTTCAGATTTTTCAATGTTTATGTACCTGGGCGAACTGGTGGAATATGGTAAAACAAAAGACATGTTTACACGTCCTAAAGATCGCCGTACTGAAGAATATCTGACTGGTAAATTCGGTTAGTTTTTTTTAACTTCGCTGATTAAAAACAAAGATGACTACTAAAAAAGATACTGCAATAAACAACATAATGGCCGATTTCGAGGAATTTGCCAACCTGGTGTTGCATCAGCTCGATTTGCTGGAACAGATCATTGCATCCGGTGAAATTAATGCAAACGCTAAGTTGAATGATGAAATTATTGCCAATGAAAAAAAAATTGATCAGTTTGAGGTAAAGCTTAGTGATAAGATCATCAATACCATCGTGTTGTATCATCCGGTAGCTTCCGAAATCCGGAAGATTATTGCCTGTTACCAAATCATCATAAGCCTGGAACGGATAGGAGACCAGATTACCAACATATTAAAGCTGCTTAGCAAAATTAAGATTCCGGAAATTTATTCGGAAATGGCAGATGTGGTGTCAAACATGTACATGCAGAGTTCCAATATGGTCAACAGGGCACTGGTTTCGTTTACCACCGACGACAAGGAATTTGCCATCTGGACTATAAAAAATGATGCCGTGGTGGATGAGATGAATCATAAGATGATAAAAAAAGCCATCAAAAAGACCAACATCCCTGAAGAAAACAAGCAGCTCCTCAATAGCTTTATCAGCATGAATGCCATGGTGTCAAACATCGAACGCATTGGCGACCATGCCACCAACATTGCAGAAGCTGCTATTTATTCTATTGAAGGGAGAAATGTGAGACATGTAAAGAAAATTGATTAATTATCAGTCATGAACGAGTCAAAAGCTCATAAAATACTTGTTGTGGATGATGAACGGGATTTATGCGAGATTCTGGAATTCAACCTTACCAGTGAAGGGTTCCGGGTAGAAACGGCTCATTCTGCTGAAGTAGCTTTAAAAAAGCCACTGGAGAGTTTCGATCTTATACTGCTTGATGTGATGATGGGCAACACTTCAGGCTACAGGATGGCTTCCATAATGCGTAATGAAATGAAACTGAACGTGCCCATTATTTTTCTTACTGCAAAAAATACTGAAAACGACATTCTTACCGGGTTTACTGTGGGGGCCGACGATTACATCCCCAAACCGTTTTCCATTAAGGAGATGCTGGCAAGAGTGAGGGCTGTCTTAAAGCGGGGAAAAGCATTAGCCGTTGAAAACGAACTGCTGTCATCGGATGAATTGCTGGTAAATACCAACAATAAAACTGTGCATATTGGTGAAAGGCAGGTTAATCTTACCCGTAAGGAGTTTGAAATATTGGCGATGCTTATGACTCAAAAGGGACATTTTTTTAGTCGCGAAGAAATTCTCAACAGGATTTGGAGCGATGATGTAATTGTTACCCAAAGAAACGTAGATGTAAATATTGCCCGGCTTCGTAAGAAAGTTGGAAACTATGGTCGGTGCATACAGGGGCGATCGGGTTATGGATATTGTTTTATGGATAAGCATTTGGTTAAACAGTAAAATTTTTTCAACGTGCCGGAAGATAAATCATTTCGTAGAAAAGTATTTGTCTATTTCATTTCTGTTTTTGTAATTTTTACAGTGGCGGTTATGCTGTTTCAACTACAGCGTGAAAAAAGTTTTAAAGTCAGTCAATTGGAGCACATTTTGGAGAATGCCATCCAAATCACAAATAATTTCGTCCAGCATTATAAGATTTTTGAAGACAAGGACTTTGACCGGGCCGATACCCTGGAATTCCTGATTGCCGAACCCAACCTGAGAATCACTATTATAAAACAGGATGGAACTGTAGTGTATGATAGTTTCGTTGAAAATGAAGCCGCCATGGAAAACCATCTTCAACAACCCGAGATTCAGAATGCCCTTTATACCGGCTCAGGTTCAAACATCCGCAAGTCGGCCCTTACGAACCAGGACTTCTATTATTTCGCCAAATACTATGATGGGTATTTTATCCGGGCTGCAATGATTTATGATGTTGAACCTGAGAATTTTCTTCACGGTGAACGGTACTTCATTTTTTTCATTATCCTTTTGTTTCTCCTCATCTGGGTGCTCGTGAATATTCTTAACCGGCAGCTCTCTGTTTCTATCATCAAACTTAAAGATTTTGCCGTGAAAGCAGGAAGAAATGAACCTATGGATACGGAGATAGAATTTCCCAATAATGAACTGGGAGAGATTGGCTCTCAGATAGTGAAAATATACGACAACCTAAGGAAAACCCGCGATGATTTGGAGATGGAAAAAGAACGGTTTTTTAATCATTTGAATGTACTAAATGAAGGAATTTCATTTTTCTCTCCGGATAAGGAAAAAATACTGGCCAACAGTTATTTCATACAGTACATCAGCTTAATTTCACGTACCTCAACAATTTCGGCCGAAGCTATTTTCTCTATTCCCGAATTCAAAAACATAAACAACTTTCTGGAAAAGTACCTGGATTCGGATACCGAGTTTAATAAAAATGAACTGCCTCAGATTGAATATACCATTAGTAAAAATGAACGTTATTTCAAACTGCTTTGCATCATTTTTGCCGACAAGAGCTTTGAAATTCTGATTACCGACATCACCCGTCCGGAGAAACGCCGTTTGCTTAAGCAACAACTGACCTCCAACATTGCCCATGAATTGAAAACCCCGCTTGCTTCTATCAAGGGGTATCTGGAAACCATAATGAATAATCCAAAGATAACTCCTGATAAGCAGCAGTATTTCATCAGCCGTGCATACAGTCAGTCGGAACGGCTGAACCATCTGTTGAACGACATTTCCCTGTTGAACAATATTGAAGATTCGGCCGAACTGTTTGAAATCAAGCCTGTGGGCATCAAAAAAATAGTGCACGATGTGGTAGAGAATCTGGAAAGCCGCCTTACGGCAAAGAACATAAAGTGCAAGCTGTACATCGATGATGAGGTGGTGGTGAACGGAAACGACTCCCTGCTCTCCTCTGTTTTCCAGAACCTTATCGAAAACTCCATCAATTATGCCGGCGAGAACATGACCATCGAGATCAAGAATTACCTGGAAGATAAGAAATACCATTATTTCTCCTACAGCGATAACGGCATCGGCATCCCGGAGGAGCACCTGCAACGTATCTTTGAGCGCTTCTACCGCATCGACTCAGGCCGCATGCGTGAAACAGGCGGCACCGGCCTGGGGCTTTCCATCGTTAAGAATGCCATTCAGCTGCATAAAGGCAACATCACTGCCCGCAACCGACCGGAAGGGGGCATAGAGTTTTTGTTTACACTGGCAAAGAGGTGAGAGGGTAATGCATTGCTGGAATGTTTTAACCATCCGGCAAACTGCATCACCAAAAATCTAATCAATCAATCTGATGCTCGTTTTATCCGAAATCATTCATGAAGTTTTTCCTTTGGATGGATTGGTATTCGGTTCAAGGTGTTTTTTATCCATTGGCAGGGGTCTGTATCGTTGATCTTGCACGTGCCCGGCAGTGAATAAATGATAGCTGCGTTTTTGACGGCATCGTGTGAACAGGCAAAGAGATAGATCTTGCGATCAATGGCCAAAGGTTAATTTCATGCCTTACACCTGGATTGGATGTTTGGGGTAGTTCAAAGGTGTTCTTCTGCAGATGTTTGTAAAACAAGA
>CAYOFH010000152.1:0-3906 GCA_964403175.1 uncultured Marinilabiliaceae bacterium
TTTTAATGATCTTTTTGAGTTCATACTTTTGGCTTATACCAACAAATATAAAAAATTTTAGGGGGATAAAAGACCCTTTGGTGATGCCTGTTATGGTTTTGCTCAGATAATATGGTTAATCATAATCTAATTAACAACTACTTTCTGAGAAAAACCTCCGTTATCAGAATCAAAGACAATAAAGTAGGTACCAGAATCCAATGACGACACATCTATAGTTTCCTCTCCCATTCCCAGACCTTCCTGTAATACAACCCCTTTAAGATTCACTATTCGGTAAGAAAATTCCTTTGCAAAGGAATTCCTAACGAACAGATCACTTTTTACAGGGTTGGGCCATAAAGTAAATCTCCGACTGTCTGATTCGGTATCAATATGGTATTGGTTTCACAATCGGCAGGATCAACAACCGGCTGCCGTCCTGTATTTCCTCCTGAACAAACACCACAAACATCAATAGAAGCTTCACCGTTAAGATCACCATTGCAATCGTAAGAATAATCCGCAAGATTGGCAAGCAACCCAATGTAATTCATCTGATAACCACAGCTGATCTCAGTAACTGACCATGAATTTAAAGGCCATGAATTGTTAAAATCTTTATAGGATTTCTGGCCGGGCTGATCTTTGGGAGGCATAATATCCACTGCGTTACAGGCTTGATTGTTTACCGCTGAACCATAATTTCCCGGGCAGCATCCATCCCAATCGTATGAAGGATTAGGGCCTCCGGTAAGAAAGCCGGGTGCCGGGCCATAAGTAAACTCCCCCACCCTGTCCCACAATGAGGAACCATCGGAAAACCAGACCGCTGATAGAAGAAAGTTCGAACAGCATGCTTCAAAACCTCCTTATTCACTGCCGGAGAAATCCGAAACTCAAAAGAACGCACATTATTGTCCACATCCATAACGTAATAACTCCCCACATCCGAAACTTCCAAGAAATCGAACCACCAGACCTGATCCCCAAAAGAAGGATCGGTATTACCCTATTCCACATTTGGGGTGATCCCGAAAAAACAACTTCTTCTGATTCAGAATCAATCAACTGATAACTGGTCCCTGGAGTGAAAGACTCACTGGCATCGAAACCCACTTGTGGGTTTCGGATTACGGCTTTTTTGGGTGCATCCGGCAAATATCCAAACTGATCTACTACAATAAAATCAGATGGAGTTTGAGCCTCAGGAAACGATACTCCCAAAAGAAAAATCATCAAAAAAGAAGCAAACAACTTCATAACTTAGGATTTTTATTGATTGTACTTAATTCTGTAAATCATCAATAACCAAAAGCCAGTCTTTGCCATTTCCTGCTTCAACCGGATCAAACCTCGTTTCGCCCTGATTGGCATAGGATTCTCCTTTTATAACAATGCCATTAGAGGGATTGAACCACCTATAAATGAGTTCATCACCCTTTTCTTTCAAATTCAATTTCACAGCTTGTCCAATGGAAGAATATGCCAGCAAAAAACTTCGCCCGTTTTCACCGAAGCTTACTAATGTGAATGCAAAAAATAAAGATAAAAAAAATTCCAATTACATAATCCCAGTAAAACAATTCGAATCGCCATGATTTTTCAGCAAGTTTTTGTGTATCATGATCCCCAACACAACATGGTTATTACACAAAAAATCACGACTAACGAGTACGATTGCAAAACAAACATAATTTATTTTTTTGATGAGGCAAAACTTCAATAGTCCGTTAATATTTTTCGGAGAAATGAATTAGCGTGAACTATTCATAAATTATCTCCTACGATGTTTAACTCCCGCCTAAATACAGTCGTCCTCAATAAATTTGACTTGAAAATAAATAATTATTCCCTTCATCAAATTTCTTTGCGGTTGTCAGTTTTTATTGGCATTCGACCCGTCTCATAAGAAAAACTTACGAATAGAACAAGCTAGAAATCAAATACAAACATTTACACTATCACTGCTTAATTACTAGAATTAGAAGAAAATAATCTGGCTGTTAAAAAAAGGATTCATCTTAACATACAATCCAAAATCAACAACAAAGAAAAGAAAAAGTCTGCCTGTTGTCTTAACTATTAACACAACAGATTAAGTCGCTGTGGAGCTTCTCCTTGCGGTCATTTTCCAAATCTTTTAACGGCATCTTCAAGCATAACAGCAGTGGCTGTAGCCCCGCACCTTGTAGCTCCGGTATTTTGTACAGCAATTAAATCGTCGAGTGTTCTAACGCCTCCTGCCGCTTTCACTTTTACTTTTGGTCCTGAGTGTTTCCTCATCAAATTCAAATTGGGGATTGTGGCACCTGTATAATTATAGTTTCCATCTGGTTGTTTCACAAAGCCAAAACCGGAAGATGTTTTCACATAATCGGCCTCAACTTTGGTACAGATCTCACAAAGTTTGATGATGTCTTCTTCGCGGCTCACATAATCCGTCTCAAAAATCACTTTTACAATCGCGTTCCCTGCATGACACGCATCTGTTACTGCTTTTATCTCTTTTTCAATATAATCCCAATCACCGCCAAGGGCTTTACCAATATTGATAACCATATCAATTTCTACTGCCCCATCTTTAATGGCGTGCCCGGTTTCAAAAACCTTAACAGAAATGGCACTGTTGCCTGCAGGAAAACCAATCACACAGCCTACCAAAACATCGGAACTCTTTAACAGTTCTGCAGCCTGTTTCACTGCATATGGTTTTACACACACAGATGCCACATTGTACTTTCGGGCAACTTCACACTCCCTTTTTAAGTCGGCATCCGTGAGTGTAGGGTGAAGAATTGAATGGTCAATCATCTTGGCCAATTCTAAAACTTTTGCATTCATAAGATTTATATTAAAATTTATAAATTGATTATTCACTTATTGAATAGCCCGTTAAGTTTTTATTAATAGCCTTTGAATCAGCTATTTGCAACCAAAGGGGTTTTTGTGTTAAAATGCAGATTTTCAAAATTATATGATTCATCTTACATCTTATCTCTAAAAATCTTACGGTCTATTGCTTATTCTAACAATGGCTGATAACCATGAAGCTGAATGCGGTATCCAGTCTTCATCGGTAAATGAAAAAGGACCGTCATTTTCTTGTTTAGGAGTCACATCATGCTTGAATTGTTCGCCTGTTGAAAAACCATTGCAGATGACTCCCCTGGTCCCGAACCAGGTCCCCGCCCAACGATTGCCGACACCAAACATCATGCTCGCCGGCATGGCAACATGGGCGGGTATATCAGCACTATAAATGACACTACCTTTCAAAGACTCCTTTGTTATGCCACTATTGAGACCCGCCAACCATTGAAGGTTTCCGTAGGCAATCCTTTTCAGTTTAGGTTCGTCCAGAAAATCAGCAAGCTCAAAAGCTAAAGCAGCCGTAAATCCGTAAATGGCATTGGTGCCATGAAATGTCCCGCAAAACCAAAGGGGGCCCTCCTTTCCAAAAACACCGAGGGGTACAATCCCAAATGGATTACTTTCACAAGCCGGGATTAGATAACCGTAGGCAAAGTATTCCAGTGCCTCACGCCATTTGGGGGCATCCTTATGATGGGGCCACAGGCGGTACATTTCGATCAACGGCATCAAATAATTGGGGTAAATTTCTCCTATATCGGCTCCGAATTCATTGTTTACAATACCATGTGTCCAGGATTTCTCACTATATGGCAGGGATTTAAACTCATAGAAATGTCCCCAAAAGCCATGCTCTGCTTTTTCCGCTGATATTTGCCGCTCAATAATCTGCCTCGCAATGTTGATCGCTATTAATTTAAATTGCGTTTCTCCTGCCTTCCAAAGATCAATACATGCCTGACACAGCATCAACAGATGCCTGGTTTGCCATTCGTCTGCCGGGATTTTTACGTCTTCCGGAATCCCCCGTTGGAAACGACTGAAGCCATAATC